>JBGTAT010000494.1:0-9615 GCA_041749755.1 Terrimicrobiaceae bacterium | reverse complement strand
ACGAGCGCCTCGCCGCGACCGAACCCCTCAGCCGCCCCGACGCCTCGCGCGAGGCGGCACGTCTTCTCACCCGACTCCGCCCATGAAAATCGACGCCGCCATCTTTGACATCGGAAACGTCCTCCTCCTCTTCGACTACCTGAAGGCCGCCAACCGGCTGATCGAAAAGAACCGCCCGGCCGTCCCGCCCGACCGCGAAAAAATCGTTGCGGCCAACCGGAAGTTTGAGCTCGGCCAATCGACACGCGCCGAGTTCCTCGCCGCGGTGCGCGCAGAATTTTGCGACTCCGGGGACGAGGAGGAATTCGTGCACACCTGGTCGAACATCTTTGTGGAAAATCTTCCGATGACATCGCTCGCGCGCCGGCTCTCCGCGCGCATGCCGGTCTACCTGCTCTCGAACATCGGCGAGATCCACCACGGGTTTATCTTCAAATCGTTCGACGTCTTCTCGATTTTCCGCGACGGCGTCTATTCGTACCGCGCCGGGTGCATGAAGCCGTCCGCCGAGATTTTCGAGATCGCGACCCGCCAGTTTGGAGTGACCCCCGCGAACACGCTGTACTTCGACGACCTGCCTGAGAACTGCGCGGCGGCCGAAGCGGCGGGGTTCCGGGTCCACCACTACGAGCCGCATCGCGAGGATCTTCCCGGCGCATGGAATATTCCTCTGTGATCGCGGGCGGGATTTGACGCAGGGTTAAAAAGTTGCGTAGGATCGGCCTCCTATGGGCACGATCTTCGTCAACCGGGAACGCCAGAGCTTGGGCCAGTTCACCGAGCAGGAAACATCGAACGCCCTCGAACGAGGGGAGCTTCTGCCCACCGACCTCGGCTGGACCGAAGGCATGGAGACCTGGCAGCCGCTCTCCACCTTTACCAGCCTGCCGCCCCCGGGGGCAGCTCCGGCCCCGAGCGGAGTGCCCGAGCGGTTTCGCAATCTGACCCCGAACCGGATGAAGCCCGGACGGATCGAATTCGGCGCGTGCCTGAGCAAGGGATGGGAGGCGTTCGCAAAAAATTGGGGCGTCTGCGTGGTGGCGACGCTCATCTTCTTCGGGATCTCGATCCTCGTCCAGGCCCCGATGCAGTTCGCCCAGATCCTCATGGAGAAATTCATCGGCCCAAAAGGATCCGGCGACGTGATGATGATGGCCGCCGCGGGCGGGGTCTTTATTTTTTTCTGGGCGCTGGCCTCGTCGGTTTCGACGCTTTTGACCGGCGGGTTCATGTACTTTTTCATCAACACCCTCCGCACGAAGTCAAACCTCAACGACATGTTTGCGGGGTTCCGCAAATCCGCCTGGCTGCAGATCCTCCTCGCCAGCGCGGTCTGGGTCGCCGCGATTTTTGCGCTCATTGTCGTCTGCATGGCGCCGGCCGTCTATCTGACGACCACCACGAAGTCGGAGGTCCCGATCCTGGTGGCCGTCGTCGTCCTGATGATCCCGCTGACTTACCTTTCCGTCGGCATCGGCTATGTATTTCCGCTGATCGTGGACCGCGGGCTCGGGTTCTGGGCTGCGATCACAACCGCGTTGAAAACGGTGAACGGCCAGTGGTTTTCGGCCCTTGGCCTGCTCATTCTGGTCGGTCTCATTGCGGCGAGCGGCGTCGTGCTATGCTGCATCGGGCTGCTGGCGACCATGCCCCTCGCGTACCTCGTCTGGTGCCAGGGGTACCGCCAGATGTTCGGCGATCCGGATTCGGCTACAGTCGATTGATCTAAGCCCGAAAACCTCCTTTGCTCGGGGCGATCTGGCACAATCTGCTGGCCGCGAAGGGCCTTTGTCAGCGCTTACCGGATCACAGCGGATACGCCTCGCGCTTCCGCAGGCCCTATCGGCCAGCATCTTGCACCATCTCTTCCCCTCCAAAGGACGTTTTCGGGCTACGACGTCCGCCGGAGGAGCTTCTCCGCCAGCGTGCGGAGCGGGAGCGCCCGCTCGCCGAGAGGGGAAAGCGAGGTGAGGGCTTTTTCCGTCAGGCGGGCAGCCTCCTTCTTCGAGGCCTCGAGGCCGAGGAGCGCGGGGTACGTCATCTTGCCGGCCTTGGCATCCTTCCCGGCACTCTTGCCGAGCTCGTCGCTGGTCTGGGTGACGTCGAGGATGTCGTCGATCACCTGAAATGCGAGCCCCAGGCTGTCGCCGAATTCTTCGAGGATCCGGAGCGTACGCGGCGTCGCATTCGCGGCCATCGCGCCCAGCTTCAGGCTGGTGATGATCATGGCTGCGGTTTTTCCGCGATGGATAAACCGCAGGTCGCCGGGCGAGATCTTTTTCCCCTCCCCCTCGAGGTCGGCGACCTGTCCGCCAACCAGGAACCGGCTTCCCGCAGCCCGGGCGAGCTCGGCGACGTAGTCGGCCGCCGCGTAGCGCGCGGTCGGCTTCATCCGCGCCAGCATCTCAAACGCAACGGTCAGAAGCGCATCGCCTGCAAGCACGGCAATCCCCTCGCCGAAGACCTTGTGCGAGGTAGGCCGTCCGCGCCGAAGATCGTCATCGTCCATGCAGGGGAGGTCGTCGTGGATCAGCGAATACGTGTGGACGCACTCGACCGCACAGGCGGCAGGCAGAGCGTCCGCCACCCGCCGGATCTCGCAGGTCCGCGCGGAGGCCAGGCAGAGGATCGGGCGCATCCGCTTGCCCCCCGCAAAGATGCTGTACCGCATCGCGCGGTGGATCGTGACCGGCTTTGCGGACTCTTTCGGGAGCCAGAGGTTGAGCATTCGGTCAACCGTGCGGATGTCTTCGGCGATAGGTGCGGCAGAGCTCATGGTAGGCGTTACTTTGCGAGGTCCAGGATCGCGGAATATTCCGGCTTGGTGAGCGGCATCACGCTGAGCCGGGACTGGCGGAGCAGGCCAACCTGAGCGAGCGACGGGGTGGATTTGATCTGCTCCAGGGTGACCGGGCGCTTGAGGGGTTTGAGCGGGACGATGTCGACGCACGACCAGTCGCCGCCCGGGGCGGTCGGGTCCGGGTATGCAGCGCGGGCGACCTCGGCAATGCCGACGACCGCCTTGCCGGTCACGCTGTGATAGAAGAGCACGCGGTCGCCGACAGCCATCGAGCGAAGGTGGTTGCGGGCCTGGAAGTTGCGCACGCCCGTCCAGGACGTTTTGCCGTCCCGCTGAAAATCCTCCCAAGAATACGCCGACGGTTCCTGCTTAACGAGCCAGTGGTTCATGCGGCCACGCTACCAAGGCGGCTGGAATTTCGAAGATTTTTTCTCGGGTGCACCCGGCCGGCTGCTCGCGCATGCCCGAAAGTTGCAACCGGAGAGTCAGGACCTCAGGGAGCATGGGCGTCCCGCCCGTGTGGGCGTTGATTTGGCAGCGAAAGCCAGTCTCCAAACAGGCGAGACGCCTGTTCTCCCTGCTCTTTGCAACTTCCGGAGATGCGCCCCGCCCCAGGCCGAGGCGAGGAGATTCCCTTGACCGCGCGGCGCAGGCAAAGGAAAAGAGGGGGCACATGATTTCCCTGACCGTTCCCGTCTACAACGAGCAAGACGCTCTGCTTCCGCTTTTTGAGAAGATGCGCGCCGTGATGCAGCGCCACGGCGAGCCGTGGGAGATCATCTTTGTGAACGATGGAAGCCACGACGGAAGCCCGGCGATCCTCGACGGGTTGGCGGCCGGGAACCCGGAGGTGAAGGTGATCCACTTCCGCCGGAATTTCGGCCAGACGGCCGCGATGATGGCGGGCTTTGATTTTGCGAGCGGCCACACGATCATCCCGCTCGATGGGGACGGGCAGAACGATCCCGAGGACATCCCGCGCATGCTGGCGAAGCTCGACGAGGGGTACGAGGTCTGCTCGGGATGGCGGAAGGACCGGCAGGACAACGCGCTGCAGAGGAACCTTCCGAGCATCCTGGCCAACCAGCTGATCTCCGCGGTGTCCGGCGTCCGCCTCCACGATTTCGGGTGCTCGCTGAAAGCTTATCGCGCGGAGGTGATCAAGGGGGTGCGCCTGTACGGCGAGATGCACCGGTTCCTCCCGATCTATGCGAAGTGGCACGGGGCAAGGATTTCGGAGATCCCGGTCGGCCACTACGCGCGCACGACCGGCAAGTCAAAATACGGCCTCGAGCGGGTCCTGAAGGTCCTCATGGATCTCATGACGGTCAAGTTTCTGGACAAGTACATGCTGAAGCCGATGTACCTCTTCGGGTTTTGGGGGATGGTGTTCTTCGGGGCGTCCGCCGTATTCACGGTCCTGACGCTATACGCCCGCACGCGCGGGTATTTTTTCACGTCGACCCCGCTCCCGATGATGGCGGTCTTTTCGTTCATGACCGGGATGATCTGCGTCCTGATGGGGCTGCTGGCGGAGATGATCACGCGGACGTTTCATGAGTCGCAGGGGAAATCGATCTACATGGTGAGCTCGACGCGTAACCTGGATGGTCGGCCGGGGGGGCGCTGATGTGCGGGATCGCCGGATTTTTCGGCTTTGGAGAACGCGGGCATCTTGAGGCGATGACCTCCCTCCTGGCCCACCGCGGGCCGGATGCCGAGGGGTTTTATGCCGATCCGGCGGCTGCCGTCTATCTCGGGCACCGGCGGCTTTCGATCGTGGATCTGGGCGGCGGCGCCCAGCCGATGGCGTCCGCCGACGGGCGCCTCGTGCTCGTCTTTAACGGCGAGATCTACAACCACGCGGAGCTCCGGGGGGAGCTGGTGGAGCGCGGGCATCGGTTCGTCTCCGACCACTCGGATACCGAGGTCCTGCTGCACGGCTGGCGCGAATGGGGGGAGGCCCTTGTGCCCCGGCTCAATGGGATGTGGGCGTTTGCGATCTGGGACGCCGATCGGAGGAGGCTGTTCCTGAGCCGGGACCGGTTTGGAAAAAAGCCCCTCTACTGGTTTCAGCGGAACGGGACGTTTGCATTTGCCTCCGAGCTCACCGCGCTCCTCGAACACCCGCTCGCGCCACGGAACGAATCCGAAATCGCCCGCGTCAAATTTTTTGCGCACGCGCTGATCCCGGCCCCGCATTCCGCGATTGCGGGGATCTGGAAGCTGCCGGCCGGGCACAACCTCGACGCCGGGCCCGGCGATGCAAAGGCCACCCGCTACTGGCGGTACGAGCTCGAGCCGAATGATGACGGGCGCTCGGACCAGGATTTGGCGGACGAGCTTCGGCAGCTGGTCGCGGCGGCAACGCAGCGACGCCTGATGGCCGATGTCCCGCTGGGAATTTTTCTGAGCGGCGGCATCGACTCGTCGATGATCGCCGCGCTCGCGGCCCGCTCAGTCGGCGCCGGGGCACTGAGCACGTTTACGATCGGGTTTGAGGAGCCGACGTTTGACGAGTCCGCCCCCGCGCGGCGGATGGCCGAATTTCTCGGGACCCGCCACCACCAGGAGGTGCTGAGCCTCGATGCGGCGGTCGGGTCGCTTCCGGAGATTTTTGATTTATTGGACGAGCCGCAGGGCGACAGCTCGCTGCTGCCGACGTGGCTGCTCTGTCGGTTTGCCCGCCGCCAGGTGACCGTGGCGCTCGGCGGGGACGGTGGCGACGAGCTGTTTGCCGGATACGATCCGTTCCGCGCGCTCCGGATCGCAAAGTTTTACCAGTCCTACGTTCCGCGCCCGGTCCACCAGGCTCTTCGGTTCCTCGCTGCGCGGCTGCCGGTTTCGCATGCCAACATCAGCTGGGATTTTAAGATCAAGCGGACCCTGCGCGGGCTCAGCCATCCGGCACGCCTCTGGAATCCGGTCTGGCTCGGCGCGCTCGCTCCGGCGGACCTCGAGCGACTCACGGAAGCGAGGTTTTCGATCGAGGAGATCTACAGCGAGGCGATCGACGCCTGGGAGGGGTGCGCCAGCCGGGATCCCGTCGATCGGACGCTGCAATTTTACACGGAGATCTACCTGCAGGATGGAATTCTGGCAAAAGCAGACCGGGCGAGCATGATGAACTCGCTGGAAGTACGCAGTCCGTTCCTGGATATCGAGGTGGCCAACTTTGCAAGGCGCCTTCCGAACCGGCACAAACTTCGCGGCAGCACGACGAAGTTCCTTCTGAAGCTCGCTGCGGCCCCGCTCATCCCGCACGATATCATCGGCCGGAAAAAGAAGGGCTTCGGGTCGCCGGTCGGGCCGTGGTTAAGAACCGGCCGGATCGCGCCGGCGCCTGCCAGCGACCTCGTGCGCGAGCGGCTTTCCGCGCACGTCCAGGGGGAGGCGGACGAGCGGCATTTTCTGTGGTGCGAATTTGTCTGGCAGCAGTGGGCGGCCCGGAGGCTCCGATGAAGCGGATCCTCCACGTGATCGACAGCCTGCATCTGGGCGGAGCTCAGGAGGTCGTGATGAACCTGGCCACGTGCGGCGACACGAATGCGTTCCACCACGAGGTGGCGACGATGCACGGGCATGGGGTTTACTGGGATCGCATGCGGGATCTCGGGATCCCTCTGCACTCGCTCTCTCCCCATAAACTATTCCCCTGGTACGCGGCCAGCCTTCCGGCCCTGCTCGCCCGCGGGCGCTTTGATGTCCTGCATTGCCACCTCGTCGCCTCGAACATCTTCGCCAAGCCGGTCGGCGCGCTCGCCCGGGTGCCGGTGATCATCAACCACGACCACACGAACGACGACTACCGCGCAAGCCAGCGCGTCCGCCTCGCCCTCGACACGCTCTCGAACCGGTTCGCCACGCACCTCATCGCCGTCTCGGAATCGTGCAGGCAATTTTTGATCTCCCGCGAAGGCATCGCCGCAAACAAGATCACCCTCGTCCAAAATGCGATCAACCTCGACCGGTTCACAAAAACCTGCGGGACCCGGGAGGATGCCCGAAAAACCCTCGGGCTTCCGGCATCCGCACGGATCGTCGCCGGCGTCGGACGCCTGAACCCGCAAAAGAATTTTGCGCTTTTCCTCGAAGTCGCCGAGCGCGTGTCCGCCCGCCATCCGGAGACGGTTTTTGTGATTGCCGGCGAGGGTCCTGAGGAGGCGAAGCTGCGCAGCCTGGCCCGCGGCCTCGGCGACCGGGTTTATTTTGCGGGCTACGTTGCCGATACCCGGCTCGTCTACCTTGCCGCAGACGTCTTGCTCATGCCCTCGCTTTTCGAGGGTCTTCCGATGACGCTGCTCGAGGCGATGGCGATGGAAGTGCCCGTCGTCGCATCGGCGCTCGACGGAATCGGCGAGGTCGTCGCAAACGGAACGGATGGGTTTTTGGCACCGTCCGGGTCGCCGGATGGATTCGTCGCCGCGATCGAGCGGCTTCTTAGCGATCCGGATCTCGCCGCGCGGACCGGGACGAATGCCGCCCAAAAAATCCGCGCGAGCTTTTCGGCTGCGCGGATGTGCTCCGAGGTCGAGGCGATTTACCACCGGTTCCTGAGATGAAGATCCTGACCCTCTGCTACGAGTATCCGCCCGTGGGCGGCGGCGGCGGGCGCATGGCCCACCAGGTCAGCGCGGGGCTCGTCGGGCTCGGCCATGAGGTGCGCGTCCAAACCGTCCGGGTGGGTGACATTCCGCCGCGCGAGCTTCGCGATGGGGTCGAGATTTTTCGCACGTTCGGGTTTCGCCGGCGCGCCGACCGCTGCTCGGTCCCCGAGATGGGCGGGTTCCTCGCGACATCGTTTTTGCCGACTCTCCGCCATATCCGCGACTGGAAGCCGGATGTCATCCACGCGCATTTTGCGGTGCCGACCGGGGCGCTGGCCCTAGCGTGCCGCCTGCTCACCGGCACCCCGTACATGCTCACCGCGCACCTGGGTGATCTTCCAGGCGGGAACCCGGACCAGACCGACAGCCTCTTCCGAATCCTGAATCCGGCGATTCTTCCGATCTGGAAAAATGCCTCGGCGGTTTCTGCCAGCAGCAGCTTCGCCGCCGGGCTGGCGCGAAGCGCCTATCACATCGACCCGGCGATCATCCTCAACGGGGTTTCGATGGATGGCCTGGCCGCCAGACCCCTTCCGGCCAGCTCCCCGACCGCCCTCGTGGCCGTCGGACGATTTCATCCGCAAAAAAACTTTCCGTGGATGATCGAGGCGCTACGCGGGTGCGAATTTCCATGGCGGCTGACATTGATCGGGGACGGCGTGCAGCGGGGGGAGGTCGAGGCTGCGATCGCGCGCGCCGGTCTGGGCGATCGGATCCGGCTGATGGGTTGGGTGCCTGAGCAGACGATGCGCGGGGTGCTGGAGGACTCCGACATCCTGCTGATGCCGTCGACATCGGAGGGAAATCCCGTCGCCGCGATCGAGGCGCTCAAGCAGGGGCTCGCAATTTTGGGGAGCGACATCGGCGGGCTCTCCGACATCCTCGAGGACGGCGGGAATGGGTTTGCGGTTTCCCTCGCCGGACCGGAGGCATTTCGCGAGCGCCTCGCGATGTTGTGTAGGGATCAGCTGATGCTCGGAAAAATGAAAGCCCGAAGCCTGGCGATCGCAACCCATTTTGACCTGACGACCATCGTGAAGCAATTTGAGCGATTGCTTTTGGACGCAGCGCTGCCCGGAAGGAAGTAGGTCGAATAGCGCGCAGGGCTACGAGGAGCGGCGCGGCGGGCGGGCGGAGAGGATTCCGCGGTAACCCGCTTGGAGGGACTCCGCACAGGAGGCCCAGGAAAATTTGTTGGCTGCCAGGTGGCGGGCGGCCGCGCCGCGCTGCGAGCAGATGGCGCGATCGGCCATCGCCTCCCGTAGTGCGCCGGCAAGATCCTCCGCAGAATCCCCGCAGACCCACCCGGCCCCGGATTCCTGGATCTCGTCCGAGAGCGCGACATGTCGGGTGACAACGCACGGGAGCGCGTGCGCAAGCGCCTCGGCCACCGCAATCCCGAAATTTTCCGATGCGCTCGGCAGGACAAAAAGATCCCCTTCGTTCAGAAGGCGGGATTTTTCCGCGCCGGCGACAAACCCGGGCGTCGAAACCCGGTCAGAAAATCCCGAGCTGGCGACAAGCTGGCGGATCCGGGCGTCGAGCTCCGGGCGTCCAGCCCCAGCCAGATCGAGGTGCCAATCCAGATCCCTGACGAGACCGAGCGCCGCCAGCAAGACGTCGATCCGCTTTTTCTCATGCCATCGGGAGAGGAAGACGATGCGGAACGGCCCCGACTTGGAACCGGCTGGCGCCGCCTCCGGGAGATCGACGCCGAGCGGGATGATCCAGCGCGGGGCTGACCCGGGGATTACTGAGACTTCGTCCTCGCGGCGCGAGGTAAGATGGATCGCCGATGCGCTGCGGATATTCGCCGCATCGACCAGGCGCAGGAAGAGTCGCTTTTTCCAGGCGCTCCGCCGCAGCGAGTATCCCTCCAAAATTCCAAGCGGCCGCAGCACGTAAGGGACTTTTGCGCGGCGGGCAAACAACATGGCCGCCGAGGGGAGGTGGGAAAAAAGCGCGTGCACATGGAGCAGGTCGAACCCGCCTGCATGCTCGGCCAGCCAGGAGGAAAACCCGCGGCCGATTTGAAACTCGCGCAGCGCGCCCGGCCAGAGCTCCGCGCGCGGAACGAACCACGTCGGCACTCCATGGTGGGACGTCCATCCGCCAAGCGCCACGTCCAAAACCCCGGGGCCGTCGTCATGGGTGCAGACGATGCGGGACTCGACGCCGATCTGTGCGAGCGCCCGGCACATCGCAACC
>JBGTAT010000493.1:0-6608 GCA_041749755.1 Terrimicrobiaceae bacterium | reverse complement strand
TTACGTGCGTATTTTATTGGTAAGTCGTTGAAAAATGGGGAGTCGAGAGAAAAACACGCCTGGGTCGCATCTATATGTGGGGGTGAAAATCGACTTTTTGGAATTTCCTGAAAATCCACCCTGTTTTCGGACAGGCCCTACATAATGCCGAGCGACTTCAGCAGCGCCTCGTTGATCTAGCCGTTTACCGGCAGCCCATTTTGCGACTGGTATTTTGCAATCGCCTTCTGCGTCTGCGGGCCGAGCTGCCCATCAATCGCCCCGTCGTAATAGCCTTTGCGCTGGAGCTCGACCTGCACCGAGACCTCGACCGGACACGTGGCGTACATGGGATACGTCACATAATATGGACGGGCGAGCACGCTCCAGCCGGCATAGATCCCCAGCGGTGCGACGTAGGCCTTGTTGACCACGATATTTGCCTGGGTGTACGCACCTCCCCGGTATACGTAGCCGCTGCGGTAGCCGTTCCACGTTGAGGCGGACCGCTGAACCGTTCCCCCGTTTGGGCCTTCCGCGTTAATGTTCGCTGTTCCGAACCGTCCCGCACGCGCGCCTGAGGCATCGTAGGTTCCACCGTTCGGCCCCTCGGCGCTGACGTTTCCCGCCCCGAAGCGACCAACGCGGACCCCCTCGGCTTGGATCGAACCTCCGTTGCGATCCTCCCGCGAGCCGCTAAACCCGGCCGCACGTGGCGCGGCGAGGGCGGAAGAAAATGGAAATGCAACCGCGAGGAGGAGGGTGGGGGATTTCATTCCCCTACCCTAACCTGAATGCGCCCCCCTCACCAATGGGAACTTTTGCTCCTTCGCCGGCAGAATTACAAATTGTTGATGCGGCCGCATCAATGATCTGTCATGCGTTCTCGCGGCGGGTGCGGAGCGGTTGGACGGAGGGTGTTTCAGTGCGCGAGCATCTCGAGGCGCATCGGGCGGCCGAGGCTTCTGACAAACGGGATGGCCCGGGAGAATCGGCCGGTGAGGAGTCCGGGGCGCTGGAGCTCGAGCACGGCGCTGTAATAATACCAGTCGCCTTGGGCGATGAGGAGGTAGGCCCGCTGACCGCTCACGACGCCCTCGACTTCGTATCCGCCGAGCGATCCGGAGACATGCCGGCCATTTTGCAGGAGCGTGGCGCGGCCCCAGTCGTCGCTGATCCAGCTTCCCGTGAGGTTCATTCCGGCCGGCTCGGTCTGATCCGAGAGCCAGTTGTCGCCGGTCTTGTTGTTCCGGTTATACCGGGCGTCGTTAAACTCCGTGACGAACGAGCATCCGGCCAGAACGGCCAGGATGGTGCAGGCAGCCAGCAGGCGCTTCATGGTCAGTCCACGATCCGGTCCAGCCGGACCGGTTCCGCATCGTCTTTCGAGTACGGGACGGACGAGGAGTAGGTGCCCTCGAGAATCTCGGAGGACTTCCGGGTCAGGAGCATCGTGTGCTCGACCCAGGAGTCGTCGACGAGCAGGAGGCGGGCGGACTTTCCGGCCGCGCGACCATCGACGTGCATGTAGCCAATCGAGCCGGTGATTTTCCCGTTCTGCTGGTTGAGAACGACCATGCCCCAGTTGGGAGAATAATAGACCCCCTCAAAATCCGTGGCAGCGGCACGCGTCGGGCCGGCATTCAGCCACGCCTGCGCGGCCGAGTTGTTCTTTTGGTACTTTTCTCCGAGGGAGCATCCGCTGATGAGCAGAGCGATCCCTGCGGCCAGGGTTGAGAGGAACATGTTACGCATATCGACTGCCGTACCACTCCCGCACGGCCGCGTAAAGAGAAAGGTTTTTGCGGAATTCCCCAAGCGCGTGCTTTATTCGATCGAGATCCGGTTCTTTGCGAGCGTAAGCCCGGTAGCCCGGGCGTAGGATGCGATCGCTCGGATGTGGTCTGCGCGGGCGCGGATGGCATTGATCTCGGCGGTGGCGAGGTCGCGCTGGAATTGGAGCACCTCGAACGTGGTGGTGGTGCCGCTGGCGAGGCGGGCCTGGGCGGCGTCGAGGGTTTTTTGGGCGAACTCGTAGGCGGCCGAGGTGGCGGCGATGAGCTCGCGGGCGGTTTCGATCTGCCCGGCGGCATTGTCGGCCTCGACGAGGATCGCCTGCTCGAGGCGCTTAAGCTCGACGAGGGCGCGGGCGGTTTCGAGCTGGCGGGCCTCGGCTTCGCCGCGGGCCTCGCGGTTCGGGATCGGCAGGCTTCCGACGACCCCTCCGGTCCAGGCGAAGTTATTGTTATCCTGCCCGGCGACCCGGGTGATGCTGCTGGCGAGTGAGGTGTCGATCCCGTTGATCCCGAAGCTGGCGACGAGGTCGAGCCGCGGGAGCATCTGGTTCCTCGCGAACACGACGTTGATCTGCCGCTTCTGGAGGTCGAGCAGCGCCTGCCGGTAGTCGGGGCGCATCTGGAACGCCATCGGAAAATCCTTTTCCTTGTCGGCCTTGACGCCGCCGAGGTCGGGGAGCTCGGCGATCTCGATCCGGGTCGAGAGGATCTGGAAGACCTCGTCGGTCACGAGCTGCTTCAAAAAATTTTCGTTATTGAGCATCGTGCGCCGGGCGACGAGGACGCGCTCCTCGCGGGAGGCGAGGTCGGCTCGGGCCTGCATGACATCGAGCGGGGACATGACGCCGATCTCTGCGCGCTTGAGGTTGTCGGAGAGAAGCTGCGCGGAGAGCGCGCGCGAGCGCTCCTCGACGCCGAGGTTTTCCGTGGCCACGAAGAGGTCGCAGTAGGTGTTCACGGTGTCGGTGACGACCTGGATGATCCGCTCCCGGAGCGTCCACTCCGAGATCGCGCGGTCGGCGCGTGCGAGCCGGAGCTGGGCGAGGTTGACGTCGGTGCCGAAGTTCCTGAGGAGCGGCTGGGTGAGGGAGATTCCGAAGAACGAATTGAACCGCTCGTTCGAGATCCGGTTGCTGGTGTTGCGGGTCGTCGAGCCCCCGATGTCGTAGGTCATTCCCCACGGGCTGAGCCCGGAGATGCTGGAGTCCACCTCCAGGCCGGTGCTGAGGGCAAAAAGGTCGGGCGTCTCGCCGCCGGCTTCGACGGTCGGGGCCAGAAGCTCGTTGTTGAGCGTGCGAAGCTCCTGGTTATTTTCGTCGTAGGTCACAGAAACCTCGGCGACCGGATCGAATTTTCCGGAGGCAGAAAGCTGGCGCGCCCGCGCAATCTGAGGGGTCAGCTTCTCGGCCCGGATCTGGAAATTTTTTGAGAGTGCGCGCCGGATCGCGTCCTCGAGCGTGAGCGCGAGCGATTCCTGGGCGCCGGCCGGCGGGAGGGCAAGGACGAGGCAGAGCAAAAAAAGCGGTCGGGTCAGGCGCATGGAGGGGGAGCGCACGCCCTAAAAGTCGAGCGGCGCCGGCGGCGGCAGCTGGAGGACCGGTTTGTCGAGCGGGGAGTCAAGCGGGGAGACGCTCTCCGCCTTCCGCACCTCCGGCTCCTGCACCGCAACTGGCGCAGCGGGTATCGGCGGGCCGGATGCCGGAGCCGGTTCCTGGGAGTTGGGCTCGGCGGCTTCTTCGGATTCTTCTTTTGTCACCGCAATCGCCCTGGCTACTGGGATGGAGCCATCCTCCAGCACCTCCATGCCCGGGCGCACGGATTGGTACACGTCGTTGAAGCCGAGGAGCGTCGGAGCAGATACGGCGACCGGACGGATTGTCGAGAGATCCACGGCTGCGGCCGCGCGCGGCCAGCCACCCTCGTCGAATTGTTTCGCGTAATTCCTTACCCCGCCCCCGTGGATGTCGCAGCGGATCTGCGGGGCCTGTGCGGCGGTGGCATATTCCTTGTAGGAGAGCGGCAGCGAGCTCGTGATGGCGCCGGAGGAATCCTGCGACTCCAGGGCGCAGCGCGGGGTCGCGAGCAGGCCGGACGTCCGGCAGATCTCGATCTCCTGCAGGTCGGAAGGTTTGGCGACCGGCTGCGGAGGGAATTCTTTCGCGGCCGCATTCATGATTTTCGTCCAGATCGGCAGAGCGAGGTCCTTGCCGAAGGCGCCCCGGTAGATTTTTGTGGGCTTGTCAAATCCGACCCACACGCCGCAGGTCACGGCATCGGTGTACCCGAAAAAGTACGCGTCGGTGAAATTATATGCCGTCCCGGATTTTCCGGCGACCGGGAACGCCCCGAGCCCGAGTTCGGTCGCTGCGGCCCCGCTGCCGCGCTGCATGAAATCCGAGAGCCCGGCATGGACCTGGTACGCGGCTGCCGGCGAGATCGCGGGAACCGTTTTCTGCGGAGCATCCCAAACCACGTGCCCCTCGCTGTCCAGGATCCGTCGGATGATCTGCGTCTCGGCGGGCCGGCGGCCGACGTTCGGAAAAATGCTGTAGGCGAGGGTCATCTCGTCCAGCGTGATCTCACTACTCCCGAGAAAGCTGTTTGCGTAGTCGCGGAGCGGGGCGGTGATCCCGGCGGCTACTGCGGTTTTTTTGAGCGCGTCCAGGCCGGTCTTCATCCCGAGCCGGACGGTCGCCGCATTTTTCCCCTTTACGAGCGCGTCGCGGGTCGTCATCGCTCCCTCGTATTCGTTGTCCGGGCGTTCGACCCCCCACTCGCCAAGAATTCCGGTCTCCCCGCCGACCATCACATACCGGTTGTCGATGCAGGCGTCCTGGAGGATCTCCCCGGGAAACGTGCCCGCCTCGTAGGCCGAGGCAAAAACAAACGGGGTGAACGCGGTGCCGGGCGGCCGCGTCCCCTGGACCGCCCGGTTGTACTCGCTGTGCTTGAAGTCGCGCCCGCCGACGATCGCGAGGATCCCGCCGGTCCGGTTTTCGATCGCGAGCGCGGCGCCCTGGATATATTTTGGCTCCGGCATTTTGACCGCCATGTTTCCTTTATTGATCGCGTCCTCGATCGATTTTGTTGCCTCCCGGTACTGGGCAAACGTCGGGTGGGTGTAGCCGGGGGAGGATTCGAGCTGGGTCGCTGTCTCGCGGACCGCGCGTTCGGCGGCCCGCTGCATGTCGATGTCGAGGGTCGTCTCGATCCGGTAGCCGCCGTTCATCGCCCGGTCAAACCCCAGCGCCTTGATCGCCTGCTGGCGGATCAGGTCGACCGCGTAGGAAACTTTGAACGGATTCGTGCGCTTCACGACAAAGAGCTTCATCTCCGTCTGCTCGCGGTACTGGTCGCGCGTGATGAACCCCATCTCGCGCATCCGGCGGAGGACAAAATTCCGGGCCTCCGTGGCGCCCTCGATATTATTCCACGGGGACAGCGCCTGCGGGCTTTTGAGGAGGCCCGCGAGCATCGCGACCTGCCCGATATCCAGGTCCTTGGCCGGACGGCCAAAGTACCCGCGCGCCGCAGCCTCGGCCCCGTAGAGCCCGCTGCCAAAATAGACGCGGTTCAGGTAGAGCTCCATGATGCGGTCCTTGGAAAAGTTGGCTTCGATCCTCCAGGAGAGGAACATCTCGACGAGCTTCCGCTCGTACGTCCGCTCGCGGAGCTCGAACGAGTTTCTCGCAAGCTGCTGGGTCACCGTGCTCGCGCCCTGCGAGATTTTGCCGCGCCGGTAGTTTGTGATCGCGGCGCGCAGGATCCCCATATAATCGACCCCGTCGTGCTCGTAGAACTTGTTGTCCTCGGCCGCGATCACCGCCTTCACAAGCATCGGCGGGATCCGCTCGTACGGGACGGGCTGGCGGTTCTGGATAAAAAGTTTCCCGAACTCCGTTCCGTTGCGGTCGTAGAGGACCGAGGCAGACTCCATCTCGCCGACCTGCTTGAGGTCAAACTCCTCCGCCCGCTTTTCGAACCGGTAGGTGATGACGCCGAATGCGACCCACGCTGCAAACGCTCCCACGGCCAAGACGGCAAGCGGTATCCACAGGCGCTTGCGCGTGTACCACGGCCGCCTCCGCTCCCGGTTCTCCCAACTGTAATATCTCTGGCTGATGGGGAGACATTTTCCACGCCAGCGCCGCGGGTGCAATCGGTAAAAGTGAAGAATCTTCCGCGCGCGCCCTTGCTCCCGGGTGCAATTCCCGGCATCTTCGGACTGTGAACGCTGGAATTTGCTATCTGGTTGGTGCCGGGCCCGGGGACCCGCTTCTGATGACCCTCAAAGGCCGCCAGTGCCTGGAGCGCGCGGATGTCGTCGTCTACGACTACCTCAGCAATCCGGAATTTCTTAAATGGGCGCCCGAGGCTGCCGAGGTGATCTATGCCGGGAAAAAGGCGGGAAACCACACGCTCACGCAGGAGGAGACCAGTGCTCTCCTGGTCGAGCGGACGCGCGCGGGAAAGACGGTCGTGCGGCTCAAAGGCGGGGACCCGTACCTTTTTGGCCGCGGGGGCGAGGAGGCTGCTGCCCTGGCCGAGGCCGGGTGCGCGTTCGAGGTGGTTCCGGGAATCAGCTCGGCCCTCGCCGGACCCGCCTATGCGGGGATCCCGGTCACCCACCGGGCTCACAACACGATGCTCACCATCTTCACCGGCCACGAGGACCCGACCAAAGCCGACTCGTCGCTCGATTTTGCCGCCATCGCCCGCGCGCCGGGCACCAAGGTCATGCTCATGGGGATCGAGCGGCTCAACAAAATTTCTGCCGGGCTGCTTGGGGCAGGGATGCCTCCCGCGACCCCGGTCGCGCTTGTGCGCTGGGCG
>JBGTAT010000492.1:0-3399 GCA_041749755.1 Terrimicrobiaceae bacterium | reverse complement strand
GGCGGCAGGCTTGGCGGGCTGAGCCGGCGCGGACGAAGGTTCGATGAGGGCGACAATCTGACCGATCTTCACCTCGTCGCCCTCGGCGGCTTGGGTGCGAACGACCCCGGCTTCGGGGGCGGTGACCTCCTGCGAGACCTTATCGGTTTCGAGGGTGAAGAGGACGTCGTCCTTGCGGACGAGCTCGCCATCTTTTTTGTGCCAGACAGACAGGATGCCGGAGGAGATCGACTCGCCAACGGCCGGAACTTTCACTTCAATATTCATTGTGCTCGGAACGGAATTTTATACTTCGAAGGCCTTTTTGACCAGCGCGGCCTGCTGCGCTTTGTGGGTGCCGAACGATCCGGCAGCGGTGCTCGCGCTGGCGGGGCGGCCGGCGTAGCCGATCAGCGACCCGACCAGGCCGGCGATCCTCGGGGCGATGAAATTCCACGCCCCCATATTTTCCGGCTCCTCCTGGCACCACACGTAGCGCCCGACATTCGGGTACCGCCGGGCGATGCGCTTCAGCTTTTCGGCATGGAGCGGGTAGAGCTGCTCGAGGCGGATGATCGCCGTCGTCTCCTGCTGCCCGGCCTCTTCGCGGCCGCGGACGAGGTCGTAGTAAACCTTGCCCGAACAGTAAACGATGCGCGTGATTTTTTCCGGGGCGGACGTCGTATCGTCGAGGATCTCGTAGAAGCGGGAGTTCGTGAAGTCCTCGCTGCGGGAGGCGGCCTCCTCCGACCGGAGCAGGCTCTTCGGCGTCATGATGACGAGCGGCTTGCGGAACCCGCGGTGGATCTGGCGGCGGAGGGCATGAAAGTACTGCGCCGGGGTGGTCAGGTTGCAGACCTGCATGTTTTCCTCCGCGCAAAGCTGGAGGAAGCGCTCGAGCCGGGCGCTCGAGTGCTCCGGCCCCTGGCCCTCATACCCGTGCGGCAGGAGCATAACGATCGAGCTCGGCCGGCGCCATTTCGATTCGGCCGACGAGATGAACTGGTCGATGATGATCTGCGCCCCGTTGCCGAAGTCTCCAAATTGCGCCTCCCAGATGCACAGCATCGAAGGGAAGTCCATCGAATAGCCGTAGTCGAAGCCAAGGACGGCATATTCCGAGAGCGGGCTGTTATAAACGCAGAACCTCTCCTGCTTCGGAGCCAGGTTCAGGAGAGGGATGTAGCGCTCCCCGTTTGCCTCGTCGTAAAGGACCGAGTTCCGATGGCTGAATGTGCCCCGGCGGCTGTCCTGCCCGGACAGGCGGACAGGCGTGCCCTCCATGAGCAGCGAGCCAAACGCGAGCTGCTCCGCAAATCCCCAGTCGTAAGGCCCCCCAGCCTTCCAAACCTGGAGCCGGCGGTCGAGGACGGTCCGCCGGATCTTCGGGAGGACCCGGAAGTTTTCCGGGACCGTGGTGAGCGCTTTCGCGAGGTGGTCGAGCGCGGCGGCGGTGATCGCGGTGTTCACCGGCTCGTGCGTGTAGGGGGGTTGGAAAATGGCTGTGGATCCGGCAAACTCGCTCTTCTTCGAGTCGAGCGGCTTCTTCGCCTCCACCAGTGCGGCCTCGAGCTCGGCCAGCGACTCTGCCTTGATCGCAGCAGCTTCCTCCGCGCTCACCGTCCCCATCGCCGCCGCCTGGCCGGCAAATTTTTCGCTCAGCAGCGGGTGGTTTTTGATCGTGTTGTAGAGCGCGGGCTGGGTGAACGACGGCTCGTCCGTCTCGTTGTGCCCGTGCCGCCGGTAGCAGTAGATATCGACGACAACGTCGCGGCCGAATTCCTGGCGGAACTCGAGGGCCATGCGGGCGACCTCGATGACCGCGATCGGATCCTCGCCGTTCACATGAAAGATCGGAGCCTCGATCATCTTGGCGATGTCGGTGCAGTACATCGTCGAGCGCCCGTCCGCCGGCAGCGTCGTGAACCCGATCTGGTTGTTGACGACGAGGTGGATCGTGCCGCCGGTCCGGTAGCCCGGGAGCTGGGACATATTGAACACCTCGGCCACGACACCCTGCCCGATGAACGCCGCATCCCCGTGGATCAGGATCGGGACCACCTTTTTTCTCTCCCCGGTATCACCGAGGATCCTCTGGCGCGCCCTCGCTTTGCCCTGCACGACCGGGTCCACCGCCTCGAGGTGGCTCGGGTTTGCCGCGAGCCGGATCTCGACCTTCTCCCCGCCGGGAAGCGTGCGCAGCGTCTGGTAGCCGAGATGGTATTTCACGTCCCCGTTCCCGCCGACGAGCTCGGGGATGAAGTTGTCCTGAAACTCGTTGAAGATCACCTGGAGCGGCTTGTTTAGGAAATTGGCGAGCACGTTGAGGCGGCCGCGGTGCGCCATCCCCATCACGAGCTCCTGCACTCCCCGGCGTCCGCCCTCGTGCAAAATCGCGTCCAAGGCGAGGATCAGCGCCTCGCCGCCCTCAAGCGAAAACCGTTTCTGGCCGACGTATTTTGTGTGGATGAACGACTCGAACGTCTCGGCCTCGTAGAGCTTGCGGAGGATGTCGCGATGCGACTCCGGGCTGTTGAGAGTGCCGGGGCTGTGGTTCTCGACCCGGTCGCGCACCCAGTTCCGGACCTTCGGGTTCTGGATGTGGACAAACTCGGCCCCGATCGTTCCGCAGTAAGAGCGCTGCAGGCCGCCGATCATGTCGCGCAGCGTCATCTTCCGGTCGTCCTGGAAAAACCGCGACGAGACGCTCAGGTCGAGGTCCTTCTCAGAAAACCCGAGCTCGCGCAGGCTGAGGAGCGGATTTTCCATCGGCCGGTCGCTGAGCGGGTCGAGGTGGGCCATCGAGTGCCCCATCGTCCGGTAGGCATAAACCAGGGCGTCCACGCGCGTCTGCAGCGAGGGGGCAGGTGCCCCATCGGCAGCCTGATCGGCGCCCCCCGCCTTGGCGCTGCGGGCGAACCCGAGCTCAAAGCCCTCGAAAAAAGCCGCCCAGTCGGCCCCGACAGACTGGCGGTCGTTCAGCCAAAGTTCGTAGTTTTGATCAATGAGCGCCTCGTTAGATCGGGCGGCAAGCGATGTGTTCATGCGGTAAGTCAAAAATTCCGGCCGCCGGAGTTGCCTCGGACCAAGCCGGAAACGTTGGCGCGAGGATGCGCGATGCCGGCGATTTTCGCAAGCGGACAGATTGAGGAAGTTTTGCCAAAATCGATGGATTGACCAAGGAGCGGCTTCTGCCGCATGTTATATTTTCTTATGACGACCTACGTTTACGAGACCATCCCGGCCAAGAAGGGAGCTCCGGTTCGGCACTATGAAATCCGCCAGAGCATGAAGGACTCCGCATTCACCACACATCCCGAGACCGGGGAGGCGATCCGGCGGATCGTGACCGGCGGCTACGGGATCTTAAAATCCGGCGAGCCAGCCCCCCGGGCGGCCGCCCCGTCCGGCGGCCACAGC
>JBGTAT010000491.1:0-2808 GCA_041749755.1 Terrimicrobiaceae bacterium | reverse complement strand
CGCGCTGTCGATCCCGCCGCTGAGACCGAGCACGGCGGTCCGGAACCCGCATTTTGTCATGTAGTCCCGGAGGCCGAGCACAAGGGCGTCGTGGAGGTCGGGCATCGGGTCGGCAGGTTCCTGGGGCCAGGCTGGGAGGCTGAGGGTTTCTGACCCGCTGCGGAACTCGACCTCGTGGTTCATGTCCCCGATATCCAGCAGGCACGTCCCCTCGCGGAATCCGGGTGCCTGCACCCAGACGACGCCATCCGCGGTCGCGGCGAGCGAGTGGCCGTCGAAGACGAGCTGGTCGTTTCCCCCCACCGCATTGCAATAAAAAAACGGGACGTGGTGGCGGGCGGCCTGGAGGCGGATCATCTCGCGGCGGACCGCCGGCTTGCCGAGCTGGAACGGGGAGGCGCTGAGGTTGAGGATCGCGGCGGCTCCGGCCGCGACGAGGTCGTGGACCGGATCGCGCGTATAGAGCCCGCCGGGAAGGAACTCCGGGGTCCAGATATCCTCGCAGATCGTTACGCCGAGCAGGCGGCCCGCAATCTCGACCGGCTTCGCCGCAGCGGCGGGCTCGAAATAGCGCGCTTCGTCGAAGACGTCGTACGTCGGCAGTAAAGATTTAAAAACTTTTCGGATCGGGCGGCCGCGCTCGAGGATGGCGACCGCATTGTGGAACGGCCGTCCCGAGCCAGACCGGTTCATGTCGATGTACCCGACCAGCCAGGCGGCAGCCCCCACCTTGGCGTGAAGTTCCTCCAGCACCCGCAGGTTGCCGGGGACAAAGTCCGACTTAAAAACCAGGTCCTGCGGAGGGTAGCCAGGGAGCGCAAGCTCCGGGGTGAGGATGACCTCCGCCCCGCGCCGCTCCAGGTCCGCGCAGGCGGCGGCAATCGATTTGGCGTTGCCGGAAAAATCTCCGACGACCGGGTTGAGCTGGGCAAATCCGATTTTCACCAGAACCCCCATTGGCGCGTTGTCATAATGTAGATGCCCAGGCCGAGGTTCGTCAGCGCGTGGGCGACGACGCAGGCGGTCAGGCTCCGGGTTTTCACCAGCAGGCCGTTATAAAGCAACCCGGTTAGGAACGCGGCCGGCCAGTCGGCGGTCGCATGCACGAGCATGAAAAGCGCCGCACCCCCTAAAAACGACTTGGCATCAAACACGCCGAGAGAAACCGACTCGAAGTCGTCGCGGATCAGGTAGCGCATCAAAAAGCCGCGCCAAAAAATTTCTTCGACGAGCGGGACGATGACGACGAGCCGGGCGAACCTTGCCGAGACGGTGAGCCAGTAGAGGAGCGGGTTGTCGGCGAAGACCGTCGGGTCAAACCCATCGGTGCGCGGCGGAGCTCCGAACACGAGCTGCGGGCAGATCCAGAGCGCAAGGGCGAGGAGGCCGGCCACGCAGGCCGCGATCCATCCGCCCCCGACCCCGAAGTCGTAGCGCCTCCAATAGAAGACGAGGGCGGCTCCGCAGGCAAGCGTCTGCAGCGGGTATACCCAGTATTCCGGGCGGGCGAGAAGCAGGTGGCCCGAGCCACCAAAAAATTTGGCGATGAGCTGTGCGGCGGCGAGGCCGCCGAGAAAAATGGCAAACGGCACGACGTAAGCCGCCAGCGGGGATTTGCATTTTTGCTCCATGGTCGTCGGCATTCATACCCGAAACCTGGCCCGGCTGGGAACACTTTTGCTTTCCGAGGTGGCCGCCGGTCTGTTAGTGATTTAGCCCGTGACGAAAAACCCGGTCTTCCATCTCTTCCACTCCCCCGGGAATGTGGGCCCTCTCATCCTCCGCCTCGTGCTGGCCGGGATCTTTTTCTACCACGGAAGCCAGAAGGCGTTCGGGTTGTTTGGCGGGCTGGGATGGCAGGGCACGATCGAGTCTTGGAACACGAGCCTCGGACTCCCGTTTGTGCTCGGGTCGTCGGTCATCCTCCTCGAGCTCACCGTCTGCCTCCTGCTGTTTTTAGGCTTCCTGACCCGGCTCGCTGGCTTGGCGGTGGTCGTGATCATGACCGGGGCCCTGATGGTGCTGGCGCGGAGCACGATGGTTTTTTCCGACCTCGAGCTTCCGCTTCTGGTCTGGTCGGTCGGGCTGGCGATCCTGTGTCTCGGGGGCGGCGCGCTTTCGGTGGACCGGGGGATCAGCAAGAACCTGCTCCCGATCGTTGGATAGGAAGATCCGGCGCTGGAGCGGGATTGCGCTGGCGGGGAGTGCGCTTTTTACGATCGTTTATCATTTGGTCGCGGCGTGGCTTTTGAGGCGATGGCTCGATGGGGCTGAAGGGACGGAAAGGACCAAAGGGACCTATGAGTGCCCTCTTGAGCCGGTCACATTTTTTCGCCCGATAAAATCCGGCGAGTGCGGGATCGAGGGTGTCCTGCGCTTGTTTTTGGAGGCGATCGAACCTGGCGACCGCGTGCTCTTCGGGGCGTCGGGCGAGCGGGAGCGAGCGCTGTGTTCCCGGCTGGCGGCCGAGTTCCCCGGGCTGGACATCCAGTGTCCCCCGGTGGCGGATATTCCGGCTCTCAACCCGAAGGTGGCCAAGCTGATCCAGATGGAGCGGTTTGCCGGGCCCGGGCGGTGGGTTGTTCTGGATAGCGATGCGCGGGCGGACCGGAAGTTCCTTAGCGCGTTCCGCGCCGAGTGGGAGGCCTCGGGGGCAGAGGCCTTTTCGGCTCCGTATGTTTTTGAGGGCACGGGCGGATTTGTCTCCCGCCTCGATGCCGTTGCAACGGAGCTCTCGCTCTGGCCGGGGGTCGCGTTGCTTCGCGCGACCGGCCGGCTTGATTTTTTGGCGGGGGCCTGCATGGCGGT
>JBGTAT010000490.1:0-3350 GCA_041749755.1 Terrimicrobiaceae bacterium | reverse complement strand
GCGGGTGGCGGGGTCCGACCTCGTGCCCCGGCTTGCGGCCCATGCCGAGCGCCGCGGCTACAAGATCTTCCTGCTTGGAGGCGAGCCGGAAATCCTTGAGCGCGCGGCAACAAACCTCAGCAAAAAACATCCTTTGCTGCCCCCGGTAAAATTCTATTCGCCTCCCTTTGCCAGCTTGCAGGACCTCGACCATGCCGGGATCCGGCAGCGGCTCGAGGAGGCTCAGCCGGATATTTTGCTGGTGGCCTTCGGCTGCCCGAAGCAGGAGAAATGGATCTCGATGCATTACCGGTCGATGGGCGTGCCGTGCAGCATCGGGGTGGGGGCGACGGTGGATTTTCTGGCAGGCAAGGTGTCCCGCGCCCCGGCCTGGATGGCCAAGCTGGGTCTCGAATGGGTCTTCCGGCTGTCCCAGGAACCGAAGCGCCTCGCAGGAAGGTACTGGAAGGACATCTGTTTTTTGATCGGCCAGAGCTGGAGGGAATTCCGTGTTGCCCGTGCATCCGGTGCCCTGCCTCCGCCGCACGCCGGAGAGGCCCCGATCTCACCCGGGCTGGAGGTCATTTCCTGGAAGGGAGCGATCTCCTCAGCCGACCTCGATCAACTTCCGAGGCCCTCGATGACCGCGCCCTTTGTGATCGACCTTTCCGGAGTTTCCGGCGTGGACAGCCGGGGTTTGGGGATGATGCTGCGGATGATCCGGGAATCGTGGGCGGCCGGGGTGGGGGGATGCTTTCTTGCGCCATCCGCCGCAGTCCGCCTGGTCGTCGAGGTCACCCGGCTGGAGCGGATCCTGCCATTGGCGGCGACCATGGAGGAGGCCAAGGCCCTCCTGGCGCGCGAGTCGTCTGCTGTTCGTCCGCATCTGGATGAGGGTGGGGGGCTTTCTATCGAACTCCCGCCACGGGTGACCGCGGAAAATGCGCAGGTCCTGGGGCAGGGCATCAAGCAGAGCTGGAATGAGAACCCGCTCGCCCGGCGGATAGCCCTGGACCTCGCGGAGACCACGTTCATCGACAGCTCCGGGCTCGGCTTGATTTTGAGGATCCACCGGCTCGCGGCCGGAAGGACGGGCGCCCGGATGGAGATTTTGCACCCGCACGGCAACGTTCTGAACGTGATTCGTGTCGCTGGTTTGGAGAGCCTGCTCCTGCCCCCTGGCCCATGAGAGTCGGCCTCTCAGCATCGGTTATCCAGCGCGGAAAATCCGGAGTGGCGACGTATGTCGGCGGCCTCCTCAAAGGCCTGGCCGCAAATGATTGGCCGGCCGAAGTTGTGATTTTTGGTTTGGATGAGGACCGGGAGTGGTTTTCTCCTTGGCTGGACCAATGCGAATGGGTGGGGGTGCCGGAGCGATTCCGGCCAGCCGTCAAAAACATCCTCTGGCATCAGGCCGTCCTGCCCGGGTTGCTCAAGCGTCACCGCTGCGACGTGCTCCACATCCCCAGCTACCGGAGGATCGTGGCGCGGCCCGGGATTCCTCAGGTCGTCACGATCCACGACCTGGCACCCTTCCGCCTGGCCGGAAAATACGACGTCCTCCGGATGTTTTATGGCAGGCATGTCGTCAAGCGGCTGGCCCGGCGGGCGGCTGCGGTCTGCGCGGTGAGCAGGACCACCGCCGCCGATATCCGCGAATTTTTTGACATCCCGCCCGACCGGCTTTCCGTCATTTACAACGGCATCGAGCACGGCAGGTTTTTTCCGCTGCCGCCGGAGGAGGTCCGCCGCCGCCTGCCGGTCACGGCGGACTGGAAAGAGCCTTGGTGGATCTACGTGGCCCGCCTCGAGCACCCGGCAAAAAACCACCTGCGGCTTCTGAAGGCTTTTGAATCCGTGTGCGCGGCTGCGCCCGCGTCCTCGTTCCGTTTGGTCCTTGCCGGTGCCGACTGGCACGGGGCCGGGGAGATCCACCAGGCGATTGCCGCATCGGCGGTGCGCGACCGCATCCACTGTGCCGGCTTCGTGCCCGACGAGGATCTGCCGGCCTGGTACTCCGGGGCGCGGGCGTTGGTTTTCCCCTCCCTGTTCGAGGGGTTCGGCCTGCCGCCCCTGGAGGCCATGGCCTGCGGGTGTCCGGTGCTCTGCTCCGATCGCGGGTCCCTCCTCGAAGTCACCGGCGGGGCAGCGGAAATTTTTGACCCGGAATCCCCCGCCGCCATCGCGGCCAGTATGCAAAATCTCCTGGCGTCCGGGGAGCAACGGTCGGCGTTGGTCCGGGCCGGGCTCGAGCGGGCGGGCCAATTTCGTTGGGAATGCTGTGCAAAAGAGACCGTCGCCCTCTATGATCGGGCGTGCGGAAAACCGAACCCATAAAAATTTTGACCTGCCACCCGGCGATCGACCGCATTTTTTTTGACTGATTCATGGAGTCCCATCTGGAACATTTTGGCCTGCAGGAGCGACCGTTTGAGATCGTAACCGACCCGCGGTTTTATTATGCCAGCCGCGAGCACCGGGAGGCGATGGCCCGGCTCACGTACCTCGTCGACCAGCAGTCGATGTACTTCGGCATGCTCACCGGGGAAATCGGGAGCGGGAAGTCGATCACCCGCAAGGTCTTCACCTCGCAGATCGACTGGCAGCGCCACTACGTCGTCGAATTTGAAAACTCCGGGTTTTCGTTTGCCGAGCTGATCGTCCAGCTGCTCGTGAAGTCCGGCCACAGCCGGAAGGATCTCCCCGAGGCACCCGGGCTCGGCCGGCTCTTTGAGCTGGTGACATCCCTGGTCACCGAGCTCCACCGGGTGCAGCGCCGCCAGCTCGTTTTGATCCTGGATGAGGCTCAGGACCTCACAGAAGAAAATTTGCTGCTGCTCAAGAGGCTTTCAAATTTGAACGGGGAGATCGAGGGGTCGCTGACGATCATCCTGATCGGCCAGCCCGAGCTGCGCGATGTGGTTGCGGGGCTTCCGCCGCTCGACCAGCGGATCAGCCTGAGGTTCCATCAGCCCAATCTGGCGAGGGATGAGGTCGCCTCCTATCTGTCTTACCGCCTGCTCGTGGCCGGGCATGCGACCGGCTCGATCTTTGCGGCGGATGCGGCGGACCTGATCCACCGGGCGAGCCGGGGAGTTCCGCGCGAGATCAACCGCCTCGCGAAGCTGTCGCTCGAGGCCGCCGCCGCCGTCCGGCACCCCGAGGTGGACCTTCAGCGGGTGGATTCCGTCGTGGAGGACCTCCGCCGCCATCAGACCCTGCCCTCCGTCTTTTCCTCACGGCCGTGAACGAACCCAATCCCCTGCGACTGAGCGAGTGGTCGTCCTCCGGGGCTGCTCCTCCTCCGCCGCCGGTGCGCCCGCCCGCCGGCCTGCCACTTGGGAACCTCCCCGGGAATCTCCCCGGCGAGA
>JBGTAT010000489.1:0-1746 GCA_041749755.1 Terrimicrobiaceae bacterium | reverse complement strand
GCACGCCGCCGGCGCTCGGCGGACGGGATTCCGGCATAGACGAGGGGGAGCTCGATGTTGCCGATTACGTCGAGCTTGGACAGGAGGTTGAAGGCCTGAAAGACGAACCCGATCTCCCGGTTGCGAACCTCGGCCAGACGGTTCTGGGTGGCGTGGCTGAGGTCGCTTCCACAGATTTGCATGCGGCCCGAGCTGGGGGCGTCCAGGCAGCCGAGCAGGTGCATGAGGGTCGATTTTCCGCTTCCGCTCGGCCCGATGATCGAGACGAACTCGCCCTCCTCGATGCGCAGGTCAACCCCGTCGAGAGCTCGGAATTCCTGGTCGCCCAGGCGGTAGATTTTGCTGACCCGTTCGAGCTCGACAAGCGCCACGGCAGGTTAGGATTTTCCGGCGGGATGGAGGTCCGGCTCGACGAGAAGAATTTCCTCGCCCTCCTCCAGGCCGGATTTTATCTCGGCGCGCGACATGTCGGTCAGGCCGACCGACACCGTCCGCCTCTGGACATCGGCACCCTTGCGGACATAGACGACCCGCTCGTTGTTATCTTTGAACACGGCCGAGACCGGGACGGTGACGACCTGCTCGGCCAGGCCGACGGGGACGTCCATGCTCACCGACATGCCCGGCTTCAGGCGTCCGCCGTTTTCATGGATGAGCCCCTGCACCTCGAAGCCCTTGATGTTGTTTTTGACCGTGGCGAGCGGCGCGATAAACTCGATCGCAGCGGTGATGTTGCTCTGGTCCTCATCGGACATGCGGATCGTCATGATCTGCCCGACCGAGAGCCGGGTGGCGTCGAGCTGGTTCACATGGGCGTTGATCAGCAGCCTGGAGAGGTCGGCGAAGAGAACCAGGGTCGTGCCGGAGTTGACCGAAGCCGCCCCCACGACGACCTGCCCCTCGTTTACGGCAACATCCAGGATCGTGCCATCGCCGGGGGCGAGGATCCGGGTTTTGCTCAGCCGGTCGTTGACGGTCTGCAGCTTGCGTTCGGCCTTCTCCAGCGTGTTCTCAGAAATTTTAAAGTCGGCCTCGAGGTTGGCAAACACCTCTTTACTGATGAGCTTCTCCTGGAAGAGCGCCCGTGCGCGCTCGTAGTTCCCGCGCGTTTTATCAACCGAGAGCCGCGCTCCCTCGATTTCGGTCTCCGCAGCGGCCTTCTCGTTCAGGAGGTCGGTGTCGTCGATGGTGACGAGCAGATCCCCGCGCTGGACAACCTGCCCCGGGGCCACGTGGATTTTCTTCACCTTTCCTCCCACCTCGGGCTTCACATCAACCTGAAATGCCGGGGTGACTTCGCCGGAAAGAAGCAGCGTCGGAGCCACGGCGTTCCGCATGGCCGTAGCGGTCAGAGGGCTCGCATTGGCCCCGCCGCGCTTGGCGCTCGTCCGCCCGGACATCCACCATCCGCCCAGACCGAGGAGGAGGAGGCAGGGGACCAATATGAAAAGAGTGCGCTTCACGTATGTTGTATCATCCTCCGTCTAGGAAGTTTTTTCAACCCAAACGGCGGCTGCTGCGGTGTATCCGTGAACCGCGTTTCGTCCGCCGACCGGCCCGATCTCGCCGCTGCAGAAAAATCCGGCCAGCGGGCGGCCGCCGGTGGCGCGGAAAAAGTGGCCGGCGTCGTAGTGGGGCTCGCCAAAAAATACTGCTCCCCGGCCGAGGCAGGAGAAGAGGAGGGTGGCAATCGGACGGGTGCCGGCCAGGCCTCGCGGGGAGAGGACCCTTGCCAGATCCGCGCGA
>JBGTAT010000488.1:0-41930 GCA_041749755.1 Terrimicrobiaceae bacterium | reverse complement strand
AACTTTGCAGCTTTTGAGCGTTCACCCGTTTGAAAAAACACCTATGCATGAACTACTTACAGATAATGATTTCAGACATTTGGAACCCTTAGTTACTAACCAACTGCTGTTGTGGCACTTATAACCGGACACTTGTGATATTGCAGGAAACACTGGGGTATTTCGGTGCGATGACCCACGCCATGTCCCGGACAAGTGGAAAGACATTACTCCAAGGACGGACGCGAATGTTTTGTCGGGAGCACTCGGCGTGCATCCGGATTTCCCTGAAACCAATGTGGGTCGAGGGGCATGGGGCCTAGCCAGCGATCCGGGAAAGACGGATCGCGTCATCATCACGGGTCTTTCCGCGTCACCGTCCCCAACGGCCACCAACCCAGAGCGGGCCATCCCCAAATGGGAGCTCTGGCGGAGCACGGATGCAGGGGATTCCTGGGTCTGCACCACACAGAAACCCGGGGAGAGTGTCTCCGGTTGGGTGGGAAAAAATCTCGGCACAAAGCTGCTGCTCAACAACGGTGGGCTGGCCATTGATCCCTTCACGACCAACCGCGCCTACCTCTTCACCGTTTATCAAATCTACCGCAGCGAGAGCATTTGGGACGATGAGATCACCTGGGAACTGGACAACCGCGACGCGGAAAATGTGATTCCGCTCACGCTTGCAACTCCCCCCGCCGAACCCTCCGGGGCGACGGCCCCGCTGTATTCCGGCGTTTCGGATGTGCGGGGATTCCGCCACACCAAACTCGACCAGCCGCCGAATGCCTGGGTGACCGCACCTGAAACGAAAGTCGGCAACGACTACGCTCATTCCTATGTCACCGGCTACGATCACGCGGAAAATAATCCGCTCCTGATGATGGCCTGCAAAGATTTCCGCTTTTCGCCCAGCAATATTCTCAAATCGACGGATGGCGGCGTTACTTGGGCGATCATGCCGCGGCCGATCCCCGACAAGAGCTCAATTGGCGGAGACATCGCGCTCTCCCCGGATGGTTCCACCGTCGTCTTCGGCCCAGCGAACGGCATGGGTGTTCATTATTCCAAAGATGGCGGCACCACATGGCAGCCGTCCAAACTCGCGGGCTCCGAGGAACCGTTTTTGGTCAGCGGTTCGATCGACGCTTATGATTTTGATGCGTCGGTGCGGGCAGATCGTGTGAAGGACGGCGTGTTTTACGCCTACTCCACCTGGAAAACTCCCGGTTTCCACGTCAGCACCGACGGCGGTGCCACCTGGACAAGGAAGGGGAAAACCGCTCAAGAAGAATTCCTGGTGGGCCGAGGCGGTGCGCATCCGACGGTTGCTCCGGTGACCGTCGCCGTCTGCCCGGGGAAAGCCGGCGAAGTTTGGCTGGGATTAAATTTTGCCGGCATCTGGCGGAGCAGCGACTTCGGGGAGACGTTCACGAAGGTCGAGGAATTCACCAAAGATCTGACCAGGCCGCAAATGGTGGCTTTTGGAAAAGCCGCCGAGGGGGCCGAACATGGCACCGTTTATGTCCATGGAAAAGGATCACAGGGCTGGGGGGTCTATCGCTCGATCGACTTGGGACAAACATGGACAATCCTGACCGGGTTCGAGGGCACGGGCGTGCGAGTGCTGGCCGCGGACCGTCAGGTTTTCGGGCGCATCTATCTGGGCGAGGGCGCCAGCGGCATCATCTACGGAGTGCCCGCCAATCCCTGAATGACTAACGCAATGCATTATCATCCGCCCGCTCCCAGGTGGGGCACGGCTCAAGCGCCGATCCTCACCCCGCCTGCTCCAGCTGCACCGCGCATCAATGGGGCTCGTGTCACCGGCGCCCGCCCGGGCAGCCCCCTCCTCTACCGTATGGCCGTGACGGGAGAACGTCCCATGGCATTTGATGTCTCGGATTTGCCGGCGGGGCTCTCAATAAATTTGCAGACCGGGGTGATTGCCGGCCGTTTGGAAATGCCGGGTTCGCATCGGGTGATGCTCCGCGCGAGCAACTCCCATGGCACTGCCCAGCGCGAGCTGCGCATCGTCATCGGCGAGGAGTTTTCGCTCACCCCCCCCATGGGCTTCAACACCTATGGAGGCTGGGGGCCCTTGGTCACAGAAGGACAAATCCGTGCGGGAGCCAAGGCGCTCCTCACGAGCGGCCTTGCCGACCACGGCTATCATTATGTGAACATCGACGACGGCTGGCAGGGCAGGCGCGGCGGACCATTCCACGCGATCCAGCCGAACGAAAAATTCGGTGACCTCCGCGCCTTCTGCAGCGACATGCACTCCCTCGGTTTCAAAGCCGGCATCTATTCGACCCCGTGGCTGAATACGTATGAAGGCTTCATCGGCGGCAGCACACAGTTCAACGACGGCTCCTGGACTCCGCCGGACCCGCCGCGGGGTGGCACGAATCTTTTTGGCCAGTTCCGCTGGGAGGAGGCCGACGCCCGGCAGTGGGCCGAGTGGGGCTTTGACTATCTCAAATACGATTGGGCGATCAACTCGGTGGAGCTTGCAACCTGCATGGCCAGCGCCCTCCAAAGCCTGCCTCGAGACATCCTGCTGGAACTGTCGAACGACGCCCCTCTCGCCCAGGCCGCCGCCTACACGTCTCTGGCTCAGATGTGCCGCACCACCGGCGACATCGTGGACGTGTGGGAACGGACGCAGATCGAGCCGGAAAAGCAGTTCTGGGCCCACGGGGTGCGCGACATCTGGCTGCAGCATCGGCTCTGGAGGCAGTTCAACCGTCCCGGCCACTGGAACATGCCCTGCCCGCTCCGCGTGGGCGTGCTGGGCGGCTGGGATCTGAAACCGCTGCGCCCTACGCGGCTGACCGCAGATGAACAATTTTCACACATCAGCCTCTGGGCGCTTTGGGCGGCACCGCTCATCATTGGCTGCCCGGTGGAGAGACTCGATGCCTTCACGCTCGGTCTGCTCGCGAATGACGAAGTCATCGCGGTAGACCAGGATCCGCTCGGCCAGCAAGCGCACGACGTTAAGGCAGATGGCGGCGAGGCGCTCGTCAAAGACATGGAGGATGGTTCGAAAAGCGTCGGCCTATTCTGCGTCGCCTCCGAAGCACAAACCGTGACTGTCACCTGGCTGGGCCTTGGAGTTACCGGCCCGCAGCGCGTGCGCGATCTTTGGCGTCAGCAGGACATTGGCGTTTGCTCGGGCAGTTTTTCGGCAAAAGTGAACGCGCACGGGGTGGTTTTGGTGTCCATGACACCAGAACGCTAACCAGCATTTCAACATGAGAAGAGCCAGACGCCGCCGTGGCAGCCCGGTTGTATTGTGACGGCCAATTGATCGTTCCGGGCGGTGGCTTGGGTGGATGTAGCGGGCACGATGGAGCCAAGAACGTGACGGGCGAGCAGGATGGGCATGGGGATCAAGCAGGTGCCTAATTGGCGCTCAATTCCGCGACGCGCACTACAAGCTGCGTGCCGTAGGGATAAGGCGTGCAATCCACGGCATAGAGGCCGGTTATGGCGTCCTGCGTGAAAGCGAGTTTTTCGTCGTTATCCAGCCAGCGGGCGGCACGGATGCTTTGTTTCAGGCCGCTGAGCGCGCGTGGGCCGGCTGCGCCGCTCGCGACGGTGACATGGTCGTTGCCGCGAATGGGAAGATTGAAGGCGAAGTAGTAATACTTTCGCCCGGCTTTCAGTAAGAAATCGCGTCCCGTGCAGCGCACCCCGTCCACAGGGCGGGCGTCGCGCAAAATGTCGGCATAAAGCGCGACCCACTCGCCCGCGCGGCGCAGCGCAGCCGCTTCGTAGTCCGGGATGCCTCCCTGCGCGGTCGGGCCAACGTTCAGCAAATAATTTGCTCCTGCCTTGCGGCTGAGTGCGAGGTTTTCAATCATCTGGACGGGCGACAGGTAATTAAAATCTCTCTCGCCCACCCCCCAGTGGGCGTTCATCGTCTGGCACATTTCGCCGGCGAGATATTTCGGCCATCCCCTGCGGTCGGGGCGCGTCGGGAGGCCTTGCTCAAACGTCGTGCTGTCCAGCTCCGGATGGCCTTGGGCTCCGCGAAAATCGAGGCCGGTATTATTGATAATTAGCGCGTCAGGCTGGTTTTTGCGGATCAGCTGGTAGAGGCGGTCCTCTTTCCAGTCGGCCTGCGGATGCGCCCAGTTGCCGTCGAACCAGAGTCCGCCGATTTTTCCGTAGTTCCTGCAAAGGATCTCGACCGAGGCATGGAGGTAGTCGAGATACTTGTCGAACCCCGGACCGCCATCGAGCGGCGCGGGCTGACGGAGGTTTTTCCACCACTGCCAGTCAATCGTGGTGTGGTAAAAAAACGGGATGAGCCCCTCGGCGCGGCATGCCTGCACAAACTCGGCCACGAGGTCGCGCCCGGCCGGCGAGTGGGGTGCGTCGAACGTCGAGAGGCCCCGCGTGTCGTAAAGCGAAAACCCTTCGTAGTGGCGCGTGGTCAGCGTGATGTAGCTCATCCCGGACGCCTTGGCGAGCCGTGCCCATGCGCGCGCGTCAAAGTCTGCGGCCGTGAACGTCTGCTGGAGTTTGTTGTAGTCCTTCGGGCGGATCCCGCGATTCAGCATCACCCACTCACCAGCGCCCAGTTGCGAGTACAGCCCCCAGTGGAGGAACATGCCGTATGCCAGGCTTTCAAAACGCGCGATGCGGGGGAGAGGCTTAGGAATCTTCATGGGTGAAATCTGTCGAAGGAAATGGCGAGGTCAAACAATCTCGCCTCCCTCGGTGCGCCGGGCATCCAGGATCGCTCGGGTCTCGTCCATGAGCTTCTGGTCCACCTTGAAGCGAAATCCGAACCATAGGGTCAGGGCGGAAAAAAATATGGCTGGCACATAGGCGAGCCAGCGGATGTTTTGCTGGACCGCTTCCGACTGTGCGGCATGGGCGGGATCGAAGCCTGAGAAGTTCACCAATAAACCAACCGCGACGGCGAGGATGGTGTATTCGATTTTGCTAAGGAATCCGGCAACTGCGCTGTAAGTGCCTTCCATCCTGCGGCCCGTCTGGCGCTCGCCCAGATCGCACACGTCGGGCATGAAGGAGGAGATGAAGATATTGGCCATCAGACCTGCCGGCACCGCAAGGGCAGTTCCGACGAGCTGAAGATACGGCGAGTCCGGAGTTTGGATGATCGGATTGATTGCGGCGCCGACAAACTGCAATCCAAGACCGGTGAGCAAAGCCGTGCGCTTGCCGATCGTGCGACCGATCGAGGGCATGGCAAAGATCAGCCCGAAGGAAAGCACGCTGTACATCGTGCCGCCAATTCCCCCCAGCTTCATGGCCAGGGCCTTGTCACCTTGGCAGATGTAATAGACGTTGATATAAAAGCTCATCCCGCCGAAGACCACGGCCCCGAATGCATTGGCGAGCCGAATATAGATGAGCTGGCGGAAGTAGGGGTTTTGCAGCGAGGAAACCAGCCCTTCCCGGACGCTGTCGGGCTTTTTATTGGATCGCTGAAATCGCTCTTTGCAAAAAATGGCGGGCAGAACCCCGAAACACAGGATCAACAGCGCGACAAAAAAGTACACCCACCGGAACCCATTGACCTCCCCGCCCCAGACAGGCTGGAGCGTCAGCCAATAAAGCCACGGCAAACCCAGCCCAAGGACGGCGGCGAAGAAAAACTTCACCGACTGGACCTTCGTCCGCTGATTGTAGTCATCGGTCAACTCGTATCCAAGAGCCTCCATCGGCACTCCGAAGACACTGTTCGCAAGACTGAAAAGCAACAGCCCGATGATCAGCCAGGTAAAGATGCCCATCTGCGACCAACCCGGATTCGCCCACCAAAGCAGCGAGGCGAAGACGGCAAGCAGGATGGCACCAAACAAAATAAACGGGCGGCGACGCCCCCACCGGGTGTGGGTATTGTCCGAGAAATGCCCAAGAAACGGATCAAACAGGGCGTCCAACAGCCGGGGGATCATTGTCGCGACCCCGATCAACCCGGCATTCAGGCCGAGTGCCGTATTAAAAAACGGCGTGAGATTGGTCAGATAGATGCTGTTGACAAGGTTGCTTACGACCGCAACCGACCCGGACCACAAATAGATCTCGCCGCTGGTCGCCTGATGCACCGGCTTTCGGGCATTCGCAGGCGGGGTTGGCTGGGGGGGGGCTTCCGGCATGAAATCGAGTTCCGATTACGAGATGGTGAAGTTTTTGGTGTTGATCACCTCCAACGCAAGATCCGGGTGCTCGCCGAGATTGATACCCTCCATGGTCACATTTTCAAAACTCATATTTTCGATGTCATCCGGGCCGTTGAACCCCTCCACATGGACACGGCATTCCAACGCCTTGAGGAAATGCACGTTTTTCAACCTCACGTTGCTGATTTTCCCCCTCGCCAGGCGGTCGGCCGGGCTGAACCAGCCGTGGTCGCGGTAGTAGTGGAACGTCGTGAACTGGATGATCTTCGGCGTTTGCACATCCTCGATGGTGATGTTTTCATACAGCACATTCTGGACATGCGCGTCGTGCGTGATGTGCATGGAGAGCGCCGCCATGCGGTCGATCCAGCCGCCGCCCTCCTCGGTCTCCACATGGATGATATCGATATTGCGAAAGGTGATGTCCCGGAACGCGTGCGTCTGCGATTCGTATCCCAACTCAATGCCGTTGCCCGCAGGCCCATTCCACAGGGTGCAGTCGGAAAACTCCACATCCTCCACCGACGATCCCCCTGCCAGTGGCGAGGATTTGATGCAGAGGCAGTCGTCGTTGTTTTTGATAAAGCACCCCGATACGCGCACATGGTGGCTGCCGTCCACATCAATGCCGTCGCTGCATTTTTCGTGACCGATCAGCTTGAGGTTTTTGATCGTTATGTGCCTGCTGCAACGCACGATGCAGCCCCACTGGCCGCACATGAAGCCGAGGGGGCCGTCGATGAGGACGTTTTCACAACGATCAACCAAGATCGCCGTTTTGTTTTTTTCAGGATTGGCATTCACCGCGTCAATGATCCCGGTGCCAAGGATCTGCACATTCTTCACTCCGCGCAGGTGAAGGGAGCCGCATACCCGCGCCCCATGGCCGATGAAAAGAATCGAACCGTCCGTCAATTTCAGGGCCGACCCATCGTGGTCGCCGGACTCCAGCACGATGACACGGGGTGCCGCCGCCGGAGCCTCACGGGGAGATTCGGCAAGAAGGATCAGCGGAAAATCCAGTTCCCCGTTGATTTCCACACTCAAACCCACGAGCTCAAACAACGAAAATCGCAGGGTCCTTCCATCAATTTCTGGAACGATTCCTAATCGCAAAGGACGCACCACAGCGGAGGCAACCTCGACATCGCATGTGACGCTTACCTCCACCCTTTCCTTAACGATCGGCCTCGCCACCACCGCCGAAGGCGTCTCCAAAACTTCGGCTTCCTCTCCATCGATCCGGACCAGAAATCGCGGGACACGAACTGCGGGAGCAACGAAGGCAAATTCAGCGGGACCGGCGACTGCAGGATGGAGCATGGTAGACATAGCAGATCCCCAAATAGTACCGTGAAGGCAGTAGCGCGACGCGCTTCAATTTGCTTTAACGATTAAGCAGAGCGTGCGCTCAGAAGGCAGAGAAGATACTCGCTGCTGTAGGCCGGGTGGCCTTCTGCGCGGAGCTCCAGCCGGAAAAATCCGCCATCGGTTTCCGGTAAAATCGTTCGAAAGGACAAGCCGCGAATATTTTTTTGCGCCCCCGATGAGCTTTTGATCCAAACTTCCAGCGGCACCGAGTTTGAACCGAAGTGTAAGACGGCATGGATCGCCAGCGCGGGCACATCATCAAAACTATCATTCAGCAGCCAAAGCTCCGCAGTGAACTCCTCGCCAGCCTTCCAGCCAAATTTTGGAATTTTTGCGCTCGCCAGGATCGGGCGGCACGCTTCGGCGGCGGCAGTGTAGGCCTTTTTTGGCACAAATGGCCAGCCAAGCAGGCTGCAATTGGCCGCGCACGGCCAGGGTTCGTTGAAGCACCAGCTGAGCGCCATGCTCGCGGCCGGCGATTGGCGGCGGATTTCCTCATAGACTCCGCGCAGACCCTCCGCCTGCAAAATCTGGCCGTGCTCGACGATCTCATCGAGAGTCGCAGTCTCCGGAAAGTACCGCTGGATCGCGGGCAACTGGAGCCAGGTGGCCGGATCCATGTCCCACGCGCCAAAGCCGTGGTGCGTCTCCCAACACGTTCCCCGGCGAGGGGGCAGCAGTTCCTCGGCGGGAATGATCTCGCGCAGCCGCGGAGCATCAATCGGCCCCGGACATCCGAACTCCGTGTAGGCGGTGTGCGCTGCGTTCTGGTAGGCATGCCAGATTTCATTGCCGCTGGCTGGGTCGATGAAGGTGTACGCTCCATGGCCGACTCCCATAACGGGAGAGGTGGGCAGAAAGGGGCGCTTCGGGTCAAGGTCGTAGCAGTTGCGATTCAGCAAGCGCAGCGCCAGCGATTGATCCGTCATGCGCGACCACGAATTGAATAGCTCATTGCCCCCGCACCAGAGCACCACGCAAGGATGCGGGCGCAGGGCGCGGATGATGCTGCGCGATTCCTGATCGAGGACGCGAAGATATTCGGGATCGTCGCCATAGGGATTGCAGGAAAGCGGGAACTCTACCCAGACCATGATTCCCTGCCGGTCGCAGCAGGCGAAGAAAGCGTCTGTGGGGGTGGCCGCTCCACCCCACAGGCGCAGGAGGTTGAAGTTCGCTGCTTTCGCCAGGTCGACCAGCGTGGCGTGGTCGGCTGCCGTGATCGTTCCGGGAAAAATATCCGACGCCACCACGTTCGTTCCCTTGGCAAATATCTCGCGCCCATTGATCTCCAGCGTCATGGGCGGATTGCAACGCGTCTTCGGAAATCCATCGCCGGGTTCCTTCCAGACGCCCTGCGCCATCACGAGGCGAACCCGACGCAATCCGACCTGCACTTCCTGCGAATCCAGCACCGTGCCTGCGGCGTCGACCAGGCTCACCTCCGCACGGTACAACGCCGGATTCCCGTGCGTATGCGGCCACCACAGGGTGGGATTTTGAATTTGTAAAATCAGATCTTGGAAGGATCCCGATTCGCTGCTGCCGAGCGATTCCCCATCGGGTGCAAAAAGAGCCAGGATCAGTCTGTGCGCTGCATCTGGCAGGGTTTTGAACCCCTTGACGCGGATCTCAGCACTCGAAAAATCATCCGCCAATTCATAAAAAACCTCCACCGACTCAATCCGGCCCGGCGGCCGCCATTCCAGCCGCGTCTCCTTCCAGATTCCGCTGGGAATCAGGCGCGCGTGGAAATCCCATCCGTAGCTCACCGCCGGCTTGCAGGAACGGTCGGCCTGCCCTCGATCCGCTGGCTGGGCATGGGATTTCGGCACCGGCCAGATCGTCACTGTCAGCTCGCCGACTCGCTCTGTCACATCCATTTCTACGGGAGTGAACATCCCTTCCTGCTCCAGCAGAGCCACTCCATCGACGGCTATGCGAAAACGATAATCCACCCCGCCAATGACCAAAAACAACCTCTCCCCCGCGGATTGACTGCCTTGGGGAACCATCCGTGCACGGTACGTCCAGAAGACATCCTCCATCCAAGCATAATCCTGAAAGTGATCTGCGACCCAGTGCGGGGGCCATCCATGAGCTTTAGCATAATCCAACTGCACGGCTCCCGGCACGGATGCCTCGATCCACTCCTGCGGAGCCTCATCCAGCTCCCGATGAAAACCAACCTGCCATTCCATTTTCGACAAGGCACATCGCGTGCCGGGTGGTTCTAAAGATTCAAGTTCAGGAAGTGGAGCCATTGGCATCTGTTTTGTAATTCTCCCACGGGAGTCAGGCGCGACCAAAGATCCGTTTGATGACCTCCGGCAGCGTGTGTTTGTTGAATCCATAGGTGCTGATAACGGTCTCCATCGCGGCAGGATAGTGGCGGAAATGGAATGGATACCCGTGCTGGATAAAAACCACCGGCGTTCCGAGATGCATCCAGCCATCCATGAAATTTCGAGCCACCGGGCCGTGCAGCCGGAGCACGTTCGCCCCATAATCGGGCTGATTCCACAGCGACGCCACCACCAAATCAAACGGCTGCTCGCGGAGTCCAAAAAACAGTTTTTCCGGACCCGGATCCGACCAGAAAGTCACTTCTCCCCCTGATTCCGAGGTCAGCAGGTCGGTCAGCGCTTCCAGCCTTTTCCCTGCGTCATCGGGATGATTTCCAATGTACAGATGCAAAATCTTCATGCCTGCCTTTGGTGCCATGGGCAGCAGTTTCGGCAAGTCCCTCACCACCCTCACAGCCTTTGCCGTCGTGGCCAGACCGGCCGCATCCCACTCTTCCGCCATCATCTCCGGCACCGGCACAGATTTCTCCGCCAACAACCCCAAGCGCTGTTTCAACTTCAAAACATTCCGGGCTCGCACATAAAGCGTCTCCTCCTTGAGCCTGCCCTCGCGTAGGCAGCGCTCGATCTCCTTTTCCAAAAACGCATCATACCGGGCAAAGAGCAGAATGTCACCGCCCGCCTCCAAAAACGCGGCGTAGGAATCATAGGGATTCATAAACCCGGCCACGCCACCCATCCCCATCGCGTCGGAAACGATCACCCCATCAAAACCCATTTCTTCGCGCAGGAGGCCCGTGAGCAGCCGCTTCGACACCGTCGCAGGCGGATGCACACCGTTGCGCGGATCCGGCACATCGGCCCAAGCCAGCCCGATGTGACCTGGCATCACACACGCCACGCCCGATGCGATGGCCGCGCCAAATGTACGCCCGTATGTCTCACGCCATTCCAACTCGCTCATCCGGTTGACAGGAGTGGTGACGTGCTGATCCAGAGACCCAAAACCATCGCCTGGAAAATGTTTAGCCGTCGCCGCCATTCCGTGATCCTGCAAGCCCCGAAGATACGCGGTCGTCACGGGAACCACTTGCTCCGCTGTCTCCCCACCGGCCCTCAAGCCAACCATTGGACTGTCGATGTCGAGCGTGATGTCGCAGACCGGCGCAAGGGTCCAGTTGAAACCCAGCTTCCTCTTTTGGAGCGCCACCCCTTTGCCCATGGTGTATGCCAGATCCGCATCTCCAGCCACGCCACATCCAAACATCGACGGAAAGCCACTCCCGGACTCAAAGTCCCCGCACAGCAACCCCGGAATCTCGCAGGCCCCCAGGTAACGTGCAATATCCTCGGGGCTTGCCTCGTGAAAAAACATCCCCGCAAAATCGGTCGGCTCAGCCTCCTTCACATGTACTTGGGCCGGACAAAGCACATGACGCAGCACCCGTCGCCAATCATACCCGTCCAGCTTTTGTTGTGCCTTCTGAAACTGCAGATCGGAGGGCAGAAAATCGTTCATCCGGTTCTACTTTGTGACGTCCGTCACCTGAATCGAACGGATCCCAAGAAGATGGTCTTCGCCGGATTTCGTCGCATGAAACTGCACTTCCAATAGCCCAGCGCCCTCCGTGACTTTCAAGGTTTCTTTTGCTGTGTTCCATTTTCCCGATTCCGCAGGAAGTTCAACTTTCCAGGCCTGTTTGCCTGGGACTTGCGGCGCATCTGTGTCCACGACAATCGCCCCCTCGGGGCTGGTTGCAGACAAGATCACATTCGCTCCCGGGTCGCCATTCGTGGCATAGGAAATCGTCACCTCATAGGTTTTCCCAGCTGCAAGCTCGCCCCTGAGGAAAGGGTCTTTCAAAGTAAGAAAAACACTCGGCTTGGCACCTGTATTGCTGAGAACAAAGGCCTGCTCCCCTTCAAATTCGCCCACCGAGACTCCCCCATTGCCCTCGGGCGACCACACATTGATGCCAATACCGTCCGGTGGCAGGGACGTCCAATTTTGTTTGCCCTCCACGACGGGGATTTTGAAGGGCTTCACATCGATCGCTTGGATATCCGCAAGGTCAGCGGCCTGGGTTTGTGATGCCAGCGCGAGGATGAAAATTGCTAGAAGCCGGGGTAGTTTGGTCTGTTTCATGGAATGGAAGGGAATGATAGATCGCAACATTGGCGTAAGACCTCACATCCTAAGCAGGGATTCCAGCCGGACACACGAGCAAAATGCTTTAATTATTCAGCGCATCGCTTTGCTTTCTAGTTTAAGCACTTTGAATACTGACGCCATGGGGACATGCATCATAGGATACATACTTCGCACATGGAGAATTTCCGCGTTACTTTGTTCATGCTGATCCCAATCGCTTCCTGATGAGCAGCCCATTTCTCGAGCAATCCTGGCTTAATTCCGTTCGCGATTCATTGGGAGATCTGGTCCAGAACCGACGGACCGAAGCCGATGCCGTGCGTCTCGCGAAGGAACAAACCCTGACGGCAGATCCAGCCGCGCCGCAGGCCTTGCGTCGCGAATTGCTTGCCATGCTCGGCTGGCCGCTGCTGCCCGGACCCGGCAACGACCAGCCCCCACTGGCCGCAAGCAAGGTGGAGCCAGTGGAAAGCGGTCTTGAATGGGCGGAGGTCAGCAGGATCACATTTGAAGTTGATGAGGGATTCCAGAGTTACGCCCTCGTCTGTGCCCCGAAGGCTCCCGCAAAGACCCTGCGTCCACTCTTGGTCTTCCAGCACGGAGGCGAAGGCACTCCCGCGCAGGTCCTCAACCTGCATGGCCACTCTAATTATCACCAGGCCGTGCGTCAGGCGGTGGAGCGCGGGTGGATTGTGGTCCTGCCCCAGCTGCTTATTTGGCAAAAGGCTTTTGAACCCCACATCGACCAATTCGCGATGGATCGGGACCTTAAACAGCTCGGAAGTTCCCGCGCCGCCCTTGACCTGCGCACCCTGCAGCGCGCAGCTGAGGAGACCACTGCGCATTTCCCGGTGCAAATAGATCAATGGGCCGTGGCCGGATTGTCCTACGGAGGATTCTACGCCCTCCTCGCCGGTGCATTGGATCTGCGATTTCGCGCCGTTCTGAGCTCCTGCTATGTCAATGACCGCTACCGCTACAACTGGGGCGACTGGATCTGGTTCGATAGCGCGGCCGGCCTCGACGATGTCCTTCTCGCCCTGCTCATCCATCCGCGTCCCCTCTGGATCGAAGTGGGCAACCGCGATGAAATCTTCGATGTGACCACCGCCCGCCCGGTTCTGCACCGCATCGCCGAACGTTGGCGAGCGGCAGGCTCCAGCGAAAATCTCGTCTGCCGGGAATTCGATGGCGGCCACGAATTCTGCTCCAACGGACAAGGTATCGACTTCCTCACCCGCTTAATAAATTCTTTATGATTTCATCCACTCCCACCCACTTTCCTGCCGACTTCGTCTGGGGCACCGCCACCGCCGCCTATCAGATCGAAGGCGCCGCCGCCGAAGACGGACGCGCACCTTCGATTTGGGATACGAAGTGCCTCAGACCTGGCATCAAAAACAACGACTCCGGCGAACGTGCCTGTGACCACTACCATCGTTACAAAGAAGACGTCGCCATCATGCATTCGCTTCATCTGAACGCTTACCGGTTTTCCCTCTCCTGGTCTCGCATCATTCCTGATGGCGAGGGTGCGCTCAATCCCAAGGGCGTGGATTTTTACAACCGCCTGATCGACGAACTCCTAGCCAGCAACATCACGCCATGGGTGACCTGTTACCATTGGGACTTACCCCAAGCCCTCGAAGACAAATACGGCGGCTGGAAGAGCAAGGAAGTCGCCAAGCGCCTCGGCGATTTCGCCCATCGGGTGGCTGAACTCTATTCGGACCGGGTCAAAAACTGGATCACCACGAATGAAATCCACGTCTTCACCATGGGCCAGCCGCTGCAAATCGTGCACAACGCCCTTCTCGGCCATGGTCATGCGCTCGCTGGTTTGCGGGCTGGGGCGAAACAGCCGCTCAACGCCGGTTTCGCCGAGGCCCTCTGGTCGGAACATCCCGTCTATGACACGCCGGAGCATATCGCCGCCGCCAGCCGCGCCTTCAAATACAGCAACGCCCGCATCACCTTCCCCATCTTCGAAGGCAAATATAGCGACGAGTATTTCGAGCAATACCACGAGAACCTCCCCGAATATACCGATGACGAAATGAAGCTCATCGGTGCTCCGGTCGATTTCGCGGGGTATAACATCTACTCTGGATCGGTCGTGCGCGCTGCCAACAACGCCCGTGGTTACGAAATCATCGACTTCCCCGCCGGCTACCCGAAGAACCAGCTCGGCTGGAACATCGCCCCGCGTTCGATCTATTCGCTCATCAAACACAGCCACGACCATTTCGGCGACGTGCCCGTTTACATCACGGAAAACGGCATGCCCGCAAACGACAAGGAACAACGCAACGGCGAAGTCCTCGACATCGACCGCATCGAATTCCTCCGCGAACATCTCGCTCACGTCCAGCGCGCCTATGCCGACGGCCTGCCGATCAAGGGTTATTTCCACTGGTCGTTCATGGACAACTTCGAGTGGATGGAAGGCTACTCCGCCCGTTTTGGCCTCGTCCGCACGAACTACCGCACCATGGCACGCACGGTAAAACTCAGCGGCAAATACTACGCCGAGGTCATCAAAGCCGGGCGCGTGCTTTAGGACTCAAGGATTCCTTAATTCCTGCCGATAGCGGGCGGGTGGTTGGCCGTAGCGGGCGCGGAACATTCGGGAAAAATGATACACGTCAGGCATCCGGCAAAGCTCGGCAATTTCCTTTATCTCTGGTGAACCGCGCCGCAGGCAGGACGCGGCTAGGGCCATGCGTTCCGCACAGACATATTTCCAAAAGGGCAGTCCGGCTTCTGCTCGAAAAAGACGCCGAAAATGCGGCGGGGAAATGCCACACGATTGGGCGGCGGCGCTTTCCCGCCAATCCTCGGCTGGGCGTTCGTGGATTGCGGCCATGAGGTTCCGCAAGGCCTTTACGCGTGGCTCCAACTGTTGCTGCTCCGACTGCTCATCGCGAATGGTCTGGAGTAAATCGAGCAGGCCCACCCACGCGCGGTCGGTTTGTTGGTCCTCAACGTGCTTGAACAGGCGATCCATCCGCAACCGAAATGAATCGGCATTGGAAATCGGGCAGAACGCAGAGCTGGCCTGAGTTGGAAACCATCCCAGTCCCGCCAAGTCTTCTGCCCAAGGTCCGTGAAAAGTGACATAGCGGTGATCCCATGTCGGAGACTCACGCCACCCGTAAACAAAGCGCGGCCCCGGCCAGGTCCACCACGCAACCGGGCCGTGGATTTCCCGCAAAGGACTCCCGTCAATGCCATAGAGAACGCGTCCGCTGTGGGCGTAGTTCAGGGCATGAACCCCAGGGAATGTACGATCCACCCAACCTTGAAATCCCGGCAAATGATTGTGGTGCCGAAAGGTAATTGGAGGATTCATTCTGATCAGATTACACAAAAATATGAGTAGAACATCCATTTTATCTGAAACTCCTCAGGAATATGGTTTGTCCTGTTGATCGCATTTCACAAATACGAGCTATCAACAGCATTCAAAATCTACTTCCTGAATCCTATGAGAACATCCCCTCAAGTCCTATTCCTCTCTGGAATCGCTTCGGCGCTTTTGCTCGTCGGCGTCATGGTTTTGCCGGGCACTTCCGCCACCGCTCAAACGACCGAAGCCTATCAGTGGAAACCCGTCGTGATCGGTGGCGGCGGTTATTACGTCGGCGTGGAATTCGCCCCATCTCAAAAGGATCGGGTCTATCTCCGCTCCGATGTGGCCGGTCCTTGGCGGCGGGATGCCATCACCAAGCCCTGGCTCTCCTGCAATTTTGATCGCAGCTACACCGAGCCATTCACCAACGCGTCGAGCGCCGGTCTGGCCGTGCATCCGACCAATCCCGATGTCGCCTATTCCAACTTTACCCAGGATTACACCAAGCGGGATGATCTTTATAAGACCACGAACGCCGGAAGAAATTGGGTGCGCGTGAAGGATGCCGAGTCGAACGCGTTTTCCCTCAATGCCGGACGTCAATTCGGGCCGAACGTGGTGATCGATCCCAAGAACAGCAATGTTGTCTATTTCCGCACCAAAACCGACGGGCTTTACCGCTCGACCAATGCCGACGAAGCCTCGCCCGTTTTCACCCACGTCCTTGGCCAACAACCCGGCGAGGTCGATTTTTATAGCCGCAGCGTGGTGATCGATCCGGCGGAGATAATCCAAGATCGTTCCCGCTTTGTTTATGTCGCGGTGGCGGGTTTGGGCGTGTTCCGTTCGAATAATGGCGGCGACACGTTCAGCTTGATGGCGGGAAGCCCGACGAACGTGCGCTGGATGCGGATCGGCGGCAACGGTCGGCTCTATACCACGGGAACTATGGGAGTGTTCCGCAATGACGATCCTCGAAATACACCGGATAGCTGGACGGACATCACCCCGAAGACCGGCGTCAATGTTGGGCCGGAAGGAGCACCCGGCATGTATCCCGATTTCCCCGTCACGCTGAAAAGCCGCGGCACTTGGGGCCTCGCGGTTGATCTCGGGAAAAGTGATCAAATCGTCGTGACCGGCATGTCAGCGACTGTGACGCCCATCGAGGGCAAGCCGCCTCGGGTGGCGGGAAACTGGGAACTCTGGAAGAGCAACGACGCGGGCAATACCTGGATTGCCACCAAACAGAAACAGGGAGAGAGCGTCATTGGTTGGGCCAAAGAAAAACTAGGCCCCAAGCTTCTCCTCAACAGCGGCGGACTAGCCATGGATCCCCACACGCCGAACCGGGGTTACCTCTTCACCGTATTCCAAATCTACCGCACGGAAAATATCTGGAGTGACGAAATCACCTGGGAATTGGACAATCGAAATGCCGAGGACGTGATCCCCCTCGTCCTCTGCACCCCCCCGGCCGAGGCTACCGGCCAGGTGGCGCCGCTTTACTCCGGCGTTTCCGATGTGCGCGGCTTCCGGCATACGAATCTGGATCAGTCACCTGACACGTGGGTGCAGGGCCGGGAACGCAAGGATTTCAACGACTACGGCCACTCCTACGTTACTGGCTACGACTACGCCGAAAGCAATCCGCTCGTGATGATGGCGTGTAAGGATTGGCGTAGCTCCGTCAGTAACGTCCTGCGCTCGGTCGATGGTGGGATCACCTGGGACCTGATGAACCGACCCGTGCCAGACAAAGGCAGCATTGGCGGGGACATTGCGATGTCTCCGGATGGCTCAAACATCGTCTTCGGACCGGCCAATGGACAAATCGCCCGCTATTCCAAAGATGGAGGCCAGACTTGGCAGGAATGCATAATCGGTGGGACTGATACGCCATTTTACGTCAGCGGCTCGATTGACGCCTACGATTGGGACGCCACGGTGCGGGCAGATCGGGTCAAAGATGGTTTCTTCTACGCCTACTCGACGTGGAAGAACCCCGGTTTTTTCGTGAGCGCCGATGGAGGTGCTACCTGGACACAGAAATGGAATGCACCGGATGGTAAACCGATGAAGGGCCGCGGTGGCAATGGGCCAGCGGTTGCTCCGATCACGATGGCGGTCTGCCCCGGCAAGGCAGGCGAAATCTGGGTGGGCCTGAATAATCTCGGTATCTGGCGGAGCAGCGACTTCGGCGAGACCTTTACCAAAGTGCCCGAATTTGTCGGCGAAAATAATGTCAGCCAGATGGTCGCCTTCGGCAAAGAAGCCCCCGGCAGCACTAACGCGACGGTCTATGTCTATGGCAAAGGTCCGGAAGGAACGGGCGTTTATCGTTCCACCGACCTCGGAACCACTTGGACGAAGTTGACCGGTTATATCGGCACGGGCGTGCGCGTGCTCGCCGCCGACCGCCAGGTCTACGGCCGCGTCTATCTCGGCGAAGGTGCCAGCGGGATCGTTTACGGCGTTCCGGCACAACCTTAAAAATGGATTCGCACGCTGAACTTAGAACGGGAGATCGTTGGCTGCGGCTCCTGAACGTCGCTGATGGTCGATATGAAATCCACGTCGGGATCGGTCGCGAAAGTTGTGCCTCGTTTCGAGAGCCACTTGGAATTTGCTGGTATCAAAATGGAAACAATATCCCCGATGGAGAACGTCGGGCTGCTTGGTCGCGGGTGGATCTTTCCAATGGCGAGACTTGGGTTTTGCGCGGCGAAGTTTCTGATTCCCAAAAGGGATCGTGGCTGGCGGAAACGCGGGTTTCGGTCGATGGCGACGGCTTTCGGCTGAGCACTTGTTTTACTCGTCGAGGCGAATCCCGCGCGGCGTCCGTTCGGGTGCACACCCAATTTGCAGCTTCGCCCCAGCGGGCTTACACGCTCATTCCGGGCTCGATTTACAATGGTAACCGGGCCGATGTCGTGGTGCCCCGCACCTATTGTCCCTTGCCGACGAATTATGAGTTGAAAGCACGCGAGCAGTCGCTCTCGCGCCGGGTGATCGCTGATATTCCCCGCCAGGACGCTTCGACCTGGTGGACGGCGCACATCTGGGGTTACCAAGCCGCTTCCGCCTCGGTCAGCGCCTACGATCCCGAGAACCTGACCGGCATTCATCTCGCTTACGCCCGTTCGGAAAACGGACGTGTGCTCGGCGTCATTCACACTGCTGATCCCGATGCGAATTTCCATCAAGTCACAGTTGAAAACCCCTGCGTGCGCAATCGCCGCTACCGGCTTTGTTATTGGGACTTCGCACCGGATCGTCCCTATGTTTTTTTCGATGGGGAATGCGCTCAAGTCGACCTGCGTTTGGTTCCCGTTTCGGCGTCGTCGGTCCCCCAATTTGTCAAGTCGTGGCAGGGAGAACGGGCGTTGCGGCGGGAAGGAAAAGCTCCCGGTCAAACGGGCGTGCCTCCCGGCATTCCAGATGTCATGCCGCGCAGTCACGCCACGGCGCACCTCATTCAATGGCTCGACGATCATCGCTGGAACGACGCGGGATTCTACCGCAATGGAGAATTGGAAAATCCGCGCGAACTCGTCTTAGGCTGGGGTCACGGCACGTCCATGATGATGGGGATGTATGGCCAAGGAAGCGAACAAGTGCGTCAACGCATTCGGCAAATGATCGGCCTTGTTCTCGACGAAGCACAGGCACCGGGCGGCTTGTTTTACGGGGTTCGCCTCCGAGGAAAATGGCTCGGGAGCGATGGCAACCTGGAGACGTTTCACACCATGGGAGCCATGACTGTGCGCCGCACCACCGACACCATCCCACACGGATTGGAACTCGTGGATGCCCTTCGTAGCGGCGGGAACGATGACAACCTCCCGCTGGCGAATCGCTTGGATAAAGCGCTTCGCCGCGCCTGCGAAGCCTTGGTGCGAATCGTGCAGCGCGACGGCAATCTGCCATTTCTACTCGATCCTCTCACCGAGCGCGCCGTATGGCCGGGCGGGTTCGGCGGATCGCGCGCCATCGGTCTGCTCGCACGGGCTTCCGTGCGTTGGAATCAGCCCGATTGGCTCACCGTCGCCACCAGCCTCGCGGAGGTGTGCGTTCGCGAAGGATTGAATCGCGGCGATGTCTGGGGTGGCCCCTCTGACGTCATGCAAGGAACGACCGACAACGAAAGCCTGACTGCTTTGGCCGAAGGCCTCACCCATCTTCATGCCGTAACCCTTGATTGCCAGCACTTGCAATGGGCCGTCCAAGCCGCCGATCTCCTCGCGACGTGGGCACTCGATGAACACATCGATTTTCCGCCTGAAAGCATGCACGGACGCAACGGCTTCCACGCCTTCGGAGCCATGGTCGCCTCGACCCAAAACGCCTGCGGAACTCCCGGCCTTTGCGTCAACAGCGGACGCTTTCTTCTCGATCTTTACGAGCGCACCGGCCTGACCCGTCTCTTGGATTTTCTCTCCGACCTCACCCGGATGCCCATGCAAATGATCATCCGCCGCGGCCAACACTGGGGCGAACTACAAGTCGGCCAAATGACCGAAAGCGCCTCCTTCAACGACGCTCTCGCCGACTTCGGCGAGGCCTACTGCATGAGCGCCGTCTGGCCCGCCAACGCCATGCTCTTAAGTGAACTCGAGCTCCCCTCCGTCTATGTCGATGGTGACCGCGTCTGGCGTTTTGATCACGTCAACGCCGAAATGGACAGAGCAGGAAAATTGACGATCACCAACCCCACCGAGTACTCCGCCAAATACCGTTTGCAGTGGAAATCAAGAACCATCCGCACCCACAAACTCCAACCCGGCGAAGCCATCGAAGCCAGCTAAATAGATTAAGCATCACAGCGCCAGACACATCAGGCCGCTTCATATATTTTCCAAAATTCTCTAAACCTCACCAGCCAATTCCGAACCTCCTGACAACGAAACATAGTGAATCCAAGCCCAAAACAGAAAATCTCCACGCTGGTCGTCGCTCAGGGCATTATCTGGATTGGTTTGACTATCGCCACAACCATCGTCTTGGCCCAAAGCCCAAACTTTGGGACGATTCTTACCATTCTATTTCCCAGTGCCTTCATCAGTCTGGCGATTCTCGCCTACGAACCAAGGGCAGATCCGCGCGATTTGGACTCTTAGGCGAGTCTGCAGGAGAAAAATGGAGGAACATTACCCCGTCCGGGGTGTTTTCCTATGCAGCATCTCCACTGTCGCGGTGGATACCATTTTAGGAAACAAATGCCTCGCGCTAACCGCTTTATATCGAAGGCGACCGCCGGATGACGGGCCGCGTCTACGTCGGCAGCTCGTGGGGCGTGGCGACCACAGTTGTGGACGCGTTTGCGGAAAAGTGATGCCGCCTTGAGCGCTGCATTTCATCTCAGAATGGTAATGGAAAACATGACCGCGGCGCTGAATTTTCTAGCTCAAAGCCATTGGGGGATGCTGCCCCAACAGGGCAGGACCGCATTCTACGCAAGCCCCAGGGCGGCGCCGGCGCTTGGCCTGGGCTAGAGGATGAAGCCCCGTTGGGGCCAGAGACATTCCCGCCTGATACCAGTTCTTTGAAAAAAAGCGACGACCGGTGGTAAGCGCAAACAGGAGCACAGGCGTCTCAGCTGTGAAAGACGCATGCCTGCGCTTGCAAAGTCAGTGCCCAAACGGGCGGGACGCCCGTTCTCCATTGCCGCTGCAAAGTCCGATTATTTCCAAGAACTCCTATGAGGGAAAAAGTCGGCGCTTTCAACGTCCAGGGTAGGATGCTTGAGCAGGGGGTTGGCGATAAGATTGTTCGAAGTGGTCCCATCCCCGAGGCACCCTGGGATGCTTACCATGCCAAGGTTGCCAAAAAAAATATTGGAGTTGTACGACACATCGGTTGTTCCCCGGGCGACACTGCCCTGAACCACGACCCTAGAACGATCCTCATCTCCCCAGAAAATATTGTTCCTGACTCGGATATCGCGCGAATAAAGATTGTTATCCGCCGTTGTTGTCGGGTTGCCGTCATTGACCGCCGAGATCTGCAAATCGCCCCAGTCATAACGTGGAGGGTCAGCCGCCAAGTCGCGCTTGAGCCCCTCGGTTTGAACATTGTGGTAAACCGTATTCGCGACGATATCGATTTTCCAACTGCTGGTGATCGCGATCCCCGCCCCTCCGCTGCCGTAAACCAAGTTATTGGCAACAAGTGTTCGACCGGAGTAACCGTCGATCGAATCCTTGCTGTATTGCCCGCGCGAGTTTGTATCGATGATGATCCCGTTGCCATCAGAGAAGCGGATTCTGCCGTTATTGTTCCAGGGGACATAACACCGGTTGTTGCTGCACTCATTCCCAAGGATGAAACTCTTGTGGTTTCCGAGCTGATCATAATTCCATGAATGCAGCAGGCTGATTCCGCTGCCACCGAATGAACTCAGCCAGTTGGTGTGGCGGATTGTGTTATTTTCGATCGTGACATAATCGGCATTCAATACACCCACCCCGGCACCCGGATATCGGAAGATACGATTCCGCACGATTCGCACGTGGTGTGCTCCCTTGGCCTGGTCCTTCAGGCGTCCGTTAATCGTGATTGCGTTGGTGTTAAAGATGCGATTCCGCTGGCCGGCGCTGAGAATGAGGCCGTCCGCCGTTGCCGCCGCCAACGTGTCTGCCCACGCAGCTGATCCATGATCCGGCACGTTTCCCATAAAGGTCAGATCACGGATCTCGACGTAGCAGGAGGGGGCTGTGATTTGGAAACCATGCCATCCCGTCGATTTGATTTGTGGGGAATGGCCCGGAGCGGAGCGCAGCACGATCCATTTGCCCGGAGTGCCTTTTTCGGCGATGAGCTCTAGTGCGACATAGCGCCCGGTGTAGTCACCAGTCATCAGGCAGACCACATCACCAGCCGACAATTGCTGACGGGCAAATCCCAAACTCCGAAACGGCTTCGCCTCGGAAAGCCCCTGGCCGTTTGCGAGAGAATCAGAACCCAGCGTCGGACTCACATAGAACTTTGGAGACGTGTAGGAGATATTATCAATGGCGAGGGTATGATCGCCGCCTTTGTTCCAGCCTGTCTCACTGCCGAAGCGGAAAACCAACCGCACCCGGCCATTTATCGGTGAAAATGTCCCCGAAAGAACGGATTCAGTCAGATCGAGTGAGTATCGGGAAAAGGCATTTGAAACCCTGGGAATGACGTCCCATGTCCGAGAGCCCAAGACTTCATTCGAAGGACCCAGAGATTGAATTTCGACCGTCACACGTTTCGTCGAACTTGGGTTCATGTCAAAACTCAGGGTGAGTTTGCGGAGATCCTGCTCGGCGTTGGCAACTTCGAGTGGGCCACTTACGACACCCGCGCTCCAATCGGAGGAATTATTGGACGGCACCGCATGTACGACAAGGGCTGCGGAGGGAATACCGACAAACTCGTTGTCAGTGGAAGGATCGGACGTCCCAGCGTTTTCCATCCATTCCGCAGTCACCGACGCCCCGGAGCCGGTCGCGGAAATTTCTGACCAACGTTCGACGGGCGAATCAAATTCGAAGGAAAATAGAACCTCTGCATAACCGCGTGGAACAACGAGCCCAGCGGCCACAAGAACCAACGTGAGTAAGGAGCGCGGCAGGGGCATCAATCAGACTTAACACTGCCGAAGACACGCAATCGCCCACGGAGGAAGTATTTGGCGATGACACAATGTTCCCTCGGAGTTTGCGCGAAGGCGAATGATTTCCAATGCGCGGGCTTCCGCCTGCAAGGTGGCAGTTTGTTCGCGAGTGGGAGGCTCTGGTGAGCCCATGCGTTCCCAAGCATGCAGGGCATGGCCGTGCTCGGAGTCGCAGATTTCCAGCTCGAAGGCGGTGCCGGGCGCGAGGCCGGTGAGTTCGATATTCAAATCGCCCGGCGTGCCGGCGTCAAAATCCGCCCGCGAACGTTCGCGGGTGTAGCTCACATTTGGCGTTTTGAGGAAACCGTCGGCATAGTTCCAGATGACGGCGGCGAGGCGGCCGTCCGCATGGCGACTGAGCAGCCAGCCTTCTTCTGTCGCGAGGCGTTCGCTGCCGAGAGCGTGCAGGAAACGATAGGCATGGTAGGCGGGTTTTGGCAGGCCATGGAAATTCACAAGACCGAAGCCTCCGTGGAAGGTCGCAGCGCCCGCGCCGCTTTCCTCAAAGATATCGCTAAAGACCCAGTAGCTCAGCGAATCGCAAAGGCCGGAGGCTTGGAGGTTGGCGCGCAGCAACCAGCAGGCGGCGGGGAGCTCGTCGTGCCCGTGGTCGCGGGATGTCGGCGACGTGCTCCATTCCGTGCAATGGATTTTAGCGGCAGGATATGCGCTCGCTTGAACCAGAGCCTGAAGGTAGGTGAGGTCATGGATGGTCGCGTCACGATGCCGGGTGAAGTGGATGGAGCCGCCATCGAGATCCAGTGCGCCTTCCGTCGGATACGGATGCATGGAGATGAAATCGACGGGGAGTTTGCGCGCAGCGCAGTCGCGGAGGAAGCGCTCGATCCAGACCGGACGCCACGGGAGGGTCTCGTCGGGCACGTCGGTGGGCGTGAGGAACGACTGGTCCCACTTCTCGCCGTCGAAGCGCGCATCGGGCACGAAGTTGCTCGTGGAGGGACCGCCGACCTGGATTTCCGCGTCCACGCCTTTCACCGCGGCTGCGGTCGCGGCATAAAGATCCAGGTATTCGGAGTAGGTGCCGTCGAAAAATGCATCGAGATTCGGTTCGTTCCAAACCTCGAACGGCCAGGTGCGGACTTCCTCGCGTCCGTAGCGATCTATCAGATGTTGTGTGAAGGCCGTGATCAGGGCACTCCAACGGGTCATATCCGTGGGCGGGGAGCCGTTCCCTTTCCACCAGAAGACAGTCGCCCTTTTTCGGGCCAGATCGGCTGGCATGAACGCTAGTTCGACGAAGGGTTTGATCCCGATTTCGAGGAGTCGGTCGTAGAGCGCATCGACGTAATGCCAGAGGTATTGGTCCTCACCCTGCCGATGTCGGAGGACAAACATGTCGTCGTGGAAGATTCCGTGAAAGCGGATCGACTCGAAGCCGCAGTCATTCTTGGCGAGGGCAAGTTGTTCCTGCCAGTCGTGGCGCAAGCCTTCGTTCGCCCGGCCGGCTCCGACGCAGACCGACCAGGGGTGGGGCAATGGAGTTGCCTCGGTCAGGTTCTGAAGATTGCGAGCGAGGGTGATATTCATGGTTGCGGAGTTTTTGAAGTCCCAGCCTCAGACTTAACTTCGCCCATCACAAAGCCAACACCTGAAAGGTAGAGGCGACCAAATGTCTGGCGGTCGGCGGCGAAAATGTGACTGTCGAAGGAGTCGAAAGGCCAATCGCTGATTTTTTGCCACTGGATCTCGGAGGCATTCTCCTTGGCGATGTCGTGTGTCATGAAAATGGCATTCTCCTTTTCGCCGTTGGCACGTCCGATGAGATAGACGGTCGGTTCGTCCGCGGGTTTGCCGGGGGCGGGTTTGCCGAAGGCGAAGAGCATCGGGCGCGGGTCGGGCTTGCCCTTGGCGCGTTCCCCAAATTCAAGGAAATTCATTTCCTGCCAGGTCGCGCCAAAGTCGCGGGTGCGCCAGATACCGCCGCTCGAGAGCGCAGCCCAGACTTCACCTGCGCAACCAGGAGCTGCCTCGATCCAGACGGGGGATTTATCGTCGCCCGTGGCGGCACCTCCGAAAGAAAGCGTACGGGCCGTGAAGGTTTTGCCGCCGTCGCGGGAGACGAGGAATTCTTTCGTCGCATAGCGGTAGAGGTAGAAGGTATCGGCGTCCACGCGGTCGGCGGCGATGGAGCGGTAGAACGTGTAGGCATCGATGTCGAATGCAACGGGGCCGACGGGTTCGTTGGTTTTCGCATCCAGTGAGCCATTCCATGTTTGTCCGCCATCATGGGTGTAGCGGACGTTCTGGCCATTCCCCGGAGCGAAGACGGCTTTGAGATCGGCAGGCGAGGTGCATTTCGCTGAAAGAGCGATTTTGCCGCCTCCGTAGTTGGCTTTGAGGGCCTTAGGGAGTTCCTTCCATTTTTGCCCGCCGTCGGTCGTGAGCATGATGGTCGACGGTCCTTGGGCGAGCTCCTTTTTGTTGTAGGGATTTATCTGGCGGACGACCATGAGGATGTCGGGGTTGCCTTCGCAGTAGTCGAATCCGGTGTTGTATTCGGAATCATCCCAGCGATCGGGTTTCATCTGTTTGGTCGGTTCGACGTGCGGGTCGGGGTGGCGGAAACCATTGCAGTCGGAGACCCCTGTGTAGAGGGGAGCGGCGTTGCCAGTGGCAGAAACAGGAGGACAGAGCGCTGCGAGCGGGATGATGTTTTCAATGCCCGAATTCTTCATGGTCCAAGTGATGACGGGTGCCCATACGTCATCCGTCTGCCAAACGGCGTAGGCGTCGGTGCCGTAGGCGCGCTTCGGATCGTGCGGGTCGATAGTGAGGCTACTGGGGGCCAGGATGTCTTTGTGCTGCCAGTTGCCCGAGGGAACCAAAATGGCCTGATCTTTGTCGTCGTTGTTGCGGAAGGTCCACGTCTTGCCGCCATCCTCTGAGCGGAATAGGGCAAAGTGGAACCACTTGCCCTCGCCCTTCGCTTTCGATTTGCCCCAGGCGATGAGATGATTCGAGTTATTGGGGTCCACGGCAATCCCGGTCCCCATCTCTTTGGCGCCAGAGGGCGTAACGTTGGTCCAGCCTGTCTTCGGGTCGTGCCGATAGGCGCCGGTGAGATTCTGCGCATAGAAGACACCGTCGGCACTGGCGCTCATCCAGCGGATGGGTTCGTTCCCGGCCATTTCAGAAAACGCGGCGTCGCGGGAGAAGGTTTCGCCCCCATCCTTGCTGACGTAAAGACCGCGTTCGACGTCCGGCAGGTCTTTGCTGCCGTGCAGAAAAAAATAGACATGCGCCGAACGCTTTTCTGCCCCCTCGCCGGTGGTCGAGGAGGCGTCGATGACAAGGCTGCGGATGCCCGGATCCAGATAAGCGCGGGCGTCTTTACCGGCGGGAACGGCGGGTGCGTTGAAGACTTGTCTCCAGGTGGCTCCGGCGTCGAGAGAACGCCAGACCCCATCGGTGCGTGTCCCCCAGTAAATGATGTCGGGATTCTGCGGATCGAGTGCCACCGGGTTGCCCCACTTGCGGGCTTCGTGACGGTTGCCGTCTGCGAATTTTTCCAGGACGCGTTTCCACGTCGTGCCGCCGTCGGTCGTCTTGAACAGGCCGACGCCCATTTGCCAGCCGTCGCCGCGCTCGGCGTAAGCAATGTTCGGCTCGGTGGGATGGAGGATGAGCGACCCGACACCGCCGGCGCTGCGGGGTTCGTAGGATTGCGTGAGAGCCATCGGCCTCCACGCCTTGTCATCGGCCGTGCGTTTCCATGGGCCGCCCACATCGGATCGCATCCAGAGCAGGCCGGGAACCTTGGCATGAGGCGTTACCTCCAAGCACCAGCCGCCGCCCCCGATGGCAACATTCCCCCATTCGAGCTTGAGATCGGCGGGAATGATCGAACGCGGGGTGCCTGCGGGCGCGATGGCAGCCGGCACGGAACCAGCCAGTGTCGCGCGGACGAGATCGATCCCGCCGATCTCGACGGTTTGCGCCTTTTGTCCAAAAAAGAAAACCAGCAGCATCTTCTCCGTGTCTGCCTTGGTGCGGGAGGTGAAGGGAAAGCGAAATTCCTTCCACTCGGCGGAGAGGTCGAGCTTGGAAACTTCCAGCGAGCTAATGTCGTTCAGACTGTTGGAGGATTGGACTTTGATCCCCAGCTGGCCTTCGGGCTCGAGGGAGCGCGCGGAGAAGGTCAGGACCAGGTGGTCGCCTCCCGCGATGGGTTCCCGATTGCGGGCGCTGAGCTGCACTTCCCAAAAGTTGGCGGGAGGCGTCGTGACGGTGATCCGCCTGGCTTCTTGGAACGGCTGACCAGCGGCAGCAAAGGTCTCGCGCTTGGCCTTGCCATGGGGGATGGATTCCTTCAACTCCCCGAGGATCGAGTGGGTCAACGGCTCGGGCGATGATGCTTCTGCAGCCAGCAGGAACGAGCTGGCAATGAGGGAGACGGCGAGAAGGGCTGGGCATCTTTTGGGTTTTTCCAGACCATTGGCTGGACGCCAATGCCCAGTGTCATCGGGATCCTTCCGATGGTCTGGGTCCAAATATTGTGAACTGGTGGAATGCGATATTATGTGGATTGTGGTGGAAAAATGCATTCTTCTGAAAATTTTCAGGCACAAAAAAGCGGGACCGGTTTGAAGCCAGCCCCGCTTTATGTTATCCCCCAAATTAGACGTCCGAACGACGACGGCGTGCGCGTTGTAGAACGAGCAGAATTCCAAAGCCGCCCAGAAACATGGCAAATGTGGATGGCTCGGGGACGACATTCAAGACGATGTCGTTGCCGCTCAAAGCCAAGGTCGAGCTAAAACCACCGATATCACCGGTGAGGTTGATGGCGGCTAGGGTTCCGCTGAGCACGGTGTTGTCGAACAGGGTGTAAGTTCCTCCCCCGAATCCGCTGCCAGCAGTAAACGAGAAGTCAGCAAAATCGATCAATCCACTGCCAATCGTCAACGTGCCACCAACCGCAACTCGGTCGGATACAGTTCCAAGCGTGAAGACGAAAGCCTGGCTATCATTAGCAGCAGCGGACAAGGTCAGGTTGTTGGTGAAGCTGAGAAGCGATGCGCTACTATCGCCCGCAGAAAGTTTGGAACCAGCAGACATTGTGGTAGCACCGCCAATGATACCAGTGCCACCAAGAGTAGCTGTATTCGCAACAGAAACCGCACCAGCCGCAAGCGAACCATTTATTAAGAGGGTGCCCGCATTCACTTGGGTCGTTCCAGTGTAGGTATTCGTATTACTTAAAATGAGCGTACTCGCGCCGTTTTTCTGAAGTTGGGTGATGCCGCCACCAGAGCCGTTTTCAATCACGCCGCTGAATGTTGCAGTCCCTGAAGCCGCTGATGGGCGAATAAATTTCGTTCCAGATGTGGTGCTGGTGATCAAACCAGCTCCAGAGAGGGTGCCCACAACCTGAGTGGCTTGGAGATCTAATGTGCCACCCGAATTTAGTGTGAGAGTGCCAGTGCTACTAAGTTGGCTGGAAGCACCAGCCAAACGGAGGGTGGCACCGGAATTGACCGTTACCGAACTGGGGCCAACGTTGGAAACGGCGGCATCGGAAAATCTCAAAGCACCCTGGTTAACAACTACACTGAGGATTTGGCTGGCAGCGTTTGCACCTTCCGATATGTCCAGTGTGCCTGCGCCGGTTTTGGTGAAGGAACTATTTCCGCCACTGGCACCGTATCCGCCGGAAAGGGTGATGGTCGCTGCAGCTTGAGTGACATCGAATGCGCCACCGGCAAAATTGGTCGTTGCGGTCAAGTTGGCTGCACCCGAACCCGTATATTGGAAGTTCCCTTGAACTGTGTAGGTAGCTGTGCCCAAATTGGCAGCCGAGCTAAAACTCAGAGTGCCTCCGGTGTTTGCTCTTGCCACGCCAGAAAATGAATTGGATGCATTACTTAGTGTGACAATTCCCGCTCCAGCTGCGGTGACGCCACCTGAACCGCTGATGATCCCGGTCAAATCAATGTTGTTTGTGGTCGCGGTAAATGTGCGCGCCGTTCCTCCCGTGGCCAAATTCAAACTGATCGTCTGGGTATTCGAGCTGCTGTTGGTAACGCCGCCACCCAAGGTAATACTATTTCCAGAAAGCGTAAACGCTCCCGCTCCGCTCGCGAAAGTGATGCCATTGAATGTGGTCGCTGCCGCGAAGAGGTCGTTATTGGAAGCCAGTTGCGAGGTCCCTCCAAAGGTAAGCAACGTTGGCGAAACGGGAGTAGAGTTGGAATCCCAGTTGGCGAGATCGCTCCAGCTTCCGTTTCCTCCTCCGCCGTCCCAGGTGTTGCCGGCATGAAGATTTCCAGCAGACAACAAGCAGGCGAGGCCTGCTGCCGTTGCGATCGACGTGAATTTGAGGGTGAATTTCATGATCATGGCTGTTTTGTTTGGGGTGGAATGAGAGGGAATGTTGTTCTGAACTTTCCAAAAGTTAGCATCCGCCAGAGTGAAGGCTATGCTTTTTGTGATGAAACTATTAAGCGCTTTCTTGGCGCCGGGATTGCTTAAATTATTCACCATTGCACTATGCGCAGTCCATAGGTAGAGTTTACGGGATGAATCCAGCTCCCCGCGTGACCCTCAAGCAAATCGCCCAGGAGGCGAAGCTGAGCATTGCAGCCGTCTCGATGGCGCTGCGCAACCATCCGCGCATTGGGAAGCCCACGTGCGTGCGGGTGCAGAAGTTGGCCAAGGCGATGGGGTACCAGCCCGACCCGGCGCTTTCGGCGCTGGTGGCGTACCGTCAGGATCGCCGGGTGCGTCCTGCGGGCAGCGTCGTTGCTCTGGTGTACGTCAAACCGCAGGAGATCGCGTTGCCCGAGCGGGAGACGCGGGAGGAGCTGGCCGGAATCCAGGAGACGGCCCACAGTCTGGGATATGGTCTCGACACTTTTTCCACAACCTTGGAAGAATCCGACCAAGCGCGCGTCTTGCGCATCGTCAGGAACCGGGGCATCCGGGGAATTATTTTCCAGTTTTTGGACTCCGATCCCTCGCAATTGAAGGCGGACTGGGGGTTTGTGTCTGCGGTTGGCCTTGGCATCGTGTCGAGGGACTCCAAGCTTCCCTTGCCTATCGTGTGCGGGGATCACTTTCATGGGTCGTGGGAGGCGATGCGGCAGATCGCGAAAAAAGGATATACGCGGCCAGCGGTGCTGATGCCCACCTCGTTCCCGGCACCGCTGCGGCACGAGCTCCTTGGCGGTTACCTGGTTGGTTTGAGGGAATGCCTGGGAAACCCGGAGGCCTGCGATCTGGAAGTCAATTTTTCACCGCAGGCCCCTTGGCGCCAGGAGATCGTCACCTTCCTGAACCGCAAAAAGCCCGACGTCTTGATTTCTGCCGGCCGGGCCAAATCCTTGTTCGACTGGCTCGCCAAAGAGCAGCCGGCATTGGCCAAGAAGGTTGATGTCTGCACGCTCGATGCAGTGCCCGAGGAGCAGTTTCTGAGCGGCATGCTTCAGGACCGGCATGGCGTCGGCAGTGTTGCCATGGAAAATCTGCACAAGCTCATCCTGGCAAATATCACCGGGCCCTCAGAGCGCTCGCAGGCCACCTACATCCCTCCGGCTTGGCGCGAGGGCCAATCCCTTGCCACAAAAAAATCCAGCCCCCGGCGTCCGGCCAGCGCTCCCGCTAGATAGTTTAAGCAAAGCGGGCCTATCAACCCCAGGGAGATGGTATAACGTGGTTCTATGATCAATCCCCCGGACTCCCTTTGTGCTGGCCGTCTGCTTGCACCTCTTTGACATCCGATGACCCGACCGGTGTCCATACGGGGATTTACGCTCGTCGAGATTGTGATCGCGATCGGGGTGATCTCGGTGGCGGCGCTGGCGTTGGTGGGATTGTTGAGTGTTGGTTTGGATGCGGCGCGGGAGGCGAAGGAGGAAACCGCCTGCGGGTTGGTGGCCCGGTACGTTTACTCGGATTTGGAGACCGATGCGATTTCGGCCGAGGACCCTTCTGCCAGCGTGGTTTCGCCCTTTAACCCCGCCTCCCTTTCGAGCGGATTTTCGAAGCGTTACTACTTTACGCAGGACGGGATCTTCCTCGGCAACGCCCTGCCGGCTACGCCCGACGCAACGCGTCCGCCATTTTTTCTAGCCGATGCCGCGATTGCGTCGCCTCCGGGCGCATTGGCCGCCGGCGTTGCCAACCAAGGGGTTTCGCCCAAGGAGTTGCGGGCGGTCGCGCTGAGCATCAAATGGCCAGTTTTGGCTGGCACTGGAACGGTTTCGGCGACGGCAAGAACCTCGGACTTCAGCTTCCTGATCGGAAAGGTGTTCTATCGAAAAAGTGTGGAGGGCGACCGATGAGCCGACTGCGCGCCGCGTTCACGCTGGTCGAGCTTCTGGTCTCGATGACGATCCTGATGCTCATCGTGGTGCTCGTGGTCGGGATGGTTGGGAATGTGATGCAGATCTGGGTCGCTGGCAACCAGCGCTCGGAGCTTTCCCAGACTGCCCGCGCGGTCGTCGAGATGATCGGGCGCGAGCTCAGCATTGCGGAGGCTCTGCCTGCGGGGATGCAGGGGAATTTTAAAAGTTATGCAAGTTCGCCCCTGGTGGTTAACCCGCCGCTGGCTGGATTTACGACGATGCTTAAGGATGCAGGCGGGGTGCCGATGGATTCCCTCTTTTTTTACTCCCCGCTGAAAAGCACGTCCAAAGGCCCGCTGGTATGTATCGGATATTTCACCACCGCCGACAACACCCTCCGGCGGGTGGCGGTGACGTCTACCGACACGACGTATCCGGCGATGGCGGCGGCCAATCTCACCGTGTATTGGATGTGGAATGCGGCGGGTGCGAACGCTCTTCCGGGACGCGACCTGAAGCTCTCCCAATTCATCCAACCGGCGTCTTGGCTGAACCCAGCCAGCGGCAGCGGGTTTGCTGCGGCCGCTACGGATGACAACGTGTCCTCCACGGTGGCCGAGCGGGTGATTGGTTTTGTGGTTCGGCCTATCGGCCGGGACGGAGCCCCCTTGCCTTCCCCCTTGTTGCCATCCACCGCGCCGACCAGTACGACGGGGATCAGTGCGGGCCGCGCCTATAATTCTTCCTGGTGGCCGGTGGCCGACGGGCTGCCTTCGGAAATCGAGGTCACGCTCGTCGTCTGTGAGGCCAATGCGTTCCGTCGCTTGAAAGAGCAAAATGCGGTGCCGACGATTTCCATGCCAACCGACAACTCCGACGCCGCCCTCCAAGCCAAGCTCGCTGAACTCAAAAACTCCCTCACAGGCAAGGTGCAACACTACGTGATTGTGACCCGGCGTTTTTCCATCCTCAGAGGCTCCCGCTGATGACTCCACCTCCCTCCATCCTCCAGAACGCCCATCCTCGCGGCATGGCCCTGATTGTTACGCTTTCGCTCATCGTCCTTCTCTCCGTGCTCGTCGTCGGTTTCACCGTGACGGCACGGTTTGATCGGACCCTCTCGTCGGGTTACTCGAAGGCCGACCGGACGGAGCTCGTGGCACAGTCGTCCATGAACCATGCCCGGGCCTTGCTGGCCAGCAACATCCCGGACGTGGGCCCCAATGCTCCGGCGGCACCGACGCATTGGTGGGTCGCCCCGGGCAGGCTCTGGACGCAGGCCGGAAACAGCTCGCCCACCGCCGTCAATCTCTACAGCGGCGAGTCGACCAGCGCGGACGATCCCAACCTCAACCGGCGGCGCATCGATGGAACCTTTCCCATCGAGCCCGGCGGAACTCCCATGCGCGTTGCCTGGATTCCCATAGGTAAAAACCCTTCGCTTGCCGTGAGCGCGACCAATCCGATGGTCGCCAGGTTCGCATATTGGATCGATGTGGAAAATACCCGCATTAACCTGCGCGCGGCGCGGCGTGGGAGTGGGGTACCAAGCGAACTGGCTGTCTCGGGATCTTCCTATGTGCCGGCAGTCAATCGCAGCACAGGCTTCGTCCCCGCGGGCAGCGTCTTTGGCGGCCTCGCTCCCGGTAGCCCCGGCGTTGTTGACATCAGCGGCCTGCCCGGGGCGGGAAACGTCACGGGCCTGCCGGATCCTACCGGAAATATGCAAATCTCCAACACCAGGGAATATCGCCAGTTCTTTGCGAGCGACGCGACCTGGAACACGTTTTTTAATGCCAACCAGTTTGATATTTCCGTCTGGGGCGAGTCCCCCGAATTTACGGCACTCGGAAAAAACCGGATGTCCACCGTCCAATACCGCAACAAATCGTTGCCGGGGTTTCAGTTTTATTGGGATCTGGACGATCCCAACCAGATCCTGGCTAGCCCGATGAATATGGGACCCGGCACATACCCTCCTCCCAACAGCACCGTGGCCAACGAATTTGCCTACTACCAGCGTTCGGCAAGGGCATTGGCAGCGGCCTTTCAAAGCACCGAGTGGCCGGGGTACAGCGGCTCGAGCCTGGCTGCAAAATGGACGGCCCGCGGGGGCCTGCCAGCGGCAGACAGCAACAAGGTCGCCGAGCAGGTCGCCTGGAATGCGGTCACAGCCCATGGCTTTCTGATGCTGGGAGGCTCGATCAGAAATGAGGTTTTTGGCTTGGGCCGGTATGGGCGGATTGGCGCGGGAACGGACTTGGAAACGCAGGCGAAAGGCGACCTTTTTCCCTCGGTGTCCAGCTCGAGCACGGGCGACCGTTATCTCGCCCAAAGCGGAAACCCTTTTGTCACCGAGCTCGGGCTGCAGCTGAATTGGGAAACTGCTGGAGCGAACAAAAATGTTCGCCTGCGATTGGTGGGCGAACTGTTCACCGGCTCCCAGGTGAGGATTGCCGATGTGTCCACACTGGCCGGTACGGATGCCGGAATCCTCCTGCGCGACTCCGCCTCGGCTACCACTGGCGTCTACCTGATTCCCACGGCCGTGAGTTTTGAAATTCCCGCAGCCTCCACAACAGTGACGGCCGGCTCCGCGGCCTTCCCCGGATGGACGGTGGCCGCCAGTGGTGCCAACCTCGTCTTTACCCTCGCCAATCCCAACCCTCTTCTTGGGAGCGGTAACTGGACACCTTCGGGAAGAAACAGGCGCCTCAGCGCGGAGCCCACACCTCTTGCGGCCACAACCCTTCGCCTGCCCGCGAACTCTTTTCAGGCATTTCGTTCGGAAGACGTCACAGCCCCCTCGGCGGTCACTCCGAGCCTCCTCATCCCGCTCGTCGGCTCCGCGACATCGGTCACGCTCTCCAATGTCCGGATGAAAGTCCTCGCGGTCAAGGAACCGTCGAACATCGACCAATACAAAATTTTCCAATATTGCCCGCTGCAGGATTCCTCTTTGGTGTCCGGTTCGCTGCTGACCCCATCCGCCCAGGATCCGCTGATCACGCTGGGAAGCATGACCATTGCCGAGGGTGAAACGAATCGCGCCTACACTGCGGAAGTGAATGACCCGAGGCGCTGCTCGCTTTCCGATGCCTGGGCGGTCTGCTCGAATGCAGGAACGACTTTTGCGGGGACTAATACGCTGGGCGCAGTGAATTCCAATTGGCCAGCCACACTTCCGGACATCCGCGCGCTCGGATTCGTCACACTCTCCGGCACCCCGTCGGCCACCGGATACTACACCACGAACCCTGGCGATCTCGGCATCGTCTACTCCCCTGGCCAGCTCGCCAACCTCTGGACCGCTCCTCCCTACCTTGTTCCGGCCACCGGCGACCTTTACCTGAACCTCACTTCCAGCGATACCGGCATACCCGACCACCTCGCCTTGGAGTTAATCAATACCGAGCCGGGCATGACTCTTGGGTCCAACCAGGGGACGATTAACCCGAATACGCGCATCTACCCGAGCAGTTGGGGAATTCCTTCGCGCACCAAGGCGCTCGACGCCCTATTTCGCCGCTGGAGAATCGGGGGAACAAACGTCAACGCCGCAGCGCTCGCTTCCAGCATTGCTTCGAACATGCCGGCCGATGGTTACAGATACCGTGGCGAACTCATTCCGCACTTGGAAACTGGAGGTGGCGTCCTCGGGGCAGCCGCTACGAAATGGGAAAAGCAGGCCCTCCTCAGCGCCCTCGCCGGCCGCCTCACCACCCAGGCCAGTTCCTTCGGTGTCTGGGGTGTCGCACAAACCGTTCAGCAGTCGCCCAGCGGCACAATCTCAGTCACCGGCGAGAAAAGATTCTTTGGAGTGATCCGCCGACGCCCCTACACCGGCGTGGATGGAGTTTATGGAAATGCCCAGAGCGACGCCTCCGGCGCCTTCACCAAAACCACCATCGGAGGAAGTGGTTTCACGGGCCCGCTTTTTGGCCTGATGCGCGATATCTTCGACGGGCCCGACCCCGTGCCCGTCCCGAATCCTGCCTCCGTCGCGGTGCCTGATGAAACCTCGCCGAGCCAGACGGTGCGGGCGGCATTCAATCCGCTCAAAAGCTACCTCACCACCGAGACCTCGTACTTCGAGTACCTGGATCCTTGAAAACGAGCTAATCTTTCAGCAATGCCAAGCCGCCAACTTCCGTCGCATGCAAGGCGCCGCCCAGGTGAAATGCGATATTCAGTTCCCCCTCGGCCAGGTCCCCAATCACAGGAATCTCGAGCTGAACAAACTGCCACTCTTCGGCCAACTGCGTTCTGATGATTTCGGTTTGGATTTTTCCCTGATCCGGGCGACTCGACACATCCACCGGCAGCGAGCGACCGGCTGTTTCGCTGTTGCCAGCACGGACCCAAAAAATTAAGTGCAGGTTGTCCCCTGCCTGAAATGCCTTTGGCACCTTGAGGATGTTCTTGTGGGACCATGAGGCATCCGTTTCCTTGAGCAGTGTATATCTGCGGAAGTTCCCAAAGGGCTCGGCAGCACTCGCAGGCAGAACTTCGGATTTTCCCTCATATGCAAACCCCGGAAATTTCCAGATCCCCTGGTCTTCCGGGTCGGGCATCCAGGCAACGATCCGCGGAGCAAGGCCTTGCTCCGTCGCCGCTTTGAGGATCTTTGCCTCCTGCTCAGAGGAATCCTCAGCCGCATGCACCGGAAGCAAAGGAGCAATCAGAAGGGCAAGAGCGGCCAAGAGAGGTGTTTTCATGGGAGGAACAGGGTGGTTAGAGAACCGACAAATCACTCTCGCAAAATCTCCCGAAGATGCACCTGAAAATCAGGGGCGGGTTGCTGATACTATTTAGCAAGATCTCCAGCAGGAGCGGACGGCGATTTTTCCGAATCGCTTAACAATTAAAGCAACTGCTGGCTTTGCGATTTTGAATTCCGGGGATATGGTGGTGTCAATGAGTTCCCTGCATCCAGTGAAGAGCAAAGCATTCTCCCTTGTGGAGCTGCTGACCGTGATCACGATCATGGGGGTTCTCATGACGGCGGTGGCACCCGCCTTCCGCAGCATCAGCTCGTCAAACAATCTGGTCAACGGGGCGAACATTCTGAGCGCTCTAATGAACCAAGCGAGGGTGCATGCGATTGCCAACAGCACCCAAACCGCCGTCTACATCTGTACGGACTGGCCGGGGCGTCCTGATGACGCGCGCCGGATGGCGTCCGTGTGGTCATGGGATGCCAACAGTGCGACGTGGAAAGCCCTGACAAAATGGGAGCGACTTCCGATCGGTGTGGTTGTGCAGGACGGGGTGCCTGCCGGCAGCACTTCTGGGGCCGGAGAGTATTTTGTGGTCGATTCCGCCAACCTTGCCAATGAAAAGGAGGTCGCTGTGAACGGAGGAACCGCGCAGGTATTGGAGATTCGCTTTAACTCGCTCGGGGCAGCCACGGTGGACTCCGCAGCCCCAGCAGCGGCCAATCCCCTCAAGCAGTTGCAAGTGCGGCTCATTCCCGGAGTGGTGAATGCGGGAACAACACAATCGACCGCGAAGGACAACTGGATCGACGTCTTCACCGATGGTTTGACGGGACGAATTCGGTTCGCCCAGCGTTAACCCGAAAAACCTTCCTTGCTCGAGGCAACCTCGCACGCTCTGCTGGCCGCGAAACGCCTTTGTCAGCGCATCAAAAAATCCACCGGCAGCAGTCTCTGGATTTTCCAGCGAATTGCCTGATCAAAGACGCGCTGACATTGATCCTGCAATGGCCAGCATCACCGCCGCCGGCGCGACACCAGTCCACCGACCAACACGGCCACCATCAGACCAACCGCACCCTCAATGTGAGGTGGCCGATCGGGAGTTTGTTTCCGCACTCGCAGCCCGCCCATTGTCCCGTGGTGATGAGCGACTTGACGGATTTGATGCAGGGGCAGTTGTTCATGCTGCTCAGCATAAATGAAAACTCTCTGGCAATCAGATCGCGCCAGCGCGTCTCGTGCACGTCATCGGAGCATACCCCCCATTGCGACGACATCGACCGAGCGCGTGTGCGGGGCTTGCCGATGCTCGAAGAGGAAGATCCCCTGCCATGTGCCGAGCGCGAGCTTTCCGGAAACGATCGGGATGACCTCGCTGGTGCGGGTCATTGCCATCCGCAGGTGGCTGGTCGTGTCGTCCGGGCCTTCCTGCGTGTGGGTGTATGAGGGATCGTCCTCCGGGGCGATTTTCTCAACCCATGCATGGAGGTCGTGACGTGCGCTGGGGTCGGCATTTTCGTAGATCACAAGGCTGGCGCTGGTATGGCGGACAAAGACAGTGGCCGTTCCCGTGATAATCCCGCTGGCATGCACCAGCCGCTCAACATCGTCCGTGATCTCGTAGGTTCCCTTTCCCCGCGTTCGGACGGCGAGACGTTCGTGGATGGCGGAATACGTGCCTGGTGTCATTTCAGGATTCTGGCATGAAGAGGCAGGAGATCAACCTTCTGACTTACTGCCTGCACAGCCAATTCAAGAAACAGAAGATAACTTTACCAGGAAGAGCATGACGGGCATGAAGCAGCGGGAAAAATTGGTGCTCTTTGTCGTTCTTCCCCGGCTCCGCAGTGGACGCGGGCAGTAGTAGAACACCCCATAGCGACCAATCCCTGCTTGGGGTTAAGTAAGTCCTGACCCATGACCGGCCACTCGAACCACCACCGGACTGAGGCGTCCCAATCCTTGACTACCAACCGCCACATCTTCCCGCACACACTCTTTCCTTCAGAGCACCCCTCACCAGCAGATTCCGGCCAAACATGCCACCTCTGAATCTTGATCCCCGGCTTCGCCTCCAAGGCCTGATTGCCAGCGGGGAGGCCAGGCTGTTGCCACTTTCCCTGCCGCAGAGGGAGCTGTGGGAGAACTCGCCACTGGCTCCCGGCGATCCGGCGAACCACATCTGCGCAACCGTCGGGATCCGGGGGAGCATTGCCTTCGATCTCTGTGCCGAGGCCCTGCGGATGGTGGTCGAGCGTCAGGAAGTTCTCCGGACCTCGATTCTCTCAGGCGGCGGCACAGCCGCGCAGTTCGTTCAGAATAAGGCGGAGACGATCCTGAGCCGCCGGGACGCCGGGACGGAGGAGGAAGCCGGCATGGCAGCATTTTTTTCCAAACCATTTGATATGGTGCGGGGGCCACTTTACCGGGTCGAGCTGATCCGCCTGGCAGCCGACCACTATATTCTGGCCCTCGCCTTCCACCATGCGATTGCCGACGGCTGGTCGCTTGGCATTTTTGTCGGCGATTTTACTGCGGCATATATCGTTGCCCTCAAGCAGTCCGGGCGGGCGTTCCTTCCCGTTCAGGGCCTGAAAGAAAGTCTCACGGTGCCAGACTTGTCCTATTCCAGGTGGTCGGCGTCCGAGAATGCGCGCTGGCAGCCAAAGGAGGTCGCGCGCGAGGCCGGCTACTGGCGGTCCCGACTTGCCGGCGCACGGCTGATGTTTCAAACCAGCCGCGCCGAAGCGCAGCCGCTGCAGCATCGCGCCACATCCCTTCCCCCACCCCTTCTTGATGCCGCCCGCCTCCTGGCCAAACAGGCCGAGGTCACGGTGTTCAGCGTTTTACTCACCGCCTTCCAGGTGGCGATTTTTCGTTGGCGGGGTGTCCTTGATGTGGTTCTTGGGGTGCCACACGCCAACCGCTCAAATCCTCAGGCCCGCGATACGATGGGCTACTTTGCAGGTGTGGTGCCGCTCCGGGTGTCCCTCGTTCCAGAGCATTGTTTCGAAGCGACGCTCAAAGCCAACCATTCTGCACAGATTGAAGACTTCTCCCGCGCCATGCCATTCGCCGAATTGGCCCGGGCCTTGGGCCCGGCCGAAGGCCGGTTGCGTCACCAGATTTTTGATGTGCGCTTTGCCCTGCAAAACCACCCGGTCCCCAGCTTTGAACTCCCGAGAATCTCGACGCGCCTGAAGACGATTTCAACCGGCACCGCACGGTTTGATCTTGCGTGCGAGCTGACCGAGGAACGGGGTGCCCTGGATGTCGTGTGGCTCTATCGACAGCCAGCCGTGAGCGGGGACGCCATCGGGATTTTGGACAGCCATCTGAAAGCCGTTCTGGAGGAAGCCGGTCAGAATTCCCGGTTCCAGCCGGGGCGCGGGAGCCAGACGGAGCTTGTCGCATCATGAGCGCTCAACTTGAAAATTCTCCCGCCTCCCACTGGCCCGCGAAGTCGGCGTACGCGCTGGTGGCGGCAGGATTTTTTCTGAGCCAGACAGCGCTGGCCTTGAGCATTGTGTGGGGATGGGTCTGGCTCGTCGTCCCCCTCGTGCTGCTCGTGAGCCACTTCATGCACGGATACCTGATTGCCTTTCATGAGGCTGCCCACGGGCTCCTTCGGAAAAGCCGCCTGCTCAACGAAATCGACGGCGTCATCATGGGAACCTTCAGCCTGACAAGCTTCACTCTCTACCGGGCATTGCACCAGAAGCATCACTCACACCTCGCCTCCGAGAAAGACATCGAGCTCTGGCCGTTTGTGGACCCCCGCTGCCCGCGCTGGAAGCGCCGGGTGGCGGCGTTCCTGGAGCTGAATTTCGGCCTCCTCTACACGCCCTGCCTTTTCTGGAGGCTCTTTTTCTCGCGGTCCTCCCCGATCAGAAGCCGGAAGGTGCGCGGCCGGATTTGGATCGAGCTTGGATTGGGGCTGGCAGTTTGGGGCCTTGTGATCGGGCTGACAGCGGCCTTCGGGCTCTGGGCCTTCCTCTGGCTCAACTATCTTGTGCCGGCATTTATTGCGGGCAACCTGCAGAGCTGGAGGAAGTTCATCGAGCACGTCGGGCTCAGCGGCCACTCCGCCCGCAGCGCGACCCGCAGCATTGTTGCAGACACGTGGCCCGGGAAGCTGGTTTCCCTCACGCTTCTGCACGAACCCCTTCACGGCATCCACCACATCAAGAGCTCTCTGCCGCATTCCGATTTTCCGACGCACAGCGAGTGGCTGGCCGCATCCGAGGCGGGAGATATCGGGCCGTTTCCCAACTACCGGTCCGCGTTTCGGGATCTGCTCCGCTGCCTGGCTGACCCGCGCGTGGGGAGGCAGTGGGACACTCTGGAGGACGCTTCATGAAGCTAGCACCCATGCCAACCGAATTGATCAACCAGCCAGACCCGCCGGTTTTTGAGGCCTCCGGGCTTTGCAAAGAATTTGATGACGGCCGGGTCGCCGCCTTGCAGGGGCTCGATTTTAAGATCTCCGCCGGGGAATTTGTGGCGCTGGTCGGCCCGAGCGGTTCCGGGAAGACGACGCTGCTCAACATGCTCGGTTTCCTAGACTCCCCCTCCTCGGGCAGCCTGAGGTATCTGGGAACCGAGATGGCCGGGCTCAAAGACCCAGCCCGCTACCGCGCGCGCGAGGTCGGGTTTATTTTTCAGTCGTTCCACCTGCTGGGCACGTTCACCGTTTCGGAAAATGTGCAGATTCCGATGTTCGGCCAGGGCCACTCCGCAAAGGAGCGCACCGCCCGGGCGGAGGAGCTCCTCGAATCTGTCGGCCTCTCGCACCGCCTGAACCATCTGCCCGTCAAGCTCTCCGGCGGCGAGCGGCAGCGCGCGGCCATCGCCCGCAGCCTGGCGAACCGGCCGGGGCTTCTCCTTGCCGACGAGCCGACCGGAAATCTCGACAGCCAGAGCGCCGGCCTTGTCATGGAGCTTCTCTCGAGGATCCAGCGCGAGCGCGAAACCACGCTTGTTCTGGTGACCCACGACCGGGAGGTCGCCTCGCACGCGTCCCGCCATCTCACCCTGCGCGACGGGCGGATCATCTCAGACTCGGGGGCACCATGACCGTATTTACGATCATTCTCCGGGATCTCTGGCGGCGTCCGATCCGCACCGCCCTCACGATGGTCGGGATCGCCATCGGAATCGCAGCGGTCATCGCCCTGGTCGGCATGGCTGCAGGCTATGAAAAAGGAATCGTCAAACAGCTCGATGTGATCGGGATCGACGTCATCGCAAGCAACATGGAGGGCGGACTGATGCCGAAAGCCTTTGATGAAGCGATCCGTACCCAGGTTGCGGCCCTTCCCGATGCGGCGGAGGTCACGACCGTCCTGATGCAGATGCTCAGCGTGGAGGACGCGCCGATGATCATGGTTTCCGGCCGCGAATGGGAAGGGTTCACCTGGGAAAAGCTTACCGTTCTGGAGGGCCGCATGCCGCACGATGCCCAGGAACGCGCGGTGGTGCTCGGAACGATGGCCGCAGAGATGCTCCAAAAAAAGGTTGGGGACACCGTCCAGATCGAGAGCGAGGAATTTGCGGTCGTCGGAATCGTGGACGGGCATTCGCTGGTGGAAAACGGGGCGATCATTCTCGCTCTTCCCCTGTTTCAAACCGCCTCGGGGTACGAGGGGCGGGTCAATTTCATTGATATCCGCGTGCCCGCCGATGCCGGGGCCGACCGGATCGAGGCGCTGTGCGAGCGGATCGAGGATTCGTTCCCGGGCCTGCGGGCGGTGCGGGCGTCCGAGGTCGTCGGCACGAGCCAAGGGTTTAAAATTGCGAAGGCGATGAGCTGGAGCACGTCGATCCTGGCCATCATCGTTGGCATCTTCGGCGTCATGAACACGATGCTGATGACGGTCTTCGAGCGCACGCACGAGATCGGCATCCTGCTCGCGCTCGGCTGGAAGA
>JBGTAT010000487.1:0-3711 GCA_041749755.1 Terrimicrobiaceae bacterium | reverse complement strand
CGGCGAGCGCGTGGCGGCGGTCGGCCGCGCGCTCGTCGGGACGCCGTACGTCAACTACACGCTCGAGATCGACTCCCGCGCCGAGACCCCCTGCGTGAATATGAAAGGCATGGATTGCTGGACCTTTTTTGAGATCGCGCTCGGCACCGCCCGCGCGCTCAAGCAGTCGCCGAACCCGCAGCCGGCCGACCTCCTCCGCATGATCGAGTTCGACCGCTACCGCGGCGGGAAGTGCGATGGGAAATTCACCTCGCGCCTCCACCACCTGGAGGACTGGCTGCAGGACAACCAGCGCCGAGGGCTCGTCAAGGACGTCACCCCCACGCTCCCAGGCGCAAAAAAAATCTACAGGGAGATGAACTACATGGGAGGAAGCGCCTCGCGGTTTTTTAAGCAGCTCAAGGCCAATCCCTCGATGGTTCCCGTGATGGGCCGAATCGAGCGCCAGCTCTCGCAAAGCGGGATCTACTACGTGCCAAAATCCTCGGTCGCCGCCGCGGAAAAGTATTTAAAAGACGGCGACATCATCAGCATCGTCACCACTTGGCCGGGCAGCTACACGTCCCACGTCGGGATCGCCGTCCGCGATGCCAAGGGCACGCTGCGCTTCCTCCACGCCTCAAAAAATGCGCGCGAGGTCGTCGTGGACACGCGCCTGAGCGACTACCTGAAGCGCTACTCCCTCCACGGCGGGATCATGGTCGCCCGGCCGAATGACCTTTAAGTGGCTGGCGTCGCCAGCCGGACTTTTTTACCAGGGTTTTGGTCCCTGTCATATTCCGTCCGCCGCAAGATGCGCTCGCTTGTTCGGGTCGTTTCTGAGTTCATTCTGATCGATGTCAATTTGGAAGAATTGACCCGAATGGCGCTGGCCCCAACGGGGCTACATCTCATAGCCCAGGGCAAGCGGTAGTGCCGCCCTGGGTCCTGGGCAGAACAAGCATCTGCCCTGTATGGGCAGAATCCAAAACCAGCGCCATTCACTGCCGACCCCTGGTTGACAGGCGATGGCGATGGGTGGTTGTTTTTTCTCGCAAAGCCCTCTGCCCTGAGCTATTGAGCGGGTGTTCCCTAAACCGTATGAAAGGAATCGTATTCACGAAATTTATTGAGATGGTCGAGGAGGAGTTCTCGATTGATACGGCAGAGGAGATGATCGGGGCCTGCGACCTTCCCAATGGCGGATCTTACACCTCGGTCGGGACATACGACCACCGGGAGTTGGTTGCGCTGCTCCTCCAGCTCTCGAAAATGTCCGGGAGGCCGGTTCCGGATCTTCTCCGCGCGTACGGCAACTTTCTTTTCGGTCAGTTTGCACAGCTTTACCCCGGGTTTTTCGACGGCGTCACGTCTTCGCTTGCGTTTGCCGCGCAGATCGACGACGTCATTCACGTGGAGGTGTTGAAGCTGTACCCCGACGCTCAGCTTCCGCGGTTCCAGACGGTGTCCTGGACGGCGGACGAGCTCAAGCTCCTCTACCGTTCGGACCGGCATCTGGGGGATTTGGCGGAGGGGCTTCTGGAGGCCTGCATCGCGCACTTCGGGGAGGCGGGATCCGTCTCCCTGCGGCGCGAAAACTTGGCGGAACTCGGCGAGCCAGTATGCTTCACGATGACCCGCCGGTGACCTCCCCGGTCGAGCGCGCCATGCGTCGGGCGGCGAGGGAGCGGCAGGCCCGCCAGGAAGCGGAGGCGCTCCTGGAGAAAAAAAGCCTGGAGCTCTACCATACGAACGAAAAGCTCCGCTTGCAGGCGCAGGAGCTCGAAGATCTGGTGAGGGTCCGGACGGCTGCCCTGGAGAAAGCGGTCGGAACTGCCCAGGCGGCCGCATCTGCAAAAAGCGATTTTTTAGCGATGATGAGCCATGAGATCCGGACCCCGTTGAACGGGATCATCGGGCTGGCCGACCTGCTATTTCTTTCGCCCCTTGACGACGAGCAATCCGCTCAACTGGGCCTCCTCATCCAGAGCAGCCACACCCTGCTGGCGCTGATCAACGACATCCTGGATTTCTCAAAGATTGAAGCCGGGCACCTCAAACTGGAAGAGCGTGAGTTTGATCCTGCGCTGGAGCTTGAGAGCACGGCGGCCATGTTCCGTCCGACCGCCGCGGCCAAGGGCCTGGATTTGGAGCTGCTGCTCGGGGATCTGCCCTCTGCCGTTCGGGGCGACAGTCACAGGCTCCGGCAGATCGTCTCGAACATCCTCTCAAATGCCATCAAGTTTACCTCCGCGGGGGAGGTTTCCGTGCGGGCGGGTGGCGGAATGGAGGGATCCGGCACGTGGAGGCTGGACCTGGAGGTCCAGGATACCGGCATCGGGATTCCGCAGGCATCCGTCCCGCATCTTTTTGAGCCGTTTTCCCAGGCCGACAGCTCGACCACGAGGAAATTTGGCGGCACCGGGCTTGGCCTGGCGATTTGCAAGCGCCTGGCCGAGGCCATGGGGGGAGGAATCTCGGTGGAGAGCGGGCCGGGGGGTTCCGCGTTTCATTTCCACGTCCGGTTCGATGCGGTCGCATCGCCGTCGTCCTCCTCCCCGGCTGCGGCTGGCTCCGGCCATCTGGCAAGCCCCTGCCAGCTCTCCATCCTCCTCGCCGAGGACAACGCGATCAACCAGACCGTCGCCCTCTCGCTTTTGGGGCGGCTCGGCCAGAGGACTCATTTGGCGCAGACCGGCCGGAAGGCGGTCGAGATGATTGCTGCGGGCGATTACGACCTGGTGTTCATGGACATGCAGATGCCGGAGATGGACGGCATCGAGGCCACAAAATCCGTGCGGCGGCTCGATCTGAAAAAGCAGCCCCGAATCATCGCCCTCACGGCAAACGCGTTTGAGGCCGACCGGGAGAGGTGTCTCGCGGCGGGAATGGACGGATTTATTTCCAAGCCATTCCGCCTGGAAGATCTTCGCCGCCAGGTTTGTGACACATGCCTGAAGTGCCAGGCCGGGGCCGGGCGGGTTGCCGAAGGCTAGCCGCCAAGCATGAAAGCTGAATAGCGCCATGCCCGCCGATGCCTCCCAAGGCTGCGACGTTTTGGTCGTCGAGCCCGAGCCCGAGACCCGGCGGATCCTGCGGGGGATCCTGGGAAGCCGCCGCGTGGAGTGGGTTGGGACTGCGGCCGAGGGGGAGGGGTTTCTGAGGCGGGAGGAATGCCATCTGGTGATCTGTGCGGACGAGCTTCCCGATCTGCCCGGGCTCATGCTTTTTGCCGCGATCCGCGACCTGAGGCCGGCGACCCAGAGGATCCTGATGTGCCGGGACCTGGACGCAGACTTTTTGCTCCATGCCCTGCGGGAGGGGAGCGTGCTCCATTACCTCCCGAAGCCTTTGGACCCCGAGGCGGCGTCCCGCCTGATCGAACATGCCCTGGATCAAAACCGCCTGATGCAAAACCTGCTTGCGACGAGGAGCCTTCTGGACCGGGCGGAAACCCGCATTGCCACGCTGGAGACGTCCGGAATGGGGTCGGATCATTTTTCCCCCCGAAGCCTCCGGGCGCTGCTCCTCCCGGCGTTTTGGGTGCTCCTGGTTTTTGCTTTGGTTTTCATTGGCATTTCCGCGCTTTATCTCATTAAATCGGCCTTCGGAATCGACCTCTTCCCGGAGAGCCATTTGCAGGATTTTCTTCAGATGTGAGAAATTCATCCCAACCACCCGACCCGCGTACCTTGGTTTTGTTCGGCGTCCCGTTTCACGATGTGACGATGG
>JBGTAT010000486.1:0-20111 GCA_041749755.1 Terrimicrobiaceae bacterium | reverse complement strand
GCCCACGCAGACCTGCTCCGAGAAATGGACGGATGGGTGAGGGGGAGACTGCGCTCAATCCTGCGCAAGAGGCGCGGGGGAAAGGGTCGCGCACGAGGGAGGGACCAAAACCGGTGGAGCAATCGATACTTTGACACCCTTGGACTCTTCTGCCTGGAAGCAGCCCAAGCACGGGAACAAACCAGCCTCCTAAAAGGAGCAAAATGCTGACTGGAAAGCCGGATGCGGGAAATCCGCCCGTCCGGTTTGGTGGGAGGGGCGGGGAGTCATATCCCCGCTCCTACCCCAAGCGCTTTCCTAAGAAGCGGACAGTATTGCGGCTAGCTCTTGTAGGCGTCCGGCTTCGCCCGCCTGGCATCGATAAACGATTTCACGCAGAGGGCGACAAAGACGAGGCAGATCACGCCCATCGCCAGCTGCATCGAGACAGCCAGCGGACGCTGGGATGTCCCCTCCAGAAGGGTTCCCAGCTTGGGAAGCCCCATGCCCAACCCACCGGCGGTGCCGAGGAGGCCGAAGAGCGCAGCGACATGCATGACATGCTTCCGGAGGCCGGGGCGCACGAGCGCCACGATCCCGCAGAGCAGGATCACGGTTCCGAAAAACGAGGGGATCAGCGAGGTGACGGCTCCGGTCATCACGAAGGCAACGGTCCCGATAACGTCAAGAATCGCTCCAAAAACAATGGCTAATTTAGGCATGGCGGCGTGACTCTCGCCGATATCCGCCGCGAATCAAGCCGGAAATCTTCCGCGCCTCAGAACGGGGGCGCCTGAAAGTTGTACGTCTGTGAGGCGGAGGGTCTCCGGGTTCGGAGTCCCGCGTTGACGCCCTCGCTCCCTCTCGTGTCGCCCCTGTGGGGTCTTGCTTCGCAAGATCTCCCCGGGCCGCTCCCACGGCCACGTGGTCAGGCGGCAGGCGAGGGACGCAGCAGCAAAGAAAGCACCGCCTGAAGGCGGAACTCCAAACAGGCTTCTAGGGACAGCCCACTATTGCAGAGATGCGCCCCTCAGAACGTGACGCCCATCTGGGCGCCTAGCACGAGGGCGTTCGGGATATCTCCGGTTCCGCCGGGGTTGATCACCCACTGGAGGTCGGGCTGGATGTAGGCGAACTGGGTGATGTTCACCCGGTAGGCCGCTTCCAGAACGATTTCGTACTCCGGATATCCTCCGCCCGAATTGCTCACTGCACCGGCGTAGTCGCTGCTGAATTTGCCATAGACGAACCCCAGCACGGAGAAGTCGTCATCGCGCGTCGGGACCAGCCCCTTGTACACGATGCCCGCGTTCGCTTGGAACGGGAGCTTGGCAATATTCTGCTGTGGGGAGAGAACGAACGCCGACCACAGTGTGAGCCCCTGGTCGCTGCCGGGGGCCTCCTGCCAGACCATCTGGTCTGCATGCCAGTAGAAACCGTAAGAATTTGTGACCGTCTCGCCGGCGTTCCCGATATCTTGGAACGTCCAGGGCGAGTAGTAGGCCCCGAACCAATAGTGCCCGGGAAGCCCCTTCAACTCGGTCTCGGGAGCGATCGCCTTGAAGGATTTCCCTTCCGAGCGGGCCTTCGTGGCCACCGCCGTCTTGCCGTCCGATGCAGCCGCCTTCTCGACCGGGCGCTTGAAAAACTCCGGAGTCCAGCCGACCTGGCCGATCAGGAGGACGCCGTCGCCCCCGCGCATGCTCCAGTCGAGGCCGTGGTAATCGCGGTTGAACACGCGGTTCGAAACCTGGTACGCGCCGAACATCGCATTGATTTCCGGCGTCGGCTCGACCCGGACCCGGGCCGCCCACACCGCCCACGGATACGCGGAGAATTGGGTGTTGACCGGCAGCGCCTGCGGGTTGCCGTCGATCCCGTTGTTCATGTAGAGCCAGTAGATCGGGGACGAGGCGAAGTCGTCGCCGGTCGAGAACCGTCCGGCCTTGATATTGATTTTGTCGTCGAGGAGCCTCTGCTCCATGACGAGCGCATAGAACATCGCCGTCTGCCCGCCGTAGACCTGCTGCACGGTAAATTGGTTCCCGATGTTATCCTGCGAAAGGCTCGATCCGGCGCGGTTCAGCCCGCTCACGGTGAAGGTCAACCCCTGCCATCCGACCAGCTTCTCGAAGTCCAGCTGAAGGCCGAAGCTCGTGTTGTCGGTGTACGTGAACCCCTGGCTTTTCCCGCCGGTCGGATTGCCTGCGATGTTGTTCGTGTAGCTCGCCGAGAGCTCAGCCCCGCTGTCGTCAAGGTAGTTCCGGACCCCCCACCAGTCGCCGGACAGCGTCGGACCGTTCCACCATTCGCTCGAGCCGATGTAGTTCGACGGATACGGGTTGTAGTACGTCCAGAATCGCGTGTGCCCGAACGGGTTGTCCTGCCCGGGTTCCTCGCCGATGGGCTGGGCAAATGCGGGAGAGATGAGGGTGGCCAGGGCAAGGGAGAGTAGAATTTTTTTCATAGGGAGGGATGACAGAATTTTTAAATCAGAAAATCCCCCGCCACGCAAGTGCATGATGCGCCTCGGCCGCTTACTGGCCGGGCTCCGGTGAGGAGGTGATGCCGGGCACTTCCCCGAGGCGCTTGGCCCGCATGGGCTTCGCCGGGAGCGGAGCCTTCGCTTCTGCAAGGTATTCCGACAGGATGGCGGTAATCATCCGGGCGGTGCGCCTGCAGTCCGCGGTCACTCCGCTCGTGACCGAGGTTGCCACCAAGCGAGGGACGGCGCCGAACGGTCCGCCGAACACAGCGCCGGGCTCGGCATTTGATCCCCCGGTCGTCTCGATCACCGCAAAGGGTTCCCGGCGGCTCTGCCTCAGATCGTAAACGCGGGCGATGCATTCCATCTTGGTTCCGCCGAGGCCCCAGCCGAAAACCGCGCGGAGGGCGCGGCTGCCTTGGTGGAGACGTTGGAAGCTTCCCTCGACCAGCCAGGCATTGGACTGCGGCACCGGCACGTCGGAGCCGATGGCCCGCGCAGGGGCGATGTTCTTGCCGAGGCGGTCCGCCAACTTTTCTGAAAATGCACTCTGGAACTCCGAAGCGAAGACCTCCAGGTCAGCCCCCTTCCGGTTCACGCGAAGGCCGTCCAATGCAAACGGCCTCACATAAATTTTCTCCGGGGTGACCGGCGGCTTCGAGCCCGGACGAAACTCCGCCTTCCGCACGCTGACCGACGCGCAGCCAAAAGATAAAATGGTCAGTGCAAGGAGAAATTGGTGGGGAAAGAATTTCATGATGTGTATCGGCGTAGAAGGCGGGGGGCTCCTCCGCAGATGGGCATCATCGTCCTCGCGGCAGCAATTGACAAAACAAATGGGCGCCAAGCTATGCGTTCAGAGATGGGCACTCACGCCGGAAGGCGATCTCGTCGGACTGGCAAAATCCATTGCCGCGACCCGCCAGGGGCGTATGCTCGCGCAATGGACTCACAAAAGCCCGACCTCCTTCGGGACAGCGCGAACACCGGGCCGGACAATCGGTGCCGGGCGGGCAAGGGTTCGTTTCGCACGGTGCTCCCCAGGTTTCTGAACGCGCTGCTGTGGTTAGTGTTTTGCGCGATGTCGGGAACCGGTCTCCTGCTGGCATTCCGTCTGCCTCCCGGTTCGCGCGGCGGACGCGGGCTTTCGGCCTGGGGGATGGCGCGGCATGAATGGGGCGACTGGCACACCTGGCTGTCCTACGCATTCCTCGCCCTGATCCTGACGCATCTTGCCCTGCACTGGCGGTGGTTCTGGCAGGTCGCCGCCCGCAGAAAGCGGTGGCCGCTCGTTCTGGGTTTCGGAGCCGGGCTCGTCCTCCTGCTCGCCCTGGCACTTCAGCCCGTCAGCCAAAATCGCAACACCCAGGAAGATGCTGCCCATCACAAGGGCGGGGGCCGCTAACTCAGTGAGCGATGCCGCCGCTCCGGGTGGGACGAGTGCCGCGCAGTGAAAGAACGAACCATTTCTTAGCTCCACGAAGAATGGACACCCGCGCCGGCTCTGCTAGAAAGGCCCGTCTATGGACTTGATATCAAACCCGGAACTCTGGATCGCATTCCTCACGCTTTGCGCGCTGGAGATTGTTTTGGGCATCGACAACGTGATCTTCATCTCGATCCTCGCGGGCAAGCTCCCGCGGCACCAGCAGGACAAAGCCCGCCTGGTCGGGCTCTCGCTTGCGATGCTCATGCGCATCCTCCTCCTGCTTTCGATTTCTTGGATCGCGGGCCTGACGAAGCCTCTCGTCACAGTCCTCTCGCACGGCTTCAGCGGCCGCGACCTGATCCTTGTCGTCGGCGGCCTCTTCCTTGTCGCCAAGAGCACGCACGAGATCCACGGCAAGCTCGAGGGGGAGGATGGTCAGGGGGCCAGCGGCGCTGCTGCTACGATGTCCTCGGTCCTCATTCAGATCATCCTCCTCGACATCGTCTTCTCGCTGGACTCGGTGATCACGGCGGTCGGCATGGTCAACAATATCCCGGTCATGATCGGCGCCGTCGTTGTCTCGGTCATCTTCATGATGTTTTTCTCCGGACCGATCAGCCGGTTTGTGGACAAGCATCCGACGATCAAGATGCTCGCGCTGAGCTTCCTGCTTCTGATTGGCGTAACCCTGATCGCTGACGGGTTTGGCCAGCATATTTCGAAGGGGTACATCTACTTCGCCATGGGCTTCTCGGTTTTCGTCGAGATGCTCAACCTCAAGCTTCGCAAAAAGGTGCCGGAGCCGGTGCAGCTGCACCAACCGTATCGCGAGGACCACTGATCGGATGGAGGTCTTTTTCCGCGTTCTGCCTTACGTCCGGCGGTACCCGCAGCTGGCGTTTGCCACCCTCGGGTGCGCGATCCTCAGTACCCTGATGGTCGTGATTTTTCCTGCGGTCACGCAGAAGATCGTCGACGACGTGATCAGGGGGGGGCGCCCCGAGCTCCTCTTTCCGCTCCTCGCGGCCGGGTTTGGCGGGTTTTTCTTTCAGGAGCTCCTCGACAGCCTGCGGATCATTTTCAACAATCATTTTGAGCAGAAGGTCATCTGCGACCTGCGCAGCGAGCTCTACGGGCACATCCAGAAGCTGCCCCTGCCGTGGTTTGATAACCGCGCGACCGGCGACATCATGACCCGCCTGATCGAGGACGTCACGAGCGTCGAGCGGGTTCTGATCGACGGGATCGAGCAGGGCACGGTCGCCGTATTGCAGATCGTCGTGGTGAGTGCCCTGATGATCGCCTACAGCCCGGCGCTCACGGTGGCAGCGCTGGTTCCGATCCCCTTCCTGGCGCTGGGCGCCGTGGCCTACACCATGACCGCCCGGTCGCGGTACAGGCAGCAGCGCAAGTCGGTGTCTGCCCTCAACTCGCTCCTCCACGATAACATTGCTGGAATCCGCCAGATCAAGACTTACACGAGCGAGGAACGCGAACAGGTGCGTTTCGACGAGGCCAGCAACACCGTCCGCAAGGCGACGCTCGTCGTCATGAAGGCGTGGGCGATCTACCAGCCAAGCATGGCGTTCTTCACCTCCTGCGGTATGCTTCTCATCGCCGGGTACGGTGCGCAGGAGGTCCTCGCCGGGCGCATGGATGTCGGCGTGCTTGTCGCCTTTTTTGTCCTCGCCCGCTTCCTCTACGAGCCGGTCGGCCGCCTCCACCAGCTCAACCAGATCTTCCAGTCGGGGCGGGCCGCCGGCGACCGGGTCTTCGAAATCATGGACGCCGACCCCGAAGCGGCCGACGCCGCCGGAGCGGTGGCAAGTCCGATTTCCGGCGCGGTCGAGTTCCGCAACGTCTCATTTTCTTACGCTCCGGAATCCCCGGTCCTGCACGGAGTCGATCTTTCTGCCCGCGCCGGGGAGACAGTCGCCCTTGTCGGCCCGACCGGCGCCGGCAAATCGACACTCGTTAACCTGCTGGTCCGGTTTTACGAGCTCACCGGAGGGGACATCCTGGTCGACGGAGTGCCTCTCCGAAAAATCTCGCGGCACCACCTCCGCCGGAATATTGCGGTCGTCACGCAGGAAAGCTTCCTCTTCAACGGAACCACAGCCGAAAACCTCCGCGTCGGAAAAGAGGATGCCACCGAGGAGGAGATGTGGCGCGTTCTGGAAGCGGCAAATGCGGCGGACTTCGTCCGGCGGATGCCGAAGGGCCTCGACTCGCCGGTCGGCGAGCGCGGGATCCGGCTCAGCGTCGGCGAAAAGCAGCGGATCTCGATCGCGCGCGCCTTGCTCAAAAACCCGCCGATCCTCATCCTCGACGAGGCGACCGCCAGCGTCGATACCGCCACCGAGCTCCTCATCCAGCAGGCGCTCGACCGGCTCATGGAACACCGCACCAGCTTCGTGATCGCCCACCGGCTCTCCACCGTCCGGCACGCGTCCCAAATCCTGGTCCTGGAGCGCGGGAAAATTATCGAGCGCGGCCGCCACGACGACCTGGTCGCGCAGGGCGGGCTCTACGCGAAGCTCTGCCGGAATAGCTTCATGGAGGAACCGCCGGGGGGCGGCCATTCGTGACCCGCCCGCGCCGCAACCGATTTTAGCCGCCTCCGGCAACATGTTCTCGCTTGACCTTTTCTGGCGCTTGCTGCATCCAATCCCTTCCGCCCGTGCTGGATCTGCCGGGCAGCTCGCTTTGACCATGACATCCTGCCGACCGAATTCCCTGTGCCGCCTGCTCCTGCTGGCGCTGCTTCTTCTTGCCCCGCTCGCCCTCCAGGCGCAAGCCCCGCAGGGGCCGATCATCCGGGACATCGTCGTCGAAAATGTCGGGGCACCAAGTATCTCGAAGGAGCGCGTGCTGGCGAACCTGGCTACCAAGGTCGGCCAGCCCTACAGCGAGCGCGCCGCAGAACAGGACATCCGCGCGCTCTACGCGACGGGCGGCGTTTCGAATGTACGCCTCTTTGCGGAACCACTGGGCGACGGCGTCAAGGTCACCGTTCTTCTCCAGGGCCGCCCGGTCATCGAGGAGGTCCTCATCGAAGGCGCCGAGCAGATCCCGCTCAACCGCGTCCGCCGGGAAATCACCACCAAGGTCGGCGACGTCGTCAGCGAGGAAAAAATCGAGGACGACCGGCAGAAGATCATCAAGCTTTACGAGGACAAAAACTACTCCGAGATCGACGTGACCTACCGGATCCAGGAAGTTCCCGGCAACAACCGTTCCCGCGTGATCTTCTCGATTTCCGAGGGGCCGAAGCTGGTCGTGAAGCGTATCACGTTTGTCGGGAATGAATCGATTTTGCCGAAGGACCTCCGCAAGGTCATGAAGACCAAACCCGAGGACCTCCTCTCGTTCTTTACGAAGAGCGGGCGCATGCTCCCCGCCCAGGTGGAGGAAGACCGCTCCGCGCTCCGCACCCTGTACCAGAACCGCGGGTTTGCCGATGCGGACATCACCGACATCCAGACCCAACCGCTCGCCAATGACGGGGTGGAGCTCATTATTACGGTGGTGGAGGGAACCCAGTACCGTGTGAATCAGATCAAGCTCGAGGGCGTCAATGTCGTGACCCAGGACGAGCTCCTCGGCCGCATGAAGATGCTCGGCGGACAGCTGTTCACCCCGAAGGGAATGGGCGACGACCTCAAGGCGCTCCGCGATTTTTACGGGACCCGCGGCTACGTCGACATGGTGGCGATGCCGGAAGTCCTCCCGTCGGGCGCCGGAGCGGTCGACGTCACCTACCGGATCGATGAGGGCGTGCAGTCCTACGTCAACCTCGTAAACATCCAGGGCAACACGCGCACCCAGGACCGCGTCATCCGCCGGGAGCTCGCGGTGAAGCCGGGCGATGTCTTCGACACGACGCTTGTGGATGTCAGCAAGAAGCGCCTGGAAAACCTGAACTACTTCTCGCGCGTCGAGACCCCGGCGACCGACACGATCGTCCCAGGCCGCAAGGACCTCAACGTCATCGTCGAGGAAAAGCGGACCGGCTCCTTCAACTTCGGCGTTGGCTTCAGCACGATCGACAGCCTCCTGGGATTTGCGGAGATCCAGCAGACGAACTTCGACGTCCTGAATTGGCCGAACTTCACCGGCGGCGGGCAGCGGTTCCGGATCCGCGGTCAGTACGGCCTGGAGCGGAGCGATTTTGTGGTCTCCCTCACTGAGCCATGGTTCCTCGGGTACAAGCTCTCCGTCGGCGTCGAAGGATACTACCGGAACGCCAACTTCCTCTCGGCGGTTTACAGCCAGGAAAACTACGGAGTCGCCTTCCAGGCCCGCAAGCAGGTCTGGCGCGCTCTCTCCGCACGCGGGGAGTACCGGATCGAAAACATCCGGATCTACGACGTCGATAACGTCGACCAGAACGACTACTTCTTTGAGGACGGATTCGACGACGATTACACGGGCAACGAAAATGCCGGCCCCGTCATCGAGGACGCCGCAGGGACGTACACGAAGAGCGTCTTCACCGGGGCGCTCACCTGGGACACCCGCGACAGCCTCTTCCTGACCCGCAGGGGCGAGCTGGTCGAATTCACCGCCTTCATCGCAGGCGGCCCGCTCGGCGGAACCGTGCAGGACTACGGGATCTCGCTCGAATTCTCTAAATACTTCCCGCTCCCGTGGGACATGATCTTCCTTATCAAAGGGCAGATTGCGATCACGAACGGGTGGGGGGATGCCTCCGGATCCTCGGACGATGGCTACGGAAACGGGGTCCCGATTTTTGACCGCCTCTACCTCGGCGGCGCCAACAACATGCGCGGGTTCAACTTCCGCGAGGTCGGCCCGGTCGACGAGTACGGCAACCCGATCGGCGGCAACTCGCTCGCCTACCTGACGTTCGAAACCACCTTCCCGATCGTCTCCCGCGTCCGCGGCGCGGTCTTCACCGACATGGGCTTCGTCAACGTCGATCCGGGCGACTTCGGTACAGAGAACCTGAATGCCGATATCGGCATCGGGCTCCGGCTCGATCTCCCGATCGGCCCGATCCGCGTCGACTACGGCATCCCCGTCCTCTACGACAGCTGGAACGGGCCTCCCGGAAAATTTAACTTCAATATCGGCTATCAATTTTGAACGCCGATGCGTTCCGGTGGTCAAAACTTGACCGCTGAGCTCATTCAGTCAAACTCAACAACTCACACACCAAACCCACACAAATGCTCAAATCCATCCTCTCTGCAGCCCTCGTGGCGGCAGCCCTCGTCGCCATCGCTCCCTCCGCCCAAGCCCAGGTCAAAATCGGGACCTTGGACATGAACGCGATCTTCACCCAGTACTACAAAACCAAGGACGCCGAGACCAAGCTCAATGAGGCCCGCGCCGCGGCCAAGAAGGAACTCGACGATCGTCTCGAGACACTGAAGAAGTCGATGGACGAGATCAACAAGATCAACGCCGACCTCGAGAAGCCGGAGCTCAGCAAGGACGCGAAGGACAAGGCGATGAAGGGCCGCGACGAGAAGGTCAACGACGCCCGCAACCTCGATCGCGAAATCACTGAGTTCCGCGGCACCCGCGAGCGCCAGCTCCAGGAACAGTTCGTCCGCATGCGCAAGGACATCATCGACGAGATCATGAAGATCGTGAACGAGAAGGTGAAGGCAGCTGCCTACGACATCGTCTTTGACAAGTCGGGCATGAGCATGGGCCAGATCCCGGTCCTCATCTACTCCCGCAGCGATCTCGACTTCAGCAAGGATATCGTCGATACCCTGAACAAGACCGCTCCGAAATCCCCGGCCGCCGCCAACTGATGACGCTGGGCGATGTGGCCGCCCGCACGGGCGGCTGGGTTGCTCCCGAGGCCGCTGGCCTTGAAATCTCCGGGTTGGCATCGCTCGACGATGCCAACCCTGGGGATCTCGCGTTTTTCGGCAACCCCAAGTACCTCCGCTCCGCCCGGAAATCCCGGGCGACGGCGGTTCTCGTCCCGCACGGGTTTGCGGAGGAGATCCCTGCCACCCGGATCTGGGTCGATGACCCGGCTGCCGCGTTTGCCGGGCTTCTTCCTTCGTTTGCCCCGCCGGAAATCCCGCGTCCGTCGGGGATCCATCCGACGGCGGTCATCGACCCCGCTGCCGAGCTGGGTCCGGACGTCGCCGTTGGCGCTCACGCGGTCATTGAGGCCGGCACCCGGATCGGGGCTCGCTCGGTGATCGGTGCCAATTCGTACATCGGCCATTGGGCTGTCGTAGGCGAAGATTGCTGGATCTCTCCAAACGTCTCGATCCGCGAGCGCTGCACACTCGGAAACCGGGTCTCCCTCCAGCCGGGGGTTGTCATCGGGGCCGATGGGTTCGGCTACGAATTTCGCGACGGCGCCCATCAGAAGATCCCGCAGACCGGGATCGTCCAGATCGAGGATGATGTCGAGATCGGCGCGAACTCGACAATCGACCGCGCGCGTTTCGGACGGACCTGGATCCGAAAGGGCACAAAAATCGACAACCTCGTCCAGATCGGGCACAACGTCGTCGTCGGCGAGCACTCGATCCTCTGCGCCCAGGTCGGGATCTCGGGCAGCACCCGCCTCGGAAATTTTGTGACCCTGGCTGGGAAGGTCGGGCTCGCCGGCCACATCGAGCTTGGCGACGGCGTGATCTTCGGCGCAATGTCGGCGATCGCCAAGGATGTCCCGGAAAAAAGCATTATGTTCGGGGCCCCCGCCCGCCCGATCCGCGAATACAAAGCGAACTACGCGCTCCTCAAAAATATCCATAAGCTCTATGACCGGGTCAAAAAGCTTGAAGAGCAATCCGGACAGGGCTGAGCTTACCGACGCTGCGGGGCCGGCGGGAATTACCAAGCATCAAAAGATGGAGGCAGCCCTGCGGGGACGTCCCGCCTGCGGCGACCTTCCGGTCGCGTATGCGGCGTACTTTGAATGCTTCAACGCGGGAGAATACTACGAGGCTCACGATGTGCTCGAGCACCTCTGGCTCGGATGTACAACCCCGGACGCCAGATTCTACAAAGGGCTTATCCAAATCGCCGGGGCCTTCGTCCACCTGAAAAAGCAATTCGAGCGCCCGCTCCATCCAAAAGATGGCCGCCGCCTCCACCCGGCCGTCCGCCTGTTTGCCCTCGGCATCACGAACATCGAACCTTTCGCGCCGTACCATCTGCAACTCGATGTCGCCGCACTCATCAATACGTGCCGGCGTCTCGCAAACCAAATCCAAGCCTCGCAGTTCACGCAGAACCCCTGGTCTCCCGATAGGCGTCCGACCATCACGCTCCACAATCCAGCCCCGTAGCACCAGGCATCCTGCCTGTGCCACTTTGCAGAAATAGTAGCAGTGGCATCCTTCCCCTGGCCGAGAGTGATACCAATTCTTGGAAATCATCGGACTTTGCAGCGACAATGGAGAACAGGCGTCCCGCCTGTTTGGGCCCTGACTTTTCAAGCGCAGGCGAGCGTCTTTCACAGGCGAGACGCCTGTGCTACTGTTTTGCACTGCCGCCGATCGGCGCTTTTTTTCCGAGAACTGGTAAGATGCCCATACTGCTTTACTTGGGGCCTGTCCCGCCCATGCTCGGGGTGAAACACCCGCTCCATTTTGCGCTTTCTTCTTCGCCTTTTTCTCCAGGTGGCCTATAAAGCGCGTTGATGTTGACGAAAGTGTTCTCCGCTGCCCTCCAGGGGGTTGATGCCGTCCAGATTGAGATCGAGGTGAATACCGGAGCCGGGGACCCGAAGATCATCGTCGTAGGCCTGCCGGACACCGCAGTCAAAGAAAGCAAGGACCGCGTCACCACGGCGATCGCCAACAGCGCGTTCAAGTGGCCGCGCGAGCGGACGACGATCAACCTCGCCCCGGCGGACATCAAAAAGGAGGGCCCGAGCTTCGACCTGCCGATCGCGATCGGGATGATCGCTGCTGCCCGGCGGGAGGATGTTCCCCGCCTGGAACGGTGCGTCGTCGTCGGCGAGCTTGCGCTGACCGGGGAAATCCGCCCGGTCAAGGGGGCGCTCCCAATCGCACTCGAAGCCCGCGAGCGAGGGAAAAAGGCGGTCGTCCTTCCCGCCGCAAATGCCACGGAGGCCGCGATTGTCGAGGGGATCGACGTCTATGGCGTGACCAACCTCCGCCAAGCCTACGACTTTTTGACCCGCCAGTCCGACTTGGTGCCGGTCCCGGGAAATGCCGCCGAGCGCCTCTCGGCCGGCCTCTCCAGCGACGTCGATTTTTCGGAGGTCAAGGGACAGTTCCAAGTCAAGCGGGCAATCGAGATCGCCGTCTCCGGCGGACATAATATCCTATTTATTGGCCCCCCGGGCTCGGGCAAGAGCATGCTTGCGAAGCGGATTGCGACGATCATCCCTCCCATGAGTTTGGACGAAGCGGTCGAGACCACCAAGATCCACAGCGTCTGCGGCCTGCTCACCGAAAAACTGGCGTTTGTCTCGAACCGTCCGTTCCGCTCCCCCCACCACACGATCAGCGATATCGGCCTGCTGGGAGGATCCGCAAACCCGACGCCGGGCGAAGTCAGCATCGCCCACAACGGGGTTCTGTTTCTGGACGAGCTCCCCGAGTTCAAGCGGTCCACCCTCGAGGTGATGCGCCAGCCGCTGGAAGATGGCAGGGTCACGATCTCGCGCGCGGCCGGCACGATGACGTTCCCTGCCGACTTCATGCTCGTCGCCGCCATGAACCCTTGCGCGTGCGGATTTTTCGGGGATCCGGCCCGCGAATGCCGCTGCTCGCCGGCGCATGTCGAGCGGTACCGCTCGCGCATCTCCGGCCCGCTCCTCGACCGGATCGACCTCCATGTCGAAGCTCCCGCCGTCCACTACCGCGACCTCTCCAGCAATGAGCCGGCCGAGCCGTCGGCCGCGATTCGCGAGCGTGTCATCGAAGCCCGCGGACGGCAGGCCGATCGATTCCGGGGCGGACGGAATACCGCCTGCAATGCCCGGATGGGCCACAGCCAGATCAAGAAGTTCTGCGCGCTCGACGCTACCGCGCAGGAGATGCTCCGCCACGCGATGGAGGACCTCCAACTCAGCGCCCGTGCCTACGACCGGATCCTCAAGGTCGCCCGCACGATCGCTGATCTCTCAGGGGCGGAAAGCATCCAACCCGAACACATCGGCGAGGCGATCCAATACCGGACGCTGGACCGCAAGCTGTGGGTTTAAGGATTTAAGAACAAATGGCAATGAACCCGAAACAATCAATGCATCAAATTTCTTCCCTTCGGACCCTTGTGGCACAACGCTCGCGAACAACGGCTTGCGCGATTTTGGCAGCCATCGCTTTCCTTGCGAAACTTTCGTCAATGAGCGGTTCTGCGGAGGACGTCAAGCCCTACGCCGAAGGAAAACTCGTTGCTCAGATCCCGAATTTGGGATCACTCACCCTCGAACTTCATAAAGAGTATCAAGGCCAGCAGTCGGCAGAGTTGCTATGGCTTTTTGAAGAGATGCAAGGCACCTGGTTTTTGGAAGATGGGAATATCGTCTTTCGTAAGCGCCCCTCCCGAGCACAAGAACCCGACGCAAAGCCCTCGCTTATCCTGCAACCCAAGGCCGACGGCAGTTGGGAACTCACGGAAGGGGGCATCCTCAATCAGAGCAGGGCACAGTTCTTTTCTAACTACCCTTGGAAATCTGCCGACGCCAAAAAAACCACCGACCCCGGTGGCACCGAGGCCGTCGCCTTTTCCAAAGCCCATGAACAGGAGAGGCGCTTTAAGGATCACGGCGAACTCCGTCCTTTGCCTGAGGATTTCCCGTCCGAATTCATGGATGCCAGCGCTCTGCTCTTCCGAGACCGGGAACACGTGATCGCTCCCCTGCTCGAATATCCCAAACTGAGCCAGGATGTGCTGGAAATTGTCGGTAACTGCCTCCTGGATGGGGAGGCCGGCGAGGCAGGCACTATGTTCGTTGTTCCGATCCTCGGAGCGAACCCCAATTTGTCACCCCGCCTGCAGGGAAAACTATTTGCGCTTCCCAAAGTTCCGGCGGTGTGGAGGGCGGTCGCTTGTAATCCCTCAGCGGCAAAAACCTACTATCCCGAATACCTCAAACGCATCCGCGAAGGAGATAAGAACATCCGCTTCCTGGTGGCACGCGATCAGACGGCTTCTCACGAGGCCTGGGAACTCGCCATCGCGCAAAAAGAACCCGATGTCCTCGGAGAATTCTCGCGGAATAAGTCAGCCCCGGCAGACCTCCTCTCAAAAGTCGCGGAAACTCTCACCCTCGCCGATTCGGTCGGCCTGGCTGCAAACCCAGCCACCCCGCCGGAGATTCTCAACCAGCTTTCTAAAACCCAGGTTGATGTCTACGCCGGACTCTCGGAGAGCGAACGCAGAAAAGATCGGGCGCTCCTGCAAACAAAGCAGCAAAACAGCAACGATAAGCAGATCCTTTGGGCGATCCAACGCAACCCTTCGACTCCACCCGAGGCCATCGAGCGAGTGCTTCGGACTCTGGCCACCTGCACGGCTGCAAACATCCGAGATGCTTGCCCGAGCGACCCCCGCCTGCCGCAGGACCTTATTGAGAAGCTTTCGAGAGATCCCAGCATCCAAGTGAGGATCGTTCTCTCCATGAACCCATCGGTTCCTCTTCCCATTCTAGAAAACCTTGCGGAAGACCCTTATCAAATGGTGAGCGAACGGGCGCGGGGCAACATGAAAGAGCGCTTTCCAGATGCCTGGGCGGCCCACGAAGACAAATGGGTGCCGCTCAAGGAGCTCAACCCGAACAATGCCCTCTCTCAGGACATCGAACAGGCAATAAAATCAGGCGACGTCGCCAAGACGCGCGCCCTGCTCGCGTTTACCGACGATCCGGATATCAAACCCCTTCCGACGACGATCGTGTCGATGATTCTGCAGAATGGCTTCGAGCCTTTCAAAGCTCTCCTCAAAGAAGCCATTACCGAAGGTGGTCCCGGAGCGTTGGAAACCATGATTATCAATCCCAAGCTCACTCCCGACGGGCTCCAGTGGCTAGTGAAGGAACATCTCCTTGAACAAAAAATGACTGATCGGTTGGTCCTTTCTACCACGGAAAAAGGCCGTACAGACCTCCTGGATGAGGCCAATCAACTTGGCCTGTTGCAACCGATTTCCGAGCAGATAAAGAATGTCGCTCTCTTTACTGCCGTTGCGGTTCGCAGCGATGAATTAGTGGACTTTTGGATCAAGAATGGCGGAAATCCCGACGCGCCGGTGCGTGAAGGTTTGAGCTCCGCGGGACTCGCGGCCAAGTTTCGTCTGCCGGACCTGCTCAAGCGCATGGATTTAAACGGAACATACGCGAAGCAGCTGGCGGAAACCCAAATGGAATTCCCGCCGAGCCCGAAATCGCCGCTTCTTGGGATATGGGCTAACAAGCGAAGCGACGCTTCGTCGTGCGCGCTGACCCTAGGCCCGGATGGCACCGGGGTGCTTGGCACGGCAACGTCCTCTACCTCCATTCTTTGGAAAACTGACGGTGCGGATCAGATCACAATCGTATTGGTCGGCCCGAAGGGGCCAATGCGCGATCAAGCGATGCACCTCAAATTCGAAAAGGATCGCGACATCCTCGTTTCCGATAAAAGCACGCCGCCGATAACGAAATGCGACGATCTCTCTCCCTTCTACCGCCTGAAAACTCCATGATCCACTTCGATACCAAGCCGTGAAAGCAATCTCCGCGCTGCTTATTGCGGCACTCAGCCTGTCAAAGCTGGCCGCATCGCCTGATCAGGGGTTTCCGTGGCCTCCCCCCTGGCAAAACTGGCAGACTCGGGTGCTCGATCCTGCTGGCGAACCGATCCAGACCACCGGGGTTGCCTTGATGAAGGACGGACAGATTGCCGTGGCCCTCACCCGCGGGGTGGCCGTGCTTTCCGCCGAGGGAAAAATCCTGCGTCAGGAAAAAATTTCATCCGGCGAAATCCTTGGCATCGCAAGTGTCGGGAAAGATCTGGTTCTCGCCGCCAGTGACACACTTATCGTAGTGGACGGGGAGACGCTGGAGAAAAAAGCGTCGGTTCCGACAGGCGGACGGATCTATCAGATCGCTGGCAATGCGGATGGCAGCCGAGTTGCGGTAGCCAGATACGGAAAGATCGGAGTTCTCCTAAACATGGCGGACATGGCCCTGAAGGAAATTCCCCTCTCAGGCTATTCCAGAGGCGCTGCCTGGCTGCCGGACGGGAAAGGGATGGTCTTCTCTACGGAGGCTTCTCTCGAGGTCTTTGATGGGAACGGAACCTCAATGCAGACGCTTTCGCATTCCAAAGAGGGAGGCCAGATGATCTCCGCGAAACTGACGATCTCGTCCGATGGGAAATGGCTGATCGCAGTCGACGAGGGCGGTAAGATGCAATTCTGGCAAACGAGTTCGTTATCAAAAGAGCCAGCTATCACCTATGTAAAGGGCGGCCCTTGGTTTTCCGCATTCTTCGCAGGCTCACCCACCAAGCCGTATGCCGGTCGCCCCATCGGAGAACTGTCAGATGCGAGGATCAGCATCCTCAGTCCGATTCCCTATCCCGCCTCGGAGGTCACTGGAATAATTGGGCATCCCGATGGGACCGTCGTATTTTCGACATGGAGGGGTGATATTGTCTGTTGGAACTTGTCGAAGGCGCCAGCGTCGAACGTGCTCGCCAAACCGATCACAAAGGCGGAAGCAAACGCGGAGGCAATTCCTCTCCGCTTTGGGGCGGGGCAGGCTTACTTCTCCCCAGTCGTTAGACAAATCGACGGCGATAGCGGGGGGCACCAGATCGTTCTACGCTTCGTTTGGAATGGGAAGGAGTTGGCGAATTACGCGATACCCGGCACCTGTGCGCGATCGTCACCGCTGACCGCTGGCACGAACGGCGATGGACGTTTTGTTGTCGTCTCCACCGGTGCGCCGCCAGCCAAGGCTCTCGTTACGATGGAACAATTGCAAGAAACTCCCGCCTTGGCCCGCGCCCTGGACGCGATAGTGGAAATGCAGCCATCTGTTTACATTGTGGATGGAACAACGGGTGGCGTAAGCCCTGTCGGCGAAACCCGTGGCATAAGCGCATATTTTCCCAGCTTGAAAGGAGCCGTTGCCAGCTTCTCGGTCAGCGCTGGCAGCGAGTGGAACGGGATTGCAACCTTGGATGTCGAGACAAAGAAGCTCCTGAGAAGCGGGCAAACTGACCTGCCCACTCATTCGATTCCAAAGATTTTCCCCATGGCGGCGGACCGCGTTGCTGTCACGGACAGAGATTCTCATCGCATCCAGTGGATGACCCACAACCAAAGGGAAATTCCAAAAAGCGAGGGGCCGGCTTTCCAAACTAAGCTGCCTTTCAAACCCAACGGTGTCTGGACCACCACTGCGACGGCAGAAGTGAATTATGACGTCTGGATCGCCTCGCCATCGCCTGACGGAACCTACCTGGCTGTCGTGACGGATCGCGACACCATCGACTTGCACGCATGGGCGGAGTCCACTCCAAGGGGATGTTTCCCAGCTTACGGAAGTGCGCACAACCTTAAGAAGCTCGCCTGGCAGGACAGCGACACGCTGGTTTGCGAAGATGGCGCCGGCTCCGTCACCTACCATGTCTCAAGCGACCTGCTTCGCCCGGTGGCCTCTATCAGAACCGGAGATTTTCTTGGGGTCGATCCCGATGGGAAACCCCTTCTTGTCCAAGATCCTCCCAAACGCGAATCCCTCGTAGCAAACGGATATAATCATATCGTCACGCAAAAAGACCGGCATCGCGTGGCCTGGCTGCCGAGCATCTCATCTGACAAATGGTGCGAGATTCCGGGTCGCAATCTCGCCGCGTATTTCATGAATGGGCTCTGGGTCTCCGATGTCGCCACCGGGAATATCATTCACGGCTATAATGCTCCGCGTGCCGAAGGCCTGGCCGCGAGCAAGGAAAGAATCTTCACACGGAGCGGGAATGGAGTCTTTGAGTGGGCTCTGCCGCCACGGTAAGTAACAGCTCACGCCATTATGCACGAATGGTCTCCCACTGAAAGTCGTCATTGTTCCTACGACCGGATCCTCAAGGTCGCCCGCACGATCGCCGACCTCGCAGGGGCGGATAGCATCCAACCCGAACACATCGGCGAGGCGATCCAGTACCGGACGCTCGATCGCAAACTCTGGGTCTGATGCAAAGCATCCGTTCCATTTGACAGAGGTTCTCTACAGAAATGTAAATATGGAAGGTTTGACCCCTTTCCTTCAGGAGCTGGGGCAGCTCTGAAAATGTTTGAAGTATAGGCCTGCCCCATCTGACGTGCCGGGCGCGCTGCTTGGGTTTTTGCTTTTATTGATAGTTGTTGTTCAGCGGATCCACGCCTTTGTAAAGAACGGCCATCGCGGTTCCATCAAAACGTTTGGGGGCTTCGATATGCCCGTCGGCGAACAGGATGTTGACTTTGTGATCCGGGCCGGAATAGGCGAATCCGGGATTATTTTGATTGTAATCGTCCGCATCGGCGTCGATGGGATCCCAAGTTGCGAAGCACTCGCCTGCAAGAATGTGCTTTGCCGGCTGCTGGATCTTGAGCTGGTTCAACGGTTGGAATTTGTCCTGGCCATTCGACAGCGCTTCCTCTCCGGCGGCATGACTGCCCAGGAAATAGTTGTTCACTCGTGGTAGCGTATTGAAGGATTTTACGTAATCGGAAACAAAAACCGCGCGGTTCGTGCCGGTATAGGGATCAAGCTGCTGCGCCCAGGAAAGCTGATCACCTATGGCGGGATTTTGCAGGAAGTCGATCGTTCCGGTTGCGCGAGGAAAAAACCCGGAATTTTCCTGCGCATACAGCTGGAGCGCAATGCCGATCTGCCTCAGGTTGGATTGTGACTTGGCAAATTTTGATTGTTTCAGACTGTCGCTGACCGCAGGAATCACGAAAGCCGCCAGGACGCCGATGATCGCGACGACTACGAGCAGTTCAATGAGGGTAAAAGCCTTTTGAGACATCTGGCCAGAACGGTGCATACAGCAAACTATCTGCCGAACTTCGCATTTGCAATGCCCGGAAAATTCCGGCGCCATCTTGCGGGTCACCCGGCACTCGGTCACTGGAAATGTCCGCGAAGTCATGCCCGGATCACCATCAGTTGAATCCGCACGCGGGCGGATATTTCGGAGATTCGGCCCGCGAGTGCCGTTGCTCGCCGGCGCATGTCGAGCGGTACCGCTCGCGCATCTCCGGCCCGCTCCTCGACCGGATCGACCTCCACGTCGAAGACCCCGCCGTCCACTACCGCGACCTCTCCAGCAATGAGCCGGCCGAGCCGTCGGCCGCAATCAGGGAGCGCGTCATCGAGGCCCGCGGACGGCAGGCCGACCGATTTCGCGGCGGACGCAAAACCACCTGCAATGCCCGGATGGGCCACAGCCAGATCAAGAAGTTCTGCGCGCTCGATGCCATCGCCCAGGAGATGCTGCGGCATGCGATGGAAGACCTCCAGCTCAGCGCCCGCGCCTACGACCGGATCCTCAAGGTCGCCCGCACGATCGCCGACCTCGCAGGGGTGGAAAACATCCAACCCGAACACATCGGCGAGGCGATCCAGTACCGGACGCTCGATCGCAAACTCTGGGTTTGATGCAAAGCATCCGTTCCATTTGACAGAGGTTCTCTTCAGAAATGTAAATAGGGAAGGTTTGACCCCTTTTCCCATAGCTCATACCAGTTCTTGGAAATAATCGGACTTCGCAGCGACAATGGAGAACAGGCGTCCCGCCTGTTTAGGCACTGACTTCGCAAGCGCAGGCCAGCGTCTTTCACAGGCGGGACGCCTGTGCTCCCTGTTTTGCACTCGCCGCCTTATCGTCTCTATATTTCAAAGATTCGGTATCACTACTTGACATCTTCGGATCACTTTTCCTGCGGGGGATTTTGTGTAACCCGGATTTTCCAGGGCGGGACTTGGATTCAGGAAATCATCTGAATTTCCCTGGCCTGCTTGGTCAAGTCGTCGCGATGGTCCGGATGGGCGATGCCGATAAGTGCCTTGGCGCGGTCCTCGTTGTTGAGACCGAGCAGGTTCACGCAGCCATATTCCGTGACGACGTATTGGGCATCCATGCGGGAGGTTGTGACTTGGTCGACCTTGCGGACGATTTTTGAAATCCCCTTGGTGGCCGATGGCATCACGATAATCGTGCGCCCGCCTTTGGAAAGTCGGGCACCGCGCACGAAGTCGGCATGGCC
>JBGTAT010000485.1:0-9909 GCA_041749755.1 Terrimicrobiaceae bacterium | reverse complement strand
GGTGCCAGCCGCGAGGAGGCGGCCCAGAGCGCCCAGGCCAGCGAGGCCAGGCAGGTCAGCCGCCACAATGGCTCGCCGATCCGGTCGGGGAGGAGCTCGAACGGGGTGTAAAAGAGCGCGAACTGTGGAAGGTACAGGTAGCCGTTTTTTTTCCGGTACAGCGTCTTTTCCTGCCACCAGTTATCGGTGGCGCGCTGGTATTCCTTGGTCGCGGTACGTCCGCTCGGGTCGATGGCGACGATCGTCGCGATCACTCCGGCATAGATGACCCAAATAAAAAGTGCGGCCCGGAGGCAGCGCGCGGCAGGGAGGCCTCTGAGGAACTCCCAGAGCTTTTCCCAGCGGGCGCGCATCAGCTGCGCGACTACCAGCGGAAGTGTGCGAACGCACGGTTGGCCTGCGCCATCTTGTGCATATCGTCACGCTTCTTGATCGCATTCCCCTGTCCGGCGGCAGCGTCCTTGAGCTCGTAGGCGAGCGCATTTTCCATCGGGACCCCCTTGCGGTTGCCGGCAAAGGTGACGAGCCAGCGCATCGCGAGGGCGATCTGCCGGTCGGTGGGAACTTCCATCGGAACCTGGTACGTGGCCCCGCCAACCCGGCGGGATTTGACCTCGAGGCGAGGCTTCACGTTTTCGATCGCCTTGTTGAGCGTCTCGAGCGGGTCGACCGTGTCGCTCCCCTCGCGGCTCTTGTCGATCGCTGTGTAAACGATGCGCTCGGCGATCGATTTCTTGCCCCGGCGCATGACGGCGCTGATCAGGCGGGCAACGACCGGACTTGCGTAGCGGGCGTCTTTTTTGACTTCTTTGTGGATGACTCGGCGTCTGCGGGACATAAATTAGGTGCGGATTGCGGGATTACGAGGTGGGCTTACTTCTTTTTGCCTTTGGCGCCTTTGGCACCCTTGGTGTCTTCCTGTCCGGGCTTCGGACGCTTGGCTCCGTATTTGGAGCGGCTGCGGCGGCGGCCGTCGACCCCGAGGCTGTCGAGCGTTCCGCGGACGATGTGGTAGCGGACGCCGGGAAGATCTTTTACGCGGCCTCCGCGGACCAGGACGATCGAGTGCTCCTGAAGATTGTGCCCCTCGCCGGGGATGTAGGCGATAACTTCCTGGCCGTTTGTGAGGCGCACCTTGGCGACTTTGCGGAGAGCCGAGTTCGGCTTTTTTGGCGTACGGGTCATCACCTGCACACACACGCCGCGGCGCTGCGGACAGTTCACCAAGGCCGGGGACTTGGATTTGACAGTGATTTTATGGCGTCCCTTGCGGACGAGTTGGTTGATCGTGGGCATGTGGTAAATTCTTCGGGCCACCGAAATCTCACGGGAGGAAAGCCAGGACAACTCGGTGCCAAAACAAACCAACCCGACAAACGGCGGGAGGTAGGAAACTAGAAGACCTGCACGGGGGCGCAAGACAAAAATCGTACCCCGCCTTCTTTTTTAGCAGGACTTCGCGATTTCCTCACCGATCAGCCTCAAGCCGGCGCGCACGTCGTCGTTGCTCATTGCGAACGAAATCCGGAGGCATTCGTGTCGGTGTCTCCATCCGTCGTCTGCCTCGCCAAAGAAGAAGTATTCGCCGGGAACGACCAGGACGCCGCGCTGTTTGAGCGCCTCGTAGAGCTGGCGCGAGGAGGCCCGGCTGTTCTCGACCCAGAGCCACAGGAAGAGCGCGCCCTCGCTTTCGTGGAACGCATAAGGGACGTCGTCGGGAAAAAATTCGTCCACCGCCTCGAGCGCGGCATCCCGCTTGCCGAGGTAAAACGGCCGGATGATTTCCCGGCTCAGCCGGGTGATCTCGCCGCTCGCGATCAGCGGGCCGGCGATCGCCTGGCCGAAATTTCCGTTCGCGAGCCCGGTGACCGCCATCATCGACGAGATGGCGGACGCAATTTTCGGGGGCCCGACGACAAACGCGGTGCGGGTGCCGGGAAGGCCGAATTTGGAGAGGCTCATCACATGGACGGTCTCGTCGGTCCAGAGCGGGCTGGCCTCGCCAAAGACGATCCCCGGGAACGGCCACCCGTAGGCATTGTCGATGATGAGCGGGATCCCGCGATCGGCGGCGACCCCGGCCAGGCGGTTGAGCTCGGCATCCGAGATCACGTTTCCGCTCGGGTTGGTCGGCCTCGAGACGCAGAGCGCGCTCACCTCCGGCCCGGGAGAAAGCCGGTCAAAGTCGAGGTGGTATTTAAAGCGATGCCGGCCGGTGCGCTCGATCTTCGGACGCTGGGAAGTAAACATCCCGGCCTCGAGCGCCTGGTTCGCATAGCCGATGTACTCGGGCATCAGGGGGAATAGGATTTTGCCGTCCGAACCATCCGGGCGCCGGCCGCCAAAAAGGTTGAAGAGGAAAAAGAATGCGGTCTGCCCGCCCGGGGTGACCGCGATATTTTCCGGCCCGACCGGCCAGCCGAATTCCTGGCGGAGCAGTGCGGCGAGCGCCTCGAGCACGCCAGGGTTCCCGCGAGGAGGGTCGTAGATCGCGAGAGTGCGCCGCAAGGTCGCCGGATCGCTCACGATTTCCTCCATCCGGGATTTCCAGATTTTTTCCATCTCCGGGATGTGCGCCGGGTTTCCGCCTCCGAGCATGAGCGGAGCCGGGCCGGCGCCGGAGAGCGCATGCCCGAGATCGTCCATGAGGTGCTCGATCCCGCTGCCGCCGGAAAGAAGGTCGCCGCGCGCCGAGAATTTCATTCCAGCTCCTGATTGATGGCGACCAGCCTGTCGTAAAGCGGGCGCAGGCCCTCCGGGATCACGCGGGTGCCGCCGATGACGGCGATAAAATTCGAATCTCCGGCCCAGCGCGGGACGATGTGGATATGGATATGGTCATCGACCCCGGCCCCGGCGACGCGGCCGAGGTTCCAGCCGACGTTGAACCCCTGTGCGCGCACGGCTTTCCCCAGGAGCTTCTGCGCCCGGATCGCCAGATTCCAAAGCTCGAGCACCTCATCCTCTGCGAGGTCCTCCATCCGCGAGGTCTTCCGGTACGGGACCGCCATCAGATGGCCCGCAGAATACGGGTACTTGTTCATGATGAGAAATGCCGACTTCCCGCGCGCTACGACCAGGTGGGCGGCATCGTCGTCGGACTGCGCGGCCTCGGTCAGAAAATCCCATCCCGTCCGGTGCTCGGCTTCAAAATATTCAACCCGCCAAGGGGCCCAGAGCGACGTGAGGTGGGCGTGCGGAAACTCGTCATCCATCGCAGGAGTATGACGAAGCAGACGGGCACGGCCAAAGGAAATTTTTCACACCTCAGCGATGGATCCGGAACGTGTCGTTTTTCGTGAGGCTGTCCACGAAGCGTGCGGCGAGGCGTGCGGCCGCCTGGATGTCGGCATACGAGGCGGTTTCGACCGGCGAGTGCATGTAGCGGAGCGGGATCGAGATCAGCGCGCACGGGATCCCGTCGCGGGTCGTATAGATCACGTCGGCATCGGTCCGCGTGGATCGCGAAATTGCCTCGTGCTGGAGCGGGATCTGGTGGGTCTCAGCCACCTCGAGGAGGCGCTCGACGACGAGCGGATGGTTCGCCGCCCCATGCGCGAGCGCGGGGCCATCGCCGAGGCTGACCAACCCGTGTTCTTTGGCCGCGATGCCGGGGGTGTCGGTCGCGTGGGTGACATCAAAAACCAGGGCGACCGAGGGATCGATCCGGTGGGCGACCATGCGGGCGCCGTGGCTGCCGATCTCCTCCTGCACACAATTCACCGCGAACGCCGTCGCCGCCGGGCGGGTTGGAAAAAGTTCCTCCAGCACGAGCGCGAGGACAAACCCGCCGATCCGGTTATCGAGCGCCCGGCCGACGATCCGCCCGCCCGCAAATTCCTGGGCCCCTGCGTCGAAGATCGCTGGGTTCCCGACCCGGATCCCGCGCTCGGCGACCTCCTTCGCGGAGGACGCCCCGATGTCCACAAAGAGGTCCTTCCAGTCGGGCGCTTTGTCCTTGCTGGTGTCCCGGAGGTGGACGGCCGTGTTTCCGATGATCCCGGGCACGATCCCTTTGGTCCCGAAAATCGTGATTTTGCGGGCGGGTGCAAGCGTGCGGTCGGAGCCCCCGATCGGCCCGATCGCAAGAAATCCCTTCTCATCGATGTAGCGGACGATGAACCCGATTTCGTCGGCATGCGCGGACAGCATCACGCGCGGCGCTTCCGCATCTGCCCCCTCCAGGACGGCCCAGGCATTTCCATAGCTATCCGACTCCACCCGGTCGGAGACCCCGTGGACGAGGTCCATCCACTGGCGCTGGCCCGGCTTTTCCCAGCCGGAAGGGGAGGGGGTTTCGAGAATTTTGAGCAGGGAGGTTGGGTTCATCCCCGGAAATCTCGCATGCCGGGAAGGTCCCGAAAACTCCGAATTTTGAGGAGCCTGCATTTTTTCTTCGATCAACCGGCCGCACCCGTCGTAACCTGAGCGGCTCCATATGTCCGACGATTCTCACATCAAGCTATATATCCCGGGTCCGATCGAAGTTTCCGAAAAAACGTTTCGCGCCATGTGCGCGCCGATGATCGGCCACCGCGGCGGCGAATTCAAAAAGCTCTACGGCGGGATTCAGCCACGCCTCCAGGAACTCTTTGGCACGAAGCGCCCGGTCTTCCTCTCCACCTCGTCCGCATGGGGGGTCATGGAGGGCGCGATCCGCAACCTCACCGCCAAGAAAGTCCTCAATGGCATGTGCGGCGCATTTTCCGACAAGTGGTTTGATGTGAGCAAGCGCTGCGGCAAGCAGGCCGACGCGCTCCAGGTCCCGTGGGGCTCGGCGATCCTGCCCGAAATGGTCCGCGAAAAGCTTTCGACCGGCGCGTTCGACACGTTCACGCTCATCCACAACGAAACCTCGTGCGGGGTCAGGAACCCGCTCCCCGAGATCGCAGCCGTTCTGAAAGAATTTCCCGACGTGATGTTCATCGTCGATAGCGTCTCGTCATTTTCGACCGAGGCGATCCCGATGGACGACCTCGGGATCGACGTCCTGCTCACCGGCAGCCAGAAGGCGCTCGCCATGCCGCCCGGCCTCGCGCTCTTCTCGGTCTCCGAGAGGGCGATGGAACGCGCCGCCACGATCCCGGATCGCGGATATTATTTCGACTTCGTCGAGTTCGCCAAAAACCAGGCGGAGGACATGACCCCGAGCACGCCGGCCATCCCGCTCATCAACGCCCTCGCCTCAAAGCTGGACGACATCTTCGCCGAGGGCCTCGAGGCGCGCTACGCCCGCCACGCCGCCCTTAACCGCCAGGTCCACGAATGGCTCCAGGCCCGAGGGTTCGAGTTTTTTGCCCCGGAAGGCTACCGCTCGCTCTCGCTCACCTGCGCCGCCAACAACCGCGAGGTCGACGTCGCCGCATGGATCAAGCGCCTCCGCGAAAAGCACCGCTACGTCATCGACGGCGGCTACGGAAAAATCAAGGGCAAGACGTTCCGCATCTCAAACATGGGCGACGAATCCCACGCCTCCATCGCCGCCCTCCTCGCCGCGCTCGACGATACCATGGAGTAGGAGGGCGGATACCCCCCTAAAACTGCCCCTTCGATGATTAAGCGCCTTGCTCATGTCTGCATTCATGCCTCGGATCTGAATAAGACCGTTGATTTTTATCACGGGAAAATCGGGCTTCCGATCGCTTTCAGGTTCCACAGGGAGGGAGTTTTGATGGGGGTCTATTTTGAGATCGGGCATCAGACATATTTGGAGGCGTTTGAAAAGCCGGACCTGAAGGTTGTGAACACCGGGATCAGCCATTTTTGCTTGGAGGTGGATGACATCGACCGCTTCATTCGTGAGATGAAGTCCCACGGCGTGGAATGCACAGAAAAAAGGTTAGGCTGCGACCAATCCTGGCAAACCTGGCTGCAAGATCCCGACGGAAACCGCTTTGAAATTCACCAGTACACGCCCGACAGCGCCCAGCTAAATGGAGGAATTGTCAACGTTGATTGGTGATGAGGATTTCCCAAGGCGCACGCGATCTGTGAGTTCATGTGATCCTCCGCTTCCTGACACCATCGAATTCCTCCTCGATTGGGAGCAACGAAAACAAGCTCTGCCCCCCTCGTTTTAACCTTTTTCCAAGACTTTGCTCACGTCGTGAAAAAGAAGAGTCACAACCGGGAAGAATGCGGCGGGAAGGCCGGCTATATAGTTGGCCGCTGAGCCGAGGAGGGCGGGCTTATTTCGCCGGGGAGGCAGCCTCTTGCCAAGTTGTTGCAACGACCAAATCATCGACCTCCATTCCTGCATGTGGCGGAATGCCGATCCAAATGCAGGAAAAGGGATCTTTGCGGCGACCTGGGGACTCTGCAATCATGTCATCTACTTCGGTGACATTTCCGGGTTTTCCTGCCCAGAGACGGCTGACGGTACCGTGGGTGTATCCGACAATCACGCGGATGGGTTCGTTGGTGGGAAATCGGCGGCTCCCCTCGACGAGCGTGCCATCCGAGTCGATCCCGAGCACGACTTCCCCATCGACCATCCAGACGGACAGTCGGGCCCGGGTGACTCCCTCGCCGCGTTTGTCGGAGGTGGAAAACGAAATCAGCCGCGCGGATTCGGGATTGTCGTTGGCCTTGCCTGGCGTGATCGTCACGCCGTAAAAAATCGTCGCCCCGTGGCCCAAGGACAGTCGATCAAGGAAGGCGTAAATCTCTTCGCGTGGTTTCTGCCGTGAATCCGCCACGACCAGAAACTTATTGCCACCGTTTTGACCGAGGAGCATCCGTGCGGCAGGTTGTTCGGTCGCGGTCTTCCAGGGCATGCCGGGCCGTCCCGCCGCAGCCTCTCCCGTGAGGGGAGCCGACTCGGGAAGGTCGTAAGAAAAGGATTCGGAGAAAATCACCTCTGCCAGAAGCGGGGAGATGGGGAAGAGGCTGGCAAGGCTCAGGAGGAGGAGATGTCGGAACATGGCAGCAAGAGTAGACGATTTTGGAAACCCCGCAATTTTCTCCTGCCTGATTCAGTTAATTCGAATGATTAACTGGTTAGGAATCAGATCGCTTCCTGCCGGGAATCCGGGCATGCATAAGGGCACTGGCGGAGGGGCTTGCGCCATGCGCAGCGGCCCCTCAGTTCTGACCGGCCTCCCCCTCCGGGAAGAAGAATGGATTCGCCTCCCGCCCACAGATTCTATGAAAATGATTTTCCGCCTCCTTCAAATTTCCCTCTGCGCGCAAGCCCTTGCGCTGATCCCGGCCCTGGCCTCGGGAGCGGCGCCCGGCCTGGACGATCCCACCTTTTTTCGCTCCTTAAACCTGGACAGGCCGGAGCTTCACGAGGTGCGCAAGGCCGTGGAGTCCACGAACTGGCCGGCCGCCTCGGCCGCATATCTTGCCTACCGGCGCAGCCTTCCAAGGGAGGGCTGGACCTCGCGAACTCCAGGCAGCGAGAAAGACGCCCAATCCCTGCTGCGTGGCACGGTCAAAAACTGGGCGCTGCCGGGGAAAGCCCTCCAAATGCCGGATCCCCACAACTTTGACTGGCGAGCCAATCCGCTGCCCCCTTCCGACCCCAGCTATTCGCGCGAGGTGCCGCTGGCGACTGCGCGCACGCTTTTTTGGATCGACCTGGCCGCCGCCTACCGCGCGACGGGCGATGAGAAATACGCAAGCTTCTGGGCAGAAAACCTCACCGACTTTGTGAAGGACAACCCCGTCGCGATCCGGGCGCACCCGGAGCACGAGGTCGCCTGGAGGGCGCTCGAGACCGGCATCCGGATGGCGGGGAGCTGGCCGGATGCCTATTTCGCATTTCTTGACTCGCAGGCGATGACGCCGGCTGTGCATACCCTTTTTGCAAAGTCCGTTTACGAGCACGGCCTGCGCCTGGATTTCTGCGAAAAAAACCACCCGGAGCGCGGCGGCAACCACGTGGTCTCGGAGGCGGCCGGGCTCATGGCGGCGGGGACGCTCTTCCCGGAGTTTGAACCGGCGGGCGGGTGGCGGCGGACCGCGCTCGCGCGCCTCGCTACCGAAGTGGATCGCCAGGTTTACCCCGACGGCTTTCAGGGGGAGCTTTCGCCGCTCTACCATCTTGGCGTGCTCGAAGACTTTTTGGGCGCCCGGAGCCTGGCCGCCCTGGCCGGGGACCAGGTTCCTGAACCCATGGAGAGCCGCCTGCGGGAGATGTTCCGGGTCCTGTGTTTCCTCCAGGATGGGGATGGCATTGTCCCGCCGCTGAACGACTCTCCGTCCGTCAGCGCGCGCGAGGTCGCCGCCAGGGGGCTGAAGTTTTTTGACGATCCCCTGCTCCGGTTCACGGCCGATGGAAAGCTGGTGGACGGGCTCCCCCCGGCGTCCGGGCTCCTTGAGTGGCCCGGCATGGCGGTCATGCGGAGCCAGTGGGGGAACCGCGGCATCGTGGGGCTATTTTATGCGGGCCCGGTGCCGGTGGGACATTGGCACCAGGACAAATTGCAGTTCCTCCTCTGGGCGTTCGGACGGCCGATGCTGGTGGATCCGGGCAAGATGGCTTACGACCAGTCGCCGCTCCGGCGGTATTCGATCGGCACCGAATCGCACAACACGCTCACGGTGGATGGCAGGTGGCAGTACCGCGACGCCACCGACGGCCGCCGCATGGCGGAAGCCCCCGCCGCCATGTCTTGGCTCAGCACCGGCTGGCTGGATTTCTCGTCGGGAAAGTACGATGAAGGATACTGGGACTGCCCTTACATGGCAAAAGCCTACCGGCCATTTGAGAAGACGGGGCCAGCTCTCACGGGCGTTGCCCATCACCGGACGGTTCTCTTCCTCAAACCCGTCGGCTTCTTGATCGTGGACAACGTGCAGGGAGTGGGAACCCACCGCTGCGATGTGCGATTTAATGTCGATGCCGAGAACCTCGAGGTGGATTCTGCCAGCCGCGCGGTCTTTGCAAGCTTTCCCGGCGGGGCGCGCTTGAAGGTCCTGCCGGTCGGAGCTGCCCTGCCTGAGGTGACCACCGCGCGCGGGCGGAAGGACCCTCCCGCCGGATGGCTCTTTGAAAAAAGTGGGCCGCGGCCGGTCTTCCAATTGATCCAAACCCAAACCGCTGCACTGCCCGTGAACTTCGCCAACTGGCTCGAGCCGTCTTCTGAGGCAGAGCCTTCCAACACCGAGGTCTCCCGCGCGGATGGGCCGGACGACCTTTCGGCCTACCAGATCCGCAACGAGAAGGAGGAATGGCTCGTCCACGCAGCCCCCTCGGGAGCGCTCGTTCCCATGCGGGGCGAATCCTACGGAACCGCTTGGCATGCCATGGCCGAAGCCGTTGTCGTACACCGCAGCGGCGCGGAAGTAAGCACGGCCTTCTACGGAACATCATTCGAAACCGCCGCCCTCGCCCTGCGATCGCAAAGCCCCTGCGCTCTCGAAATCAAGCGACTCCCGCAGCAGATCTCCATCACCAATGCCGGCGTCCGCCCCGCAACTCTGGAAATATCCCGCCCCACCCCCCACGAGATCTGCATCGAACCGGGAAAGCAAATCACCATCGCCGCGAGCGCCGCAGTCGCCGATCCCTCCCCGAAACAGCCCTCCGCCTTGCCTTCACCGGATCCGTCCGCCCCGCCTCCGGCGCAGCCAGCACTGGAGACGGGCGGCTTTTGGGAGTGGTTGAAGGGCATTTTCCAGTAATGAAGCGGGATCCTTCCGCGTGCATCAGGCCTGGCGCCCGCCCACCCGGGCGAACTCCGTGAATGAGGGGATAGCATCCCAGCCTTCCATGCATCTGGCGGGCAGCTCCCAGCGGCTTCCTCACCGTATCACCTTTGCGTTAACCCCACTTCGCGGACTGGAGGCAAAAATCAGTTATTTTCAGCCCTCTGAGGCCCTCGGACCCGCATAAACACAGGGGGGTAGTCCTCAAAAGGGCTTGTAGTGCCGACCTACCCCCTTGCGCGTTTTCAGCGGGAA
>JBGTAT010000484.1:0-3597 GCA_041749755.1 Terrimicrobiaceae bacterium | reverse complement strand
CAGCAGGGGATCCGAGGCGGCCGCCAGAGCGCGGTCCTCGCGAAGCCGGGCGGCGGCGATCATCTCCGCAAAGATCGCCAGCGTATCGCGGATCGTATCCACAGAATCAAAGACCCCCTCCTTGTCCTCCTGCATGTCCCGGTTGTACGTGAGCGGAAGGCCCTTCATCGTCGTCAGCAGCGACATGAGGTTGCCGTAGAGCCGGCCGGTTTTCCCGCGGGCCAACTCCGCGATGTCCGGGTTCTTTTTCTGCGGCATCAGGCTCGAGCCGGTCGTGTGCCGGTCGCTGAGCTCGAGGAATCCAAATTCTGCCGACGCCCAGAGGATGACGTCCTCGCTGAGGCGGGAGATGTGCATTCCGAGGATCGCGAGCGCCGCGAGGAGCTCGCAGGCAAAATCCCGATCGGCCACGGCATCCATGCTGTTCGTGGTGACGCGCGAGAACCCGAGTTCCTTGGCCACCGCCTCGCGGTCGAGCACAAGCGTGGAGCCGGCGATCGCCCCGGACCCGAGCGGCATCGCATCCATCCGCCCGGAGCAGTCGGAAACCCGGCCGGCATCGCGGTCGAGCATCTCCACATAGGCCAAAAGATGGTGGGCAAAGAGCACCGGCTGCGCGCGCTGCAGGTGCGTGTAGCCTGGCATCACCGCCGAAGGATGCGACCGGGCAAGCCCGAGGAGGGCGGACTGCATCGCGCGGATGCCAGCCGTGATCTCCTCGCAGGCCCCGCGCAGATAGAGCCGGAAATCCAGGGCGACCTGATCATTGCGGCTGCGCGCGCTGTGCAGCTTGGCGCCGGCCGGACCGATGCGGCGGGTGAGCTCCGCCTCGATGTTCATATGGACGTCCTCCAGATCCTCGCTGAACGCGAACGATCCCGACGAGATGTCCTCGCCGATTTTCTGGAGCCCGGACTCGATCAGTGAAAACTCATCGCCGGTCAGGATCCCGGCCTTTGCGAGGGCGCGCGCATGAGCGATGCTGCCGCGAATGTCCTCCCGGAAGAGCCTCCAGTCGGTCGTGACCGACTGCCCGTATGATTTCAGGAGGTTCGAGGCCTCCTGCTTGAAGCGTCCTTTCCACATAGGCGGTCAGCTCAGGGTTTCCGACAGGCGCCGCGCGCACGTGCCGTGCTGCTTCAACTCGTCGCAGTGCGCCTCGATCTTCACCATCTTGTTCGCGGGGGAAAACCCGAGGCGGCGGGTGATGCAATTTTCCAAAAGCTCCATGTTTGTATCCTCAAACTCGATGATCTTCCGGCAGTCCACGCAGACGAGGTGGTTGTGAGTCGGGTGCTCGAGGAAGTTCGGGTCGTAAATTTTTGTTTCCCCCCCGAGGTCGAGCTCGCGCAGGAGGCCGCTTTCGACGAGGAGCGGGAGGGTCCGGTATACGGTTGCGCGGGAGACCGAGTCGTCGATCTTGCGCGCCATCGCCAGTAGCTCCTCGGCGCTGAAATGTTCCTTCGTGCTGAAGGCCGCCTCGATGATGGCATCCCTCTGGGTCGTTTTTCTCAGCCCCTTGCCGGCGAGGTAGCTGTACAAAATCTCGCGAACGCTCTCTCTGGAAGGATTGTCCATCTCGCCAGATTGATAGACCGCAGGGTCCGGAGAGTCAAGGCGGTGGAAAACAGGAGGGAAAAAGGCCAGAGAGCTACGGCAAAGGGGAGCAGAGTGCCGTTGCTGCATTCCTGCCCTGGCGGGGTTCGTCCGTCCCCAGTCCATAGTCCCTGGCGAGGGTCAAACTAGATCGTATCCCCTCCCGTGCAACAGAAATATCGGAAATTGTTGCATTTGGGCTTGCACGACTCGGGGCGGGTGAGTTATTCACAACCTCGCTTCCTAACCAAATATTCCGTCATGGGTAAAGTTCTCCTCTACGCTTCCATCGCCGTCACTCTTGCCACCGCCGCGCTCGGCTTCCTGAACAAGGGTAGCCTCTCCGCCGCCAAGGAGCAGATCGGTATTTCGCAACAGGAGTTGCAGGAAAAGGCCAAAACTCTCGAGGTGGCCCAAAAGGCTGTGAAGGAGGCGAAGGACTCGCTCGCCACAGCCGTTGCGGAGAAGGACCAGGTTGCCGCCCAGGTTGACTCCCTCAAAGCGGATTCCGATAAATCCAAATCCCAGGTGACCGATCTCACGACGCAAGTCGGGGCGAAGGACGCCGAGATCACGAAGCTGACCGCCGACGTCCAAGCCAAGGAGGCTCAAATCCAAACCCTCACGGCCGCCCAGACCGCCGCCCCGGCCACAGAAACCCCGAGCGCCGATGTCCAAGCCCAGCTTCAAGAGAAGGAGGCCCTCGTCACCAAGCTACAGGGCGACCTCGATGCCTCCCGAGCCCAGCTGGCCGACCTTCGCAAAAAAGACTCCGACCGGATGGCGCTCAAAATGCGCAACGGCCTGGAGGGCAGGATCCTGGCGGTTAATCAGGCATGGAACTTTGTGGTCCTCAACCTCGGGGACCGGAATGGAGTCGTGGGGAATGCAGAGATGCTGATCAAGCGCGGCAACCAGCTCATCGGCAAGGTGCGCGTCACCTCGGTCGAACCCTCCACCTCGATTGCCGACATCGTGGTCAACAGCGTGCCGCGGGGCGTCAGCATCCAGCCCGGAGACAATGTTATCTATCAGGCGACTGCGGAATAGCCTCCTCCTCGCCTGCGCGGCGTTCTGTATCTCAGGCTGCGCAAGCGACGAATCCCCGGAGTCTCAGCATGCCGGCAGCTCGCTGCCATGGAACCGTCCGGAAAAATGGGAGGGCCCCGGTGTGATGGGCTCTGCCATGCAGGGTTCCCGGTAAGTTACTTGCTGCTGCCCTGACAGGGCAGAAACGATTTCACCAAAAACCCAGGGCGGCGCTGGCGCTGGGCTACTCTATAAAGCCCCGTTGGGGCATCAGTCCCGAAAGACGATCGCCCTTGGCCCGTGCACGAGCACGCGGTCTTCCACGTGGAAGCGGACCCCGCGCGCAAGGGCCAGCTTTTCGCAATCACGTCCCAGGCGGATAAGGTCGTCCGGCTCGTGGTAGTGCTCCACCCGTGCGACCTCCTGCTCGATGATCGGGCCGTTGTCGAGCTCCGCGGTGGCGTAGTGGCAGGTCGCACCGATCAGCTTGACCCCGCGCTCAAACGCGCGCCGGTACGGATCGGCTCCGACAAAGGCCGGCAGGAACGAGTGGTGGATGTTGATGATCCGGCCGGAAAATTCCTGGCAAAACCAATCCGGCAGGATCTGCATGAACCGGGCGAGCACGACGAGCTCGACCTCCCGCGCCCGGAGGCGGCCGGCCAGCTCGCGGAAGGCGGCCTCCTTGTCGCCGGAAAAATCCACATGTTCGTACGGCAGGCCTTCGCGCTCCGCGAGCGCCCGGCACGTTTCATGGTTGGAAAAAACCCCGGCAATCGAGACGTTCAGCTCCCCGGATCGCCAGCGCCAGAGAAGGTCGGCCAAGCAGTGGTCCTGACGGCTCACCAGGATCGCGGTGCGGATCGCCTGCGTGGACGGACGCAGTGACCACTCGGCCCGCATCGAGCCGGCCACATCGGCGAGCTCGCTCCGGAAGCCCTCCGGCGAGGCGGCCGCGCGGCCGCCCGCGAA
>JBGTAT010000483.1:0-1735 GCA_041749755.1 Terrimicrobiaceae bacterium | reverse complement strand
CCGGCCGGCACGCCACCGGCCACGCTGCTGCCCCGCGAGGGATCCCGCCCGCGCGCCACCATCTCGCTGATCCAGTATGATCAGGAAACGATCCTGGAGGCTGACTTCGATTCTTTTGCCGATCTTGTGGCGAAGATCGATCCGAAAAAGGTCAACTGGATCAACATCGACGGGCTTGGGGATATCGACCTCCTCCGCCAGCTTGGCGAGCAGTTTCAGATCCACCCGCTTGCCCTCGAGGACGTCCTGAATACCGCGCAGCGCCCGAAGATCGAGCGCTTTGCGACGCACTTTTTCATCGTGAGCGAGATGATTTATTTCGACGCTGCCGAGGAGCTCGCCTTCGAGCAGGTGAGCCTGTTCCTCGGCGACCACTACGTGATCACGCTCCAGGAGGAGCAGGGGCACGATGTGTTTGACCATGTGCGGGAGCGCCTGCGGTCGGGTCGCGGATTCGCGCGAAAAATGGGTGCTGACTACCTCGCGTACGCACTGCTCGATGCCACGGTGGACCAGATTTTTCCGGTTTTGGAATCGGTCGGCGATTCGATCGAGTCGGTCGAGGAGGAGCTCCTCGAACGGCCGACCCGGGGGCCGCTCAAAAAGCTCTACGAGGCGAAGCGCCTCCTCCTGCACCTGCGCCGCGCGGCCTGGCCGCACCGCGAAATCTTTAACACGCTGATCCGGGACGACACCGGGCTGATCTGCCGCGAGACGCAGATCTTCCTGCGCGACTGCTACGACCACACGACCCAGATCATCGACATCATCGAAAGCTACCGCGACCTCACGGCCGGGCTCATGGACCTCTACCTGTCGAGCCTCGGGTTCCGGACGAACGAGATCATGCGCGTGCTCACCGTGGTCTCGGTGATGTTCATCCCGCTCACGTTCCTGGCCGGCGTCTACGGGATGAATTTTAACACCGACGACAAGTGGAACATGCCGGAGCTGAACTGGCCGTTCGGGTACGTGGCTTTCTGGTCGCTCTGCCTGCTGATCGTCGGCAGCATGGCCCTCTTTTTTAAGAGGAGAAAATGGCTGTGAACTCGGCGCTGATCCTGACGGCGGCGTTTGGTGAGGGCCACAATGCTGCGGCGCGCAACCTGGCTGCCGCGCTCGGCGAGGCCGGGGTGAAGGCATCGGTCCACGACATCTTCGACGAGGCGTACGGCCCGCTGAACCAGGCGGTGAAGCACGTCTACCTTTTTGTCATCAACCATATTCCCGCGCTCTGGAGCGCCATCTTTTTTCTCCTCGACCGCACCGCCGTCGTCGGCGGCGGGATCGGGGTTTTCGGGCGTGCGGCCCGGCTCCTCGCCCAGCGGATCGGCGAGCTGCGTCCGGACGCGATCGTGAGCACGTATCCTGGGTACGGGCATCTCATGGACCTGATCCGCCGCCGGGGCGAGGCCGGGGACGCCGAGCTGGTCACCATTGTGACCGACTCGTTGACCGTCAACTCGGTCTGGTACCGCTGCTCCTGCGACCATTTTTTCGTCGCCAACCCAGAGACCGCGCAGGTGATGCGCGAGGCCGGCGTGGCGGCCGAAAAAATCCATGTGACCGGGTTCCCGGTCCCCCTGGTCTTTTCCGAACCGCCGCCCGTGCGGAGCGCACCGCCGTACGAGGTCCTGTTCATGGTGAACTCTTCGCACCATTTGGCCCCGGCGGTCGTCGCGCAGCTCCTGGAGATTGATGGCATCCGGCTCACGGTGACGGTCGGCCGGGATGC
>JBGTAT010000482.1:0-3703 GCA_041749755.1 Terrimicrobiaceae bacterium | reverse complement strand
CCTCGGCGACGTCGTGGTGCGACACGAGCGCGCTTTCGACCTCGGCGGTTCCGAGGCGGTGCCCGGCGACGTTGAGCACGTCGTCAATCCGGCCGACGATCCAGAAGTAGCCGTCCTTGTCCCGCCGCGCGCCGTCGCCGGTGAAGTAGGAGCCTTTGACCTCGCTCCAGTACTGCTTCCGGTAGCGGGGCTTGTCGCCGTAGATCGTGCGCAGCATCGCGGGCCAGGGCTTGCGGATGACGAGCTTGCCGCCCTCGTTCGGGCCGACTTCCTTCCCTCTGTCGTCCACGATCGCGGCGTCGATCCCGAAAAACGGGAGCGTCGCGGTGCCAGGTTTTGTGGGGGTCGCGCCCGGCAGGGGGGCGATCATGATTGCGCCGGTCTCGGTCTGCCACCAGGTATCGACGATCGGGCAGCGCCCGGCCCCGATGTGTTTGTGGTACCACATCCAGGCTTCCGGGTTGATCGGCTCGCCCACGGTGCCGAGGAGGCGCAGAGAGGACAGGTCGTGTTTCTTCGGCCACTCGTCCCCCCACTTCATGAACGCTCGGATCGCGGTCGGCGCAGTGTAGAGGATCGTCACGCCAAACTCGGCGATGATTTTCCAGAAGCGGTCCGGCTCCGGCCAGTTTGGCGCGCCCTCGTAGAGCACGCAGGTTGCGCCGTTGGCGAGCGGGCCGTAAACCAGGTAGCTGTGGCCGGTGATCCAGCCGACATCCGCCGTGCACCAATACACGTCGTTCTCGCGCAGGTCGAAGATGTATTTCGTCGTCGAGGCGGTGCCGGTCAGGTACCCGCCGGTCGTGTGGAGGATCCCCTTCGGCTTTCCCGTCGACCCGCTGGTGTAGAGGATGAAGAGCGGGTGCTCGCTGTCCACGTGGTGCGGCGGGCATTTGGCGTCAACGTACTCGGCCTCGCGGTGCCACCAGACGTCGCGCCCCTCCTGGATGTGGATGTCGAGATGGGTGCGGCGGAAGACGATGACCCGGCGCACCTGTTTATCGCCGGCCAGGGCATGGTCAACGTTCTGCTTCAGCGAGACGATCTGCCCCCGGCGGTAGCCGCCGTCCGCCGTCACGACGATCGTGGCCCCGCTGTCCATCACCCGGTCCTTGATGCTCTCGCTGCTGAATCCGCCGAAGACGACGCTGTGGACCGCGCCGATCCGCGCGCACGCGAGCATCGCGATCACGGCCTCGGGGATCAGCGGCATGTAGATGAGCACGCGGTCGCCGGGCTTTGCGCCATTTCGCTTGAGAATATTTGCGAAGATGCAGACCTCGCGGTGGAGCTGGTGGTAGGTCAGCGTCCGGCGCTCGCCGGGCTCGCCCTCCCAGATGATCGCCGCCTTGTTCCGCCGGGGCCCGTCGAGGTGGCGGTCCAGGCAGTTTTCGGCCGCATTCAGCTTTCCTCCGACAAACCACTTCGCAAACGGGACCTTCCAGTCGAGCACCCGCGACCACTTCTTGCTCCACGTCAGCTCGGAAGCTTCCTTCGCCCAAAACTTCTCCGGCGACTTGATGGACTCGGCATGGAGCTTCTTGTAGGCGGCAAAGTTCGTGACCAGCGCGCGCTTGGAAAATTCTTTCGCCGGCTTGAAGACGCGCTTTTCGACGAGATGGGATTCGATGTTGGTATTCATGGGGAAGGGACGGGAGATTAGGCAGAAATTCCGGCCGGATGCAATCGCCAGAAGTTGATTTGCATCATTCTTTGAATCCTGGGCGGCCGGCTGGCGTTCCATGGCCCCGAGGACTCGATGGGAAGGGGCGCAATTTTTGAAATCGCCGGGCGCATCTTCGATAGTTGCAAACCGTGGCATCGGCATCCTGCCCATGTCTTACTGGATTGTTTTTCGCATGGGCAGGATGCCCATGCCACGGTCCAGTGGAGCATGTTTGTCGATTTGCAGGAAACGGAGATACGCCCGAAATCGCCGGCGGGCGGGTTTGTCGCTTGTCGAGGGCGGGAATCCTGAGTAGAAGCACGGGTGTGCCTCCTGAGATTTCCATTCGTCCGTACGAGCCCCGCGATCGCGAGGTGATCCGCCGCCTCTGCTGCGAGACCGGGTTCTTGGGGAAGCCGATCGATGCGATCTTCGAGGACCGCGAGCTCTTTGCCGACTACCTGACCGAATACTACACCGACGTCGAGCCGGAGTCCTCGTTTGTGCTCGAGCAGGACGGCGTGGTCAAAGGTTACCTTCTGGGCTCACGGCGTCCGTTCCGCCAGCAATGGCATAGCTTTTTCCACAACCTCCGGCTGTTTGCCACCGGGATGAGGCGGTATCTGGGCTACAACCCGGCGACGCGCGAGTTCATCCATTGGATCCTGAAAAACTCGTGGCGCGAAGTCCCGGCCGCCCCAAGAAGGACGGCACATTTTCATTTTAACGTGCTGCCGGAGGCGCAGGGCCTGGCCGGAACGCATGCGATGCTCAACGCGTATTTTGACTACCTCAAAGCCCACGGCGAGAAGGCGGTTTTCGGCCAGATGGTGACGTTCGAATCCCGCCGGGGGACGAAGGTGCTCGAGCGGTTCGGATTCCGGGTCCTCGAGAAGAAGGAGATCACGAAGTACCGGGGCAAGCATCCCGAGGCCGTTTATCTGACGACTGCGGTCAAGCAGCTGAGCTGAGGTTCTACAGCGAGATCACCTGGGCTCCGAAGATGTCGGCATCGGCGGCGAGGCGCTGGAGGACGCCGGCGTCGGGGAGGCTGTCGAGGTTGAGCAGGGTGAGCGCGCGGCCGCCCAGTTCGGTGCGGGAGAGGCTCATGCTGGCGATGTTAATGTTCTCCTTGCCGAGGAGGGTGCCGATGTGGCCGACGATTCCCGGGCGGTCCTTGTTCTCGAGGAGGAGCACGACGCCGGAGGGCGTGACCTCGACCGGGCGGCTGTTGACGCGCACGATGCGCGGATCATTTTTTGCGCCGAAGAACGTGCCTCCGACAGAGACCTTATTTTCGCCGCTGAAGACCGCGATGTGGAGCCACTCGTTGAAGTCGGTCTGCTCGCTCGAGCGGACCTCCTCGATGTTGAGGCCGAGGGTGGACGCCATCGTGCGGACGTTCACGCTGTTGACTTCTTCGCCGCCGGCATTTTTGAGGAACCCGGTGAGGATCGCGCGGGAGATCGCCTCGGTCGGCATCTCGACCGCCTTGCCGCCGTAGGTGATGACGATCCGGTCGTTGCGCTTCGGGGCGAGCTGGGCGGCGAACCGTCCGAGCTTATCGCCCAGCGTGAGGTAAGGTTTCACGACGGCCGCCGTCTTGGCGTCGATGCTCGGCATGTTGACCGCATTCCGGATCTCGCCATCGAGGAGGGCGGCGCGGATCGCCTGGGCGATCTCGATGCCCACGTTTTCCTGGGCTTCGGCGGTGCTGGCCCCGAGGTGCGGGGTGAAGACGATATTCGCGAGCGCGCGGAGGGCGAAGTCGGCCGGCGGGGGCTCGACCTCGTAGACGTCCCCCTTGCTCAGGAAGATCCCCTCGTCCTGCTGCACCTGCTTGTAGAACAGCTCGAACTGGCCGGGGGAGCGGAGGTCCTTGTAGAGGACGAAGACGCGCGTGTCGGGCAGGGCCTGGCGGATCAGCGAGGCCTGCTTCAGGCTCGTGCGGCAGCAGACGGCCGAGCAGTAGGGCAGGTGCTCGGGATCGCGCGAGCCGGCGCACTGGACGAAGGCCACCGCCCGCGGGGCCTTGCC
>JBGTAT010000481.1:0-18542 GCA_041749755.1 Terrimicrobiaceae bacterium | reverse complement strand
GTTCCCGCTGAAAACGCGCAAGGGGGTAGGTCGGCACTACAAGCCCTTTTGAGGACTACCCCCCTGTGTTTATGCGGGTCCGAGGGCCTCAGAGGGCTGAAAATAACTGATTTTTGCCTCCAGTCCGCGAAGTGGGGCTAGCCCAGGGCAAGCGTCAGCGCCGCACTGGGTCTTGGATAATATGGGGCTCTGCCCTGCAGGGGCAGCATCCCAAACCTCCCTAAGTTAGCGCATTCACTGCCGCCCCCGGCTCCCGTCTTAAAAAGATATGAATTCCCGCTCGATAGGAACAACGCTGATCGCGCTGGTCACGCTTCCCTCCTGCGCAACAATGCCGCCTCTGGGGCAAACAGTGGATCGCCCCCTGATCGGCTATCCCGGGCAAAATCCGGAGCTGATGGGAGGCCGGAACACTGTCTGGTCGGCACACAAGATTGGCAGGAAAGAGTATCGCCCTCAGCCCAATGATTGGACGTGTAACGCCTCATCATACGTTATGATGTACAGCGGCCATCCGCCGGAAAAACTAGAGCGGTTTAAAAAAGCCGCCTAAGCCGCGCTGAAGAGGAGCATCTGGTTTTTATTAACCTCCTCCTCGCCGCGGCGGCTGCGCTCGACGCGGCGGATATAATAATCGAGGACGGGGTCGGGGATCCCGGTGATGCGGGCCTTGGAAAATTCTTCGATCGCCTTGTCCCACTGGCGGTCCCGGTAGTGGAGGACCCCGGTCCAGTAGTGGTTGCGGCTGCGCTCGCGCTCGGGCGAGAGGCCGTGTTTGGGGGCGAGGATCTCGTAGAGCTCGACGCGGCGCCGTTCGCCCGAGGTTTTGATGACCTCGATCGGGCGGACCTCCAAGGTATCCGCAGCGGGTTCGTACGTCTCCGGCCCGATCAGGATCCGGCTTCCGTAGGTGGCGCACGCCGAGCAGAGCCGGCGGGCAAATTCGACGACCGGACCGGCGACACTGAAGCTTCCCAGGCGGCTTCCGCCATAGGCTGCGGCGATCATCTCACCCGAGTTGATCCCGATCCGGAAATCCAGCCGCCGCTGCCAGGTGGCGTCGCATTCCTTGTTCAGATCGTCGAGGCGGGATGCCAGGTCGATCGCCGCGCGGCAGGCTTTGGCGGCATGTTTTTCGTCGGGCACCGGCGCGCCGAAGACGACGCGCACGCTTTCTCCGCCGCACTCGTCAAGGTACCCGCCCACCTCGACCAGATAATCCGATGCGGTGCGCAGGTAGAGGTTCGTCATCGAGGCGTAGTTCTCCGGCGTGAGAAGCTCCATGAGCTCGGAGTGGTTGTGCACGGCCACCACCAGAACGGTTCCCTCCTGGAGGGCGCCGGGGAAGTCCAGAGGAACATCCGAGTTCACCAGCTGGCTAAATGCCCCGCGCGACAGCCGCTGCCCAAACAGCCGCTCCATCAGCTTTTTGCGCGATCCGCTTCCGGTCCGCCCGTAGGCCAGCCCGATAAAAAAGCTCATGAGCACCGCAAACAGCGAGGGAAAGGGGGAGAAAAATACGTTGTAGAGCGCGAGCACCATCGATCCGGTAAGGAGCAGCAGAACCGCCCCCAGGGCCACGATCGTCTTGAGGATCGGACGGGTGATATCGACCGTCGTCCAAGCCGCCCCGAACGCGAGCGCCGCAATCAGCAGGACATGCACCCCCTGCTGGGTCACGAGGGGCTTCTTGAGCTTGTACGCTTGGAGGAGGACGAGATCGAGCGTGTTCGTCAGCCAGCCGGTGGCATAGAGCACAAGCACGAGCGCGGCCGAAACCGTGCCGATCAAAATGGTAGCTTTGAGGTATCTCATGGAGTCGTTACGATGGCGCCCGAAGCTGGCGAGCGAGGAGGAATCCCCCCCAGCGGCCAGGATGCGGGCACGAACCGGACCCGAGATAGTAGGCAGACTTTTGAGCAAGTCACGCTCAGGAATTCATTTTTCGGCGTCCGGATTTTTTGTGCACTGGCGTTCAAGACGTCGCCCCTTTGGCAACGAGCGCCTTTTCGATCTCATCGAGCCGCTCGCTGACTTTTGTGCCGGTCTGCATGTTCGGCCGCGCTTCGCGGACCGCGTTGAGCAAGGTCGTGGCTTCGGCGGCCGTCGAGGCCGAGGCCAACGCCTTTTCAATCGGCTTCAAGATTTTCCAGTCGGAGAGATATTTTTCCGTGAGCGGTTTGTAGCGGGCCTCCCAGGACGAGGCGGTGGCCCGCCGGTTGAAGGCGGCCAACAGCGTGCCGGCATTCTCGAAATCAGATTGAATTTCCCAATCCCAAACCCCAAAAATCAAAAGCGCAAAGACCTCCTTCTTATCCGTGTAGAGGTTTTGGATAGATGCGTTCACCGGCGTTTTCGCCAGGAGCGTGCGGCTGACCTCGAGGAAAAGGTTGGCCGTGGTCTGCTCGGCCGGATCCTGGGAATAAAGGCCGGCCTTGTTCAGCGGGCCGAGCAGTGCCAGGGCGGGCTGGGCCTCCCCCATCAGCAGCGAAGCCAGCGCCGCGTTGAGAATCGCCCACCCCTTCTGCGGCTGAGGCATCCCCGGCTCAGAGGCAATTCGCTGGAATTCTGCGCGCCCCCCCTCGATATCGCCGTCCGCCAGCGTCGAGACCCCGGACAGAAATGCGGACTGCGCGTCTTCCGCGCTCATCTTTCGCGGGCCGGCGGTCTGGGTGGAACTTGTTGCCTCGGGGGGGAAGATCTTATCGCGGAAAACAAAGAGTGAGGCCCCGGCGAGGAAGACGACACCGAGCAGGATCAGCGAGATCAAACCGGAAAACTTTCTGGTTTCTGCCGTCTCGATGACGACGCGCTGCTTCGGCTGGAGCGGCTTGCGGGCTCGCTCGAGCAGCTTTTCCCGGGCATACGTCAGGTGGCCGATGAGCTCCTCGTACGACTGGTAGCGTTCGTCCGGGTGTTTTGCCATCATGCGGTTGATGACATAGGCCGTCTCGCTGGACACATCGGGGGCAAATGACTGGAGGCTGACCTGCTGGCTCTTGAGCTGCTTGAGGGCGACCATCGAGGCGGACTCGGCCTCGTAGGGCGGACGGCCCGCCAGCGCGTGAAACAGGGTGCCGCCGAGGCTGTAGATGTCGCTGCGGAAATCCTCCGGCTGGTTGTCGAGCTTTTCGGGGGCGATGTAGTACGGGGTTCCCCAGATTTCGCCGCGCACCGACGCCTCCTCGTCCATGATGATGGCGAGGCCAAAATCCACAAGCTTCGCCGTGTGGGCGTCCTGGAAGAGGATATTGCCGGGCTTGATGTCGCGGTGGATGAGGTCGAGTTCGAGCGCGGCGGCCAGCCCCATCGCGATCTGCGCCCCGACCTCGAGCACCTGGACTTCGGCGATCCGCTTCTGAATCGCCATCAGGTCGTCGAGCGATCCCTTCTCGACAAGTTCCATCGCCAGATAAAACTGCCCGTGGTCGCGGCCGAAGTGGAAAACCTTCACCACATTCGGGTGGTTGACCGCAGCCGTGATCCGGGCTTCCTTCGCCAGCTTCGCCTGCTCATCCTCGTTGGCGCTGATTTCCTTTTTCAGGATTTTCAGGGCGACGTGGCGGTTGAGGTTCGTGTCGAGTGCCTTGTAAACCGAGCCCATCCCGCCCTCACCGACTTTTTCGATAAGGGTAAAATGATTAAATTTGAGGCGCGCCCGGATGGCGTGCCCGCACCCCGGGCAGATCACCTCGGTGAACGGCATGACGTCGGACATGTCCATGAGCGTCTGGCACGACGGGCAGGACTCGAAGACGTTTTCCGCTCCGGCCATCACCGGGTTGGCGGAATCGATCTCTTCTTGCATGTCCGGCTCTTCGTCCGGCGTTGGGAGGGGAGGATTTTCTTGCAGGTCCGGTTCTTCGGCAGGCGTTGGGGGGGGGGGATTTTCCGACATGAGCTACGGATTCAAGAAAAAGCTTTCCATTGGAGTAGCGATTCGCGAAGGAACCCGCAATGCAAAACCCTGAATGACTGAGGATTTTCGAATAGTGGACGCCGGGGATGCCGGGTCCCGGCTGGACCAATTCCTCACCACTTGGATCCCGGATTTTTCGCGCTCGCGCCTGCAGGGGTTCATCCGGGACGGGCACGTGCGGGTCAATGCAGAGGCCACGCGGTGCTCGCATCCGCTCCGCCTGGGCGACCGGGTGGACGTGGCCATCCCGCAGGTTTCGACGCCCTCCCCCACCCCGCCGCAGGATATCCCGCTCGACATCATCTGGGAGGATGCCGACTTTCTGGTGATGAACAAGCCGGCCGGTCTGGTGGTGCATCCGGGAGCGGGAAATGCCGACGGCACGGTCGTCAACGCGATCCTTCACCACTGCGCAGGAATCCGCGTGGTCGGGGGCGAGGATCGTCCGGGGATCGTACACCGCCTGGACAAGGAGACGAGCGGATGCCTGATCATCGCCAAAACCGAGGGCTCGCACCGCGCGATCTCGGAGCAGTTCGCCGGCCGCAAAATTTCCAAGACCTACCTCGCACTCGTCGAGGGAGTTCCCCGGATGCCGCACGGCCTGATCGACGCGCGGATCGGGAGGCACGCGGTGCACCGGCAGAAGATGACGGTGAGCGAGCGCGGCCGTGAGGCGCAGACCAAATACCGGGTCCTGGCATCGTTTGAGGGCAAAGCGCTGGTCGAATGCCATCCGCGCACCGGGCGCACCCACCAGATCCGAGTCCACCTCAAACACCTCGGCCACCCGATCGTCGGCGATCCGGTCTATGGCCGCCGGGGTACCCACCAGCGGCATTTCCTCCACGCCTGGAAAATCGCGTTCGAACATCCCACCACCCACCAGCCAGTCGAATTTGTCGCGCCGGTCCCGCCGGATTTCCCCGCCTGGGCGGCGGAGGCCTTAAAAAATTGACCCGCAGACGACCTTCGCCAACTGGCTCCGACCCGTCCGACCCGTCCGACCCGTCCGACCCGTCCGACCCGTCTTACCCGTCCGACCCGTCCGACGTCCCGGAAGCCGATCTCGGCCCAACATCCCCGGCGATGCGCAGGTCGCCCCCGATAACCTCATAGGTGGCGTTCGCAAGTTCCCAACCCGCCTCATTCGACCCGGCCCCGATGCCACCAACGGCGGGCACTCCGCCGCCGGTCAGGACCGGGGCGACGTAGAAGACGGCATGGTCCACAAGCCCGCGGTCAAACGCCTCGCCGAGCGTGCGCCCGCCACCCTCGATCAGGACGGAGACAACCCCGCTCCGGCCGAGCGAGCGGAGGACGTTTCGCAGCGAGGTGCCGCAGAAAACCTGGGTCCTGTCGCGAAACCGGTCGGTGAATATCCTGCTTTCCGGCGGCAGGTTTCCCGTGCGGGACCAAACGACGCGGAGCGGCTGAGGAATCCCCCGGATCCCGCGCAGCGTGAGCTTCGGGTTATCGGTTCGGATCGTTTCCCCGCCGACGAGGATCGCCCCGCAGGACGCCCGGAGGGACATCGCATCCCTGCGGGATTCCTCCGATGTGAGCCATCGCCGACCGGGCGGCGATCCGATCCGGCCATCCAGGCTCATTCCGGCCTTGGCGATCACGTAGGGCATCCCGGTGGCAATCCATTTGTTCCAGGCGCGGTTCACGGCACCACACTCGTCTGCAAGAACGCCGGCCGTCACCGAAATCCCGGCCTTCGTGAGGATCTTGTCCGCACGCCCGGCGTGCTTCGGGTTAGGATCCCTTGCCCCGTAGACGACACGCGAGATCCCGGCCGCAATGATCGCGGCTGTGCAGGGAGGTGTCCGGCCGTGCGTGCTGCAGGGCTCGAGCGTGACATAAAGGGTCGCCCCTCGCGCAGAGCCGGGATTGGGGAGCGCCGACAGCGCCTCGATCTCCGCATGCGGGGACCCGGCAGCCCGATGCCATCCGGCCGAGAGAAGCCGGCCTTTTTTGACAAGGACGGCCCCGACAGCCGGGTTCGGATGCGTGCGGCCCTGGCCACGACGAGCTTCCGCCAGGGCGGTCTTCACCCATTTTATGTCCTCGCGCGTGTTCCCCATTTCAATCATGATCATCCATAACCGCCCGCATCGTGCAACTTCGCTTCCGAGATAAAGAACATTTCTTCCACGAGCTCGCGCAAATGCTCCAGAGCGGGCTTCCCTTGCAGCGGGCGCTGGAGCACATGGGGAGCGGGCGGGATCGCGGGGGCGCTGCCGCGCGCGGCGTGGCCGGAGTGCTGGATGCCGGGCCGGCGGACGCCTTTCGGCAGGCAGGATTTTCCGAGCTGGACGCGGGGATTCTCGGGGCTGGCGAGCAGAGCGGGAGGCTCGTCGAAGCCTGCGGCGAACTGGCCGGCTATTACGCCCACCTTGCCTCCGGCCAGCGCCGCGCGCTGGCTGCATCCGCGTATCCGATCTTCATCCTCCACCTCGGAGCGATCCTCCTCTCGATCCCGGCCGCGATTTTGCAGGGAAACTTTCCGGCGTTTTTGCGCGAAGTCGCGATGTTCCTCGGCACCGCGTACGCCATTGTTGGCGTGATTGGAATTATGTTGTGGCTGGCGGCGCGCATGTTTTCGCGAAACGCCGCAGCCGACCGGCTGATTTCGGCGCTTCCGGTGATCGGCCCGCTCCTGCGGGACGGCGCGCTCGCACGGTTCTGCCTCGTGCTCTCGCTAGGGATCCGCTCAGCAGATGGATTTTTAGCCGGACTGGCCCGGGCGGGAGAGGCATCGGGAAGTGCCCGCCTGCGGGGAGCTGCCGAGGTTGCCATCGCTCACATCCGGTCCGGCGAGGGCCTCGCTACCGCGCTGCAGGCTGCTGGGGCGTTCCCCGCCGACCTCGAACGCGCACTCCGCGTTGCAGAAGTTTCCGGACGCCTCGACCACGAAATCGCGCGCTGGGCAGGAATTTTTCGCGACCGGCTGTTCCGGCGCATCGATGCCCTCACCGAGTGGCTGCCGCGGATCCTCTACCTCGTCGTCGTCGCACTCGTCGTGTTCCGGATGTTCGGCCTGATCTCGCAGGTCACCGGTGCCATGGCTGAGGTGCTGGAGAGCTGATCAAGCCGACGTGCGAACTTTTTCTTTCTCGCGCTCGCGCTTTTCTTCCAGGCGGACGAGTTCGGAGGCGAGCTGGCGGCGGATCTGGTCCTGCCCGGCCGGGTCGGCCTTCGCAAGCTCGCCGTCCAAAAAGATTTTTTTCTCAGCGATCTTGGCGTTGATTTCGCTGTCGATTTCGGCGATCGCGAGCTTCTGGGCGTCCGTGAGCGTGTGGGTCGGGGCGGATTTTTCGAGCCGGCTCATGGCGAGTTCGTAGGCGGATTTCATCCCCGGATCCTGCCAGCATGGGGGGAGAAACGACAGAAAAATTGCAGCCGCGCCCGCGAGCGTGTTTAGTGGCGGGCCACATGTCACGCTTCCGGCTTCTCAGCACCGACTTCGACGGGACCCTGATCTCGCACCCCTCCGACGGGAGGTGCTCTCCTGCGTTTGCGGAGGTGCTGCGCCGCCACCGGCAGGCGGGCGGGATCTGGGCGCTCAATACCGGCCGCGGCCTCGCCCACGCGATCGAGGGGCTCGAAATCTTTCAGGCTCCGGCCGAGCCGGATTTTTTGCTAACCAACGAGCGCGAGATCTTTTCCCGCGGCGGCGACGGTTCGTGGTCGTCGCATGCCGAGTGGAACGACCTCTGCTACGCCCGCCACGATGCACTTTTTGAGTCCGCCGGGGCGGTCATCGGGAGCATCCAGGGCCTGGCAAAAGATTCTGCGGATGTGAAGATCATCGAGGAAGGAGACCGGCCGATCGGGCTCGTCACGACGAGCGAGGAGGTCATGCACGAGGTCGCGACGTTTATCGACCGCGAAAGCGAGGAGTTTCCCGAGTTTTCCTACCAGCGCAACACCGTCTACCTCAGGTTCTGCCACCGGGAATACCACAAGGGATCCTCGCTCGGCGAGCTCTGCCGCCTTCTCGAGATCGGACGCGAGGATGTCGTGGCCGCCGGCGACCATTTTAACGACCTGCCGATGCTCGATGGACGGTTTGCCGCATTCCCCTGCTGCCCGTCGAATGCGATCCCCGAGGTCAAGCGAGCGGTCGCGCTGGCCGGCGGCCACGTTGCATCGCTTCCGGCTGCCGACGGGATCGCCGAGGCCTGGAGGACCTTTCACCTATGACCACCGCCCTTCTCAAAAAGCTCACAAAAAGGTTGGGGGCCGCCGCGGTCCTCCGCGAAGCAGCGCCCGAATATTCCGGCGACAAATGGTTTGCCCACTGCGAACCGGATGCGGTTGTGTTCCCGTCCTCGACCGCCGAGGTCTCCTACGTGATGCGAGAGGCCAGCCGCGCCGGGGTTCCGGTTACCCCGCGCGGGGCCGGCTATGGGTATGTCGGCGGCTGCACGCCGGTCCGCAAAGGCATCGTCCTCGCCCTCGACCGGATGAACAAGATCCTGGAAATCCACCCGCAAGATTTTGTGGCGGTTGTTCAGCCGAATGTCGTAACCGGCGTCCTCCAGCAGGCGGCCAAGGACCTGAACCTCCTCTACCCGCCGGACCCGGCGAGCCTGAAGGACTGCAGCATCGGCGGAAACATCGCCACAAATGCCGGCGGCCCCCGGTGCCTCAAGTACGGGGTCACGAGGAATTACGTGCTCGGGTTGGAGGTCGTCCTCTCCGATGGGACGGTGATCCGCTGCGGCGGACGCACGCACAAAAACAAAACCGGCTTCGACCTTGTCGGGCTTTTCACCGGATCCGAGGGCCTGCTCGGGATCGTGACTGAGGCGACCCTCCGGCTTGTCCCCCTGCCACCCGCCCGCGCCACCCTCTCGGCCGGCTTCCCCTCGATGCGGGCTGCCGCCACCGCGATTCAGGCAGTCTTCTCGGCCGGATTTTTGCCGGCCGCCGTCGAGGTCGCGGACAAGTTCACCCTCGACGCCGCCCGCGCATACAAACCCGGCGCCCAATTCCCCCCCGGCAATGCCCAGGTTATCATCGAGGTCGATGGCCAGGTCGCCAGCGTCCGCAGCGAGGCGAAGGCTCTCGAAAAAATTCTTCATGGAGCCGGGGCGCTCGCCGTCCACCGCGCGACCACACCCGAGGCGTGCGCTCGGCTCTGGGGACTCCGCCGCGTCTACTCGCAATCGCTCAAGGCCACCGGCCTCAAAAAGCTCAACGAGGACATCGTCGTCCCGCGCGGCCGCCTCGTCGACATGGTCGAATTTGCGGCCAGCCTCCAAAAAAAGTCTGGCTTCCCGATCGCCTGCTTCGGGCATGCGGGGGATGGAAACATCCACACGAACATCATGGTCGCCGACCCGGAAAACCCGGCGGTCAAAAAGAATTCGCGCGCGGTGCTCGATGAAATTTTTTCGCAGGTCCTTGCGTGGGGGGGGGCGATCACCGGCGAGCACGGGATCGGGCTGGCCAAGATGCCGTGGTGGAACCAGGCGGTTTCGCCCGCGACCCGCTCGCTTCACGACACCCTCAAGGCTGCGCTCGACCCCCAGGGGATCCTGAACCCCGGGAAATTTGTCGCGGTCCGAAAGCCTGGCATAGCCGCCAAATGAATCCTGTGCCACCCGCCGCCCGACCGCCGTCCGCAGCTCAGTTTTTTTCATGAGGCTTCCGGTCGCGATCCTGGTCTTTGTCGCCGCCAGCGTGACGGCGGCTGTCGCTCTTGCATTCCCCCTTGGCGGCCTCTCGCCCGCGCTCTCTTGGACGGCGTTCGCCATCGGAACCGCCGCAGCCGTCGCCGCCTGGCGCGGAACCCCCTCGCAAAAATCCCCGGCCCCGACCGCATGGGACATCCTTCTGCTTTGCGTTTTCGCCCTCGCCTCGCTCCGCGCGTTCCTCTGGCTCATCTACCCGGTCGGCGACGAATGGCGGGTGCTCTCGCCGAATAATTTGGGTGATCTGTCAAAGCATATCCATTTCATTCGGTATCTCGCAAACGGCGTGGATTTTTGGCCGGAATCCCCATTTTTCCCAAGCGTTCCGCTGAGCTACTACCTAGGCACGGACTTGTTTAACGCTCTCCTCCTTTGCGTTGGAATTCCTTTAGAAAAAGGCCTTGTCTGGGTCGGACTATGCGGAGCCGCCCTTTCGGCCTGGGCCCTTTGGAGATGGGGAGGCGCGTTTGCCATTGCCGCACTCCTCTTCAATGGTGGGCTTGCGGGCTTGCTGATTTTTCGGGGTGAACAGCTGGGAGACTTCCAAAGCGAACTAGGTTGGAAAAATTTCTTTTTGTCGATGTTCGTGACCCAGCGCGCGCTGCTATTTGCCATTCCAGCGTCGTTTCTTCTGCTCAGCTCTTGGCGTGGCTCGTTTTTTAGGTCCGAAATGAAGATCCCTCGCTGGGTTGCATACCTTTTGTATGCCACCATGCCAATATTCAGCATCCATGCCTTCGCCTTCCTAAGCTTGGTGCTAGCTGCCATTTTTGTTGTTCTTCCCGTCGCGCGTCGGCCGCTCTTCCTTTTCGTAGCGGCGGCATTTCCCGTCGCCAGCGCACTCGTCTATTTTGTCACTGGCGGGTTCAGCCAAGAGGCGGCTGCCCATTGGCATCCAGGATGGATGCAGGCGGGTCCAGATTGGATCGAGTGGCTGAACAAGACGCTTCAGCCAGCCGCCTCCATCTCCACTCCATTCCCTGAGATTCTTTTTTGGGTGATCAACTTTGGCGTATCCCTCCCCCTACTTGGAATACTGGCATGGCAGACGGCCCGCAAAAGAAGCTTGGAGCTTCTAAGCTTTGCAGCCCCCAGCCTTCTCCTCTTTGCCGCAAGCTGCTTTTTTCGCTTCGCTTCATGGGAATGGGACAATACCAAATTTTTCATTTGGGCGTGGCTATGCTGTGCTCCGTATCTTTGGAGCACGATTTCCTGCTGGCCGTTTCCGGTTAGGCTGGCTACATGCACAGCTCTATTTTTTTCCGGCACGCTATCGCTCATGGGAGGTTTGGATGGAAGGCATGGCTACCGCCTGGTAAACCGCTCGGAGCTCGCACAAGCAGAGGTAATTCTCTCGCAAGTGCCTTTCGCAGATCGTATCGCGACAGAGCCGACGTTTGACAACCCGGCGGTTTTACTTGGTCGACCGGTCGTGTGCGGCTACGAAGGAATGCTCTGGGCCCACGGCTTAGACTACCGATCCACACTTGGGTGCCTAAATGATGTCCTTGCTGGCAAAGACCCTGGAATGAAAAAGGCCAAGTCCATCAATGCCAGGTGGATCCTGCGCGACAAGGATGAATTAATCAAGGTCGAGTAGCCTAGCTTTCATGGTCGTGAGCAGCCGCATCGACGCCAGAACTTCCGATTGCGCGCAAAAAAACACCAGTAAGAGCAGCCCCAGTTGCCCCACTAGTGGACAGCCTGCGGGATAAGATTTTTTCATTGAATTCGATTGTTCCAAAGGACACATGCGCTATAAATACACCGTGCTATGCCGCTTATGAACCGCTTCCTCCTCCCGCTTGCGTTTTGCGCCATGTTCGAATCTGCAGCTCTTGCTCAGACATCAAACGTGACGTTTTCTTTTGAGAACTCTACCGCCTCCAAGCCGGCAATGGAGGCAAAATTGGTAGGCCCGATTGCCTATGAACCAGGAACTGCGGGCAAGGCGGCGACATTTCGCGGCTCTTCAAGCATTGAAGTCCCCCACTCACAGCTTTTCGAATCCCCCGCCTGGACGATTTCCGCATGGGCCTGCCCAGAGCAGGAACGCTGCAGCGGCCGGATAGTAGAAAAAGGTGCGAGCAATTCATTTTGGCTGACTTTTTACTGGGGGAGGGCTCGATGTGGATTTTTCAGTAAAGAAGATGGATACCAAGAAATTGACTCTGCTACCAAGTTTAAGGCGAACGAGTGGCACCATGTCGCTGGCGTATTCGACGGACAAACGCTAAAGCTTTATGTGGATGGAAAAATGGAAATCATGAAAAATACTCATGGCGTGCCAAACTCCACCAAGCAGCCTTTCGTGATCGGTGCAAAACACCAGGGCATTGCCGCCGACAGCTTCATCGGTGCCCTAGATGAGGTCTCCTTTCATAATCGAGCGCTTCCTGACTCGGAAATCCTAGCAATTTACCAAGCGGGGCAATAATAGGGCCGGACATTTGCATTCTCCTCAACCTCTTGAACTCCTTGTCGCTTTTCCAGTTTTTAATGAGTCTGCCTCGCTAGCTGAGACGCTCGGAAGCTGGATACCAGCGATCGCTAGAGAAACGAAGAGTTTTGTATTTCTAGCGATCAATGATGGATCGACAGATGAGAGCGGCCAGATTCTCGAACAGTTAAAATCGCGGTTTTCTCCGCACTTGGAGGTCATCCACCAGCCGAATGCAGGACATGGGCGAACATGTCTGCTTGCATACCGGCACGCTTGTCATTGCCGCATTCCTTTTGTTCTTCAGATAGACTCCGACGGACAGTGTGATCCCGATGACTTCCCATCATTCTGGAAAAATCGGGGAAATTTCGATGTCATTTACGGCAACCGCCTCAAACGTTCGGACGGTTGGCGAAGAGTGCTCGCAAGCAAGATTCTTCGCCTTGTAATTTTTGCGTTTGCCGGCTGCCACTGCCCAGACGCAAATGTCCCGTTTCGGCTCATGAAAACGAATAACTTGCGCTCGTATCTGGACAGAATTCCAGAGGATTTTTTTCTAGCAAACATTGCATTGGCTGTGCTCCTTCAGCGGGATTCGTCCATTCGTCAAGGAGTCTTTCCAATTCAGTTCCACGCGCGGGTCGGGGGGGAGCCCAGCGTTCCGATGTCACGATTTTCTCATAAAGCCATGGAGCTGATAAGGCAGCTGAAGACGCTTCCTCGTTAATCTGGCTCGAATCGTTCGCAGCGCGTGGAGAGCACCGGGTGTCTCATGAGGATGGCCCGAATCTGAGAGGAACCTCATCCCCTCACCGGTGCCAGAGGCCCGGGTCGCGAGGCGGTTGGCACATTAGATGTAGACATATTCGCTATTTTGTCGATTATGGTGATTATGATTAAAAAGTACTCCATTCCGGCAAATTCAGGCTCTCGGGTCCAGGAGCTTCCGACAATTACGGCCACGGTGCTGAAAAACTCCACAGCCGATGTCCTTGACCAACTCGCTCCCGACCAGGCGGTGGCGATCACCCGGCACAACAAGCCCCGGGCGGTGCTGCTTACGGTCGACCACTACGACGCCCTCATGGCGGGCCAGACGAAATGGCTGGCGGAGCTGCACGAGGAATACCGGGGGATGCTGGCAAAAATGCAGACGCGCGAGCAGAAGGCCGCGGCGCTGCGACTATTTCGGGCAACGCCCGAGGAACTCGGCGCCGCCGCCGTGCGGGAGGCGCAGAATAACGCCGTCCATTCTAAGTGAAACGGGCTCCATCCATCGTGGTCCTTGCGGGGGTAAACGGAGCAGGAAAATCCAGCATCGCAGGAAAGTTCGTCAAAACGAGAGATGAGTTTTTTTACAACCCGGATACCATCGCCCAGCGCATCCGCGCGCTGCATCCGGGGATTACGCTTGCGCTTGCCAACGGCCACGCCTGGCAGATTGGAAAATCCCTCCTTGAGGAGGCAATTGCGCAGGGAAGCGATTACCGGTTCGAGACGACGCTGGGCGGAGCCACCATCGCCAGCCTGCTCGAGCAGGCGGCGCGGAGCGGACACCGGCTGCACATCTGGTTCTGCGGGCTTGAGAGCCCGGAGCTGCATATCCGCCGGGTGCGGGCGCGCGTGGCGGCCGGCGGCCACGATATCCCGCTCGAAAAGATCCGCGAGCGGTGGACGCAGAGCCGGCTCAACCTGATCCGCCTCCTGCCATATATCCACCACCTCCGGCTTTTTGACAATTCGATTGAGGCCGACCTGGCTGCCGGGAAGCCGCCCCGACCGGTGCTCTGGCTGGAGATGAAGCAGGGCCGCATCACGGCACCGAAGGATCTCTCGGGAGCGCCCGATTGGGCGCAGCCGATCCTTGCCGCCGCCATGCGGCTTCACCTGAGCCACGACAAGCCACACCGGCTTCGAAGCAACCGGCGACGGGCCACCAAAGACTAAGTTGTCGACCTTCGGCAGCTTCTGATCAGCGCCTCAGGCGGTGAGGGCGAAGCGCTCGGAGCCGAGGAGGCCGGACTTCTCGAGAAAGTAGTCGTAGCCGCCGGCGTACGAGGTGACGGTGCCGGCATTGATGTGGAGGATCCTGTTGGCGAGCTTGCGGATGAAGTGGACGTCGTGGGAGATGAATACGAGCGTGCCTTCGTAGGCTTCGAGCGCGAGGACGAGCGATTCGACGGTGAGGATGTCGAGGTGGGTGGTCGGCTCGTCCATGAGGAGGAGGTTCGGCGGATCGACGAGGAACTTGATCAGGTTGAGGCGGGTCTTTTCTCCACCGCTGAGGACGGAAGTCTTTTTGTGGATATCGTCCTTGCGGAAGAGGAACGAGCCGACGATCGCGCGGGCGTCCTCCTCGCGGAGGGTTCCGTTGCTGGCCATCACCTCGTCGATGACCGAGTTGTTCGGGTCGAGCATCGCCGAGCGGTGCTGGCTGAAGTATCCGATTTTCGAGTTATGCCCCTCCTGGCGGGCGCCCTTTTGAATCGGGACGATGCCGGCGAGGATTTTAAGCAACGTGGATTTGCCCGCGCCGTTTGGGCCGACGAGCGCGGTCCGCTCGCCCCGCTCGACGAGGAGGTCGAGCCCGCGATAGACCGGGTGGTTGCCGTAGGCCATGTGGACCCCCTCGAGGCTAATCGCTCGCTGGCCGCCCCGCGGAGGCTGGGGGATCCGGAACCGGAACGGCTTGCGCGGCGGCTCCGGGCGCTCGATCTTTTCCATGCGCTCGATCTGCTTGAGCTTGCTCTGCGCCTGCGCCGCCTTCGACGAGACCGAGCGGAAGCGGTCGGCAAATTCCTGGAGCGCGGAGATTTCCTTCTGCTGGTTTGTGAACGCGGCCGCCTGCTGGTCGTAGTTCGACTCGCGCTGGCGCATTGCGGCCGAGTAGTTCCCGGTGTAGGTGACGATCTTCCGGTTGTTGATCTCGAACACCTTCTCGACGAGGGCGTCCATAAACTCGAGATCGTGCGAGATCAGCAGAACCGCGCCCGAGTAGTTGATCAGGTACTTCTGCAGCCAGAGCAGCGAGAGCAGGTCGAGGTGGTTTGTCGGCTCGTCCAGGAGGAGAAGGTCCGGCTCCATGACGAGCAGGCGGGCCAGGTGCGCGCGCATCACCCAGCCGCCGCTGAGCTCCTTGGCCGGACGCTCAAAATCCTCATCCCGGTACCCGAGCCCCTTGAGCATCTTGCGCGCCTTGGCCTCGACATGCGGGTTCGAGAGCGCCTCGTGCTTGGCATGCGCCTCCAGGTACTCCGGCCCGTCCACGACGCCCTGGGATTCCAGCGCAGCCAAAACCTTTTCCAGCGCGGGGATCTCGCCGGCCCGTCCGGTCGCGATATCGAGCGCGCTCTCCGCCCCGACCGCCTCCCCCTCCTGCGGCAGGTAGCCGAGCATCGTCCACTCGTCGCGCTGGACGCTGCCCGAATCCGGCTCGTCGGTTTTCAGGATAAGGGAAAAAAGGGTGGACTTCCCGGCGCCGTTCGGGCCGACCAGGGCGGCGCGCTCGCCGTAGTTGACCTGGAGGCAGGCGTCTTCGAAGAGAACCCGCCCGCCGTGGCTCTTTTTGAGATCCTTAATCGTCAGCATGCGGCCTAACGAACGATCCCCCGCTGCGAAGATTCGATAAACGTCAGCAGGTGGTCGCGGACGTCCGACGACGGGATCTCCGCCGCAATTTTTTCGCACGCCTGCTTGACGTTGAGGTTCGCGCGGTAGAGGAACCGGTACGCCTCGCGGAGCGCGCGCACGTCGGCGGCGCCGAACCCGCGGCGCTCCATCCCGATCTGGTTGATCCCCCGGATCTCGGCCGGGTTGCCATCGGCAATCATGTACGGCGGGACGTCTTGGACGATTTTCGTGCAGCCGCCGATGATCGCATGGCGGCCGATCCGGCAGAACTGGTGGACTCCCGAGAGCCCGCCGATGACCGCATATTCCTCGACCGTGACGTGGCCGGCGATCGTCCCGTTGTTCGAAAAGATGACATGGTCGCCGACCGTGCAGTCGTGCGCGACATGCGAGTAGGCGAGGAAGTTCCCATGGTTGCCGATCCGGGTCGATGTTCCGGGGAGGGTCCCGCGGTTCACGGTGCAGAACTCGCGGAACGAGTTGTGCGAGCCGATCTCGAGGTGCGTCGGCTCGCCCGAATACTTGAGATCCTGCGAGCGCTGGCCGATCGACCCGAACGGGTAAAACGTATTGTCCGCCCCGATTTTTGTGGGCCCGGCCATCGTGACGTGGCCGAGGAGGACGTTATTTTCGCCCAGCTCAACGCCCGCCCCGATGTGGCAGAACGGCCCGATCTGGGTCCCCTCACCGATCACGGCCGCGGGATCGACCACCGCGCTGGGATGAATCGACGTCATTGATCCACGAGCCCGAACAGGAGCTGCCCCTCCGAGACCACCTCCCCGTTCACGAGGCAGCGGCAGACCGCTTTGCCGAGGCGCTTCTTCGCGCTCACCAGCTCGCACTCGATGAAGAGCGTGTCGCCAGGCATCACCGGCTTGCGGAACTTGACCTCATCCGCGCTCATAAAGTACCCGATCTTCCCGGCATTTTCCGTCTTGCGCATCATGACGATGCTCGCGACCTGCGCCATCGCCTCCAGCTGGAGGACGCCAGGCATCACCGGATGGCCGGGGAAGTGGCCCTGAAAAAACGGCTCATTGATCGTGACCGCCTTCACGCCGATTGCCTTCGTCTCGCCCTGAAACTCGATGACCCGGTCGACCATGAGGAACGGCTGGCGGTGCGGGAGCACGCGCATCACCTCGTTGATATCCATGGTGCCGGTTCCGGCCGGGACCGGGCGCGGGGCGATCGCCGCAACCTCGGCGACCCTGAGGGCGAGCTTCTTCGCCGCTTCCGTATTGATCCCGTGGCCCGGCTTGACGGCAATGACGTGCCCCCGCAGGCGGCGTCCGCAGAGCGCGAGGTCACCGATAATATCAAGGATCTTATGGCGCACAAACTCGTCGGGAAACCGGAGTGGCTCCTTGCTCAGGACGCTCTCGCCGCGCGCCACGATCGCATTTTCCAAGCTCCCCCCCTTGATGAGCCCCTTGTCCATGAGCGGCTTCACATCCTCGTAAAAGACAAACGTCCGGGCCGGCGCGATTTCCTTTTCGTAGAACTCCGGGGTGATCTCAGCGGACAGGAACTGGGTGAACCGACCCTGCGGGCCGGCCTGGGTGCAGGAGATGCGAAACTTTTTATCCGGAAGGATAACGATCATCGACTCGCCCGACTCGATCGTGAGCGGTTCGGTGATCTCCAGGTAGACGCGCGGGGCCTCCTGCTCGACGATCCCGGCTTTGACGATCATCTCCGCATAGGCGGCGGCGCTGCCGTCGCCGATCGGCGGCTCGTTGGCATCCATCTGGATCAGCGCGTTGTCTACGCCCAGCCCGGTGAGCGATGAGAGAACGTGCTCGACGGTGTGGATCTTCACCATCCCCTGTACGAGAGTCGTCGCGCGCTCGACCGTCTTCACAAAGGCGGCCGCCGCATCGACGATCGGCTCGTCCGCCAGGTCGACCCGCTGGAACTTAAACCCGTACCCGGCCGGGGCCGGCAGGATCGTCAGGGTGACATTTTCACCGGTGTGAAGGGCGCTGCCGGTCAGGATTGCGGGAGAGGCGAGAGTGCGTTGGTTTTCCACGTTGCTTGATATAACAAAAGAGTCAGGCCTGATCGCCTTTACGGAGGAGGATGTCGAGGTATTTCTGGTTGCTGGCCCGCAGCCGCGCCACGAGCGCGCTGCCGATGGACCCGAGGATCTGAATCGCAGCGGATGGCTGGAGGCCGCCGAGGACGCCGATCGTCATGCGCGTGATCCGGAGCAATGTGCACGGTTCGACAGCTGTGACGTCCGCCGAGCGCGGCCCGTCATCCACGAGCGAAACCTCGCCGAAAAAATCCCCGCTCTCGATGTGTGCGAGCACGATCTCCCCGCCATCCGCCTCGACGCTGACCTTCGCGCGGCCGCTGAGCAGGACATAGAGGCAGAGGCCCTGTTCGCCAACGCTCACGATGCGCTCGCCGGCAACACATTCCCGGGTATCGGTCAGCTTGAGGAGCGCGGTGAGTTCGCTCGCCCCGAGTCCGGAAAAGAGCGAAAAATTCTGGAGGCCGGGGTCATCCGCCTGAAGCGTTGTGGCTGATATGTTTGACAATTTTTCCATCGAGCATGTGGATGCGGGTCGGGGCCAGGGCGGCGACCTCCTCGCTGTGGGTGACAATAACCAGCACGGCAAATTTTTGGGAAGCAATCTTTGCGAGTGTTTCGCAGACCCTCTCGGCGTTTGCGGAGTCGAGGTTGCCGGTTGGCTCGTCGGCGAGGAGGAGCCTGGGAGAGCCAGCGAGCGCGCGCGCGATCGCGGTCCGCTGCATTTCCCCCCCGCTGAGCTGGTGGGGAAAGTGGCCCTCGCGCCCGGAGAGGCCGACGAGGTCGAGCATTTCGCGCACC
>JBGTAT010000480.1:0-2030 GCA_041749755.1 Terrimicrobiaceae bacterium | reverse complement strand
TGAAGGAGCAGGCGAAGTCGGACCCGCTCGCGCTTGCGCGCCAGATCCTTGGCGACCTCGGCGGAAAGGCGACGGCCGACCAGGTCGCCGCCACACTCCAGCCGGAGATTTTTGACGCGGCCGGGTTCAAGAAGTGGTGGGAGACGACGAAGAAGAAGATGAAGTCGGACGGGCATTTTCAGATCCCGACCAAAAAGTCGGATCCGTTTGTTCTTTTGGAGGAGGCCGTGAGCCCGGGCCGCGGGCTGATCGACCAGTTCCACAGCGCACGTCACACGAAGGATCAGGTCGCCGCACTCGACCAGATCACCAAGGCTCTCTCCGACCTGGCGCATGAGGTGGAGGAGCTCCAAGGCCTCGCCGGACAGATCGAGGAGGCCGCCTCAAAGGGCCGCAAGCTGCAGCCCTCCGCCGCGGTGGAGATGCTGCTCGCCCGCGATGAGATCCTCGGGTGCCACGGCACCCTTCAGCCCGGATCAGATGCCCCCAGCGTGGCGGACATCCTCATCGGCGAGGAGACCCGGCTCCCGGCGCTCTTTGCCTCCCTGCCCGCCTCGAAGCACCGCAAGGTGCTGGAGGCATTTGAAAAGGCCTTCGGCGAACGCTGGACGGATAAGGCGCTGCGCCTGGCCCAGCAGTCCGGTTCGCGGCTCGTTGTCGAGATCGCCAAACTCTTCGAGAAAGCCGGCAAGCGCGAGGCCATGCATGCCGCGCTCGCCCGCTGGATCAGCGAGCGCTCGATCACCTCGGAGACACTGATCTGGCTCTGCAAGGAGCGCGGGGCAGGGTACGAGGGGCTGTTCAACGCCGAGCTTCTCGCCGCCGTTTTCAGCGCCCTCGAGAGCGACATGCTCAATGAGCGCCGCACCTCCCGGCTCCGCGACCTGCTCATGGACGACCATCCGCTCCTCGGGGAGCTCATCGCCCAGGCCGACCGGGATACCGTCCGCGACACGATGCGCAAGCTCATCCTCACCCCGGTCTTTGACGACCTCACGAAGCGCTCGCTCATGGCGCGTATCGTGAAGCTGCACCCGGACACCCAGAGCATGATCACCGGGGATGCCCCGGAGGAAAAGGTCGAGACCCTCACGGTTTCGTGGGCCAGCATGGAGAAGCGCAAGGCCGACTACGAGCACCTCATCTACAAGGAAATCCCGCAGAACCTGCGCGACATCAATGTCGCCAAGGAGCAGGGGGATCTCCGCGAAAACTTCGGGTTCAAGGCCGCCAAGGAACAGCAGCTGGTGCTCGAGCGCCGGAAGGTCGAATCCGAGCGCGACCTCTCGGCCGCCCGCGGCACGGACTTTGAAACCCCCGACACCGCGCAGGTCTCGATCGGCACGGTCGTCAGCCTCGTCGCAGACTCCGGATCCCGCGAGACCTACAGCCTCCTCGGGGCTTGGGACAGCGCCCCCGACCTCGGGATCGTCTCCTACAAGGCCGGGATCGGGCAGATCCTCCTCGGGCGCAAGCCGGGTGATTCCGTCGAGCTGCCGAGCGATACCGGGACCACACGGAAGCTTCGCATCGAGAGCATCGTCGCCTTCACCGACTTCGACCTCCTCCGCGAAAAGGTTCACGCGCTCGCCCCGGCGGACGCCTGAGCGCCCGGACGCGCAGACCCAGCATCAACGGAGAGGCCCCCGGAAAAATGACGCGCGCGGCACGGGGATTTCACTTTCTCTTCTACGTCCTGGTCGTGGGCAGCCTGCGCGCGCTGCTCACGGTTGGCGCGCGGGTCAGGCTTGTGGTTTTTCACCCGCCCCCGCGCGGCGCGTTTGTCATGGCGTCGAACCACATCAGCCATTTTGATCCGCCGTTTTTGAGCGGATGGTTCCCGGGGCGCAAGCTCGACTGGATCGCGATGTCCGACCTTTTTGCCACGACCTGGTCGGACCGTGCGTTCCGCTGGCTCGACGTCATTCCGGTCGATCGCGACGGCGATGACCGGCATGCCCTGCGCGAAGCGATGCGCCGCCTGGAAGACGGGCGCGTCATCGGGGTTTTTCCGGAGGGCGGCATTCGCG
>JBGTAT010000479.1:0-2918 GCA_041749755.1 Terrimicrobiaceae bacterium | reverse complement strand
GACGAGCGAGCGCATGCGGAGCCGGATCTGCTCCGAATTTGCCGAGATGTCCCGGGGGGAATGGTAGCGGGCGTCGATGCGGTTCTCGGGCGGCACCGAATGACAGCCGGCCAGGAGCAGCCCGCACAGGAGGGTGGACCGGACCCGCCAGCCGACCAGGTGTGGCTGCCTGAGCATCTCTAGATGAGCTCGGCGATCTGGACGGCGTTGAGGGCGGCTCCCTTCAGGAGCTGGTCTCCGCAGACCCAGAATGCGAGGCCATTCTCGAGCGCGCAATCCAGGCGCATGCGGCCGACGAAGCAGTCGTCCTGGCCGGCAGCCTGCAGCGGCATCGGATACCCACCCTCCACCATCTGGACGCCCGGTGCCTTGCGGATCGCCTCCTCGGCCTCGCTGACGACGACCGGGCGCTCGAACTCGGCGCTCACAGCGACCGAGTGCGCGCGGTAGACCGGAACCCTCACGCAGGTGACCGACGCCTTAAATGTTGGCAGGTGCATGATCCGGCGGCCCTCATTTTGCATCTTCATCTCCTCCTTGGTGTAGCCGGAATCCAGGAACGAATCGACCTGCGGGATCACGTTGAACGCGATCTGGTGCGGGAAAACTTCGGGAGCAAATGGCTTGCCGTGAGCGAGCGCATCGACCTGGTGGCGCAGCTCCCCGATCGCGCGCGCTCCAGCCCCGGAAACCGCCTGGTAGCTGGACGCAAAGATCCGCTTCACCCGGAATTTTTTGTGGAGCGGGTTGAGCGCCATGAGCGTGACGGCGGTCGTGCAGTTCGGGTTGGCGATGATCCCGTGGTGGTTCTGGATATCCGCCGCATTGACCTCGGGGACGACGAGCGGCACGTTTTCCGACATCCGGAAGGCCGACGAATTATCGACAACGACCGCCCCGCAATCGACCGCCACCGGTGCGAATTCCTTCGAGATCGTCGAGCCAGCGCTGAAGAGCGCGATGTCGATGTCCTCAAACGAATTCATGCCGAGCGGCAGGATCTCGATCTCTTCGCCCCTGAACTCGAGCGTGCGTCCGGCCGAGCGCGGGGATGCGAGGAGGCGAAGGCTGGAAACCGGGAAATTCCGGCGCTCCATCACGCGGAGCATCTCGACCCCGACAGCTCCGGATGCACCGACGATTGCGACACGATAGGATTTGGACATAGTATAAAGGTAAATGGATGCCGATTCGAACTTCCCGCCCCTGAGCCTGCAGGTCGATGTCTCTCGACAGACCCTCCATCTTCTCTCGAATGGCGCGCCGGTCAAGTCCTGGCCGGTCTCGACCTCAAAATTCGGGATCGGGACCGAGCCGGGAAGCTTCCGGACTCCGCTAGGAAAATTCCGGATCTGCGAGAAATTTGGTGCGGGTGCCCCGCTGTGGGCGGTCTTTCGGGCGCGGGTGGCGACCGGCGAGCTGGCCGGACCGGGTGGCGAGGAGGACGGGATCCTGACCCGCATCCTCTGGCTCGAAGGCCTCGAGGAGGCGAATGCCAACACGCGGGACCGCTACATCTACCTCCATGGCACGAACCAGGAGGACCAAATCGGGGCCCCCGCAAGCCACGGGTGCATCCGGCTCAAAAACCTCGATATCAGCGAGGTCTTCGATCTTGTCCCGGTCGGAACCACGGTCGAAATCGCCTGAAAAATTGGCTGCGAAATGTAGTTGTCAGCGCTCGTGGATGTGAGACAGTCGGCACGGCTACATGCCAGGAAAGGAGGGGAAACTAATCGTGAAATTCGTCAAAATCGTAGCAGTCGTGGCCGTCGCCGCTGCCGCTCTCAGCCTCGGTGCTTGCGCAAGCAAACCAGCACCGGCACCGGCTCCGAGCAGCGTCGGGATGTCCAAGTAAGGGAAACCTATTTCGACCGGGCAGGGAGCAATCCCTGCCCGGTCCTTTTTTTTGCCGGGATCAGGCCGTCATAGCGCTAATACCGGATCTTGGAAATAAAGAGACGATAAGGCGGCCAGTGCAAAACAGGGAGCACAGGCGATGCTTCACTTCGTTTCGGTTGTGCTCCCTGCACCAAACATTCGTTCTTCCCCATTTAACAATGCGCTATCGCGCTGGTTTTCCGCCTGTGAAGATGCACGCTTGCGCTTGCAGAGTCAGTGCCCAAACGGGCGAGACGCCCATTCTTCCTGATCAATCCCAAAGTCCGGTTAATTTCAAGAGTTAGTATAACTTAAGCCCCAACGGGGCTTCATCCCATAGCCCAGGGCAAGCGCCAGCGCCGCCCTGGGTCTCGTTTAACATGCAGCCCTGCCCTGTAGGGGCAGCATCCCAAAACGCCCTTAAGTTAGCGCCATTCGGATCAAGCCGGAAGGTAGAGGATCCGCCCGCACTGCGGGCACGAGACGATCGACTTCTCCCCGCGCAGCTCGACCGTCGTCTGGGTCATGACCTTCATGTGGCAGCCGGTGCAGACGTCATGCTCGAGGGCGACGACCGCGGTGCCGCCCTTGGTGCGGAACAGCCGGTCGTATCGGTCGAGAAGATCTTCCTCCACCGACGCCGCCGCGGTGACGCGCGCTGCCTCGAGCTCGGCGATCCGGGATTTCAGGTTCTCCGCCTTGTCGCCGAGCACCGCAATCTGGCCGTCATATTTCAGTTTTTCGGATTGGTAAGTCTGCTCGGCCGCAGCGATCTGCGGGCGGAGCGCCTCGGCCTCCTCCATTAACACGAGCTCGCGGTCCTCGATCTCGGTGACCACCTTTTCCGCCCCCTCGATCTCATGCGCCAGCGCGGTGAACTCCTCGTTTTTCCGCGTCTGCATCTGCTGGGTCCGGTACCGCGCGATCTGCTCGCGCTTCGCCGCCGCCTCAACCTCCAAAGACTTTTTTTGTACCTCGATCTCGCGCGACCGCGTGCGGGCGGCCTCGAGCCGGGCCGCCGCCTCGGCGATCAGGCG
>JBGTAT010000478.1:0-1926 GCA_041749755.1 Terrimicrobiaceae bacterium | reverse complement strand
GCGGATCGCCTTCGGCCAGCCGGCGGAGACCCGCTACGACCTCGGCGCCGCCGACGTCGTCGTCGCCCTCGATTCCGACTTCCTCTCCTCCGGGCCCGATTCCGTCCGCAACGCCAAGGCCTTCTCGGCCCGGCGACGCCTCGTCGGTGGGTCGAAGGAGATGTCGCGCTTCTATGCCGTAGAGGTCTCGCCAACCCCGACCTGCACGCTCGCCGACCACCGCCTCCCGCTCCGCGCGAGCGCCGGACATCCGGTCACGCAGCTCTGGTACGCCCGGCAGGGGATCATCACGCCCGAGATGGAGTTCATCGCGATCCGCGAGAACATGCGCCGGGCGAAAATCGCGGACTTAACGGCGGATATCGTCCGTAATGACCTCGACAAGCAACACGTCGGCAGCGCCCAGGCACACACCGAATATACGCCGGGGATCTTCCGGCGGTTTCCACAGCGGATCCCGAAGGAGATCACGCCCGAGTTCGTGCGCGCCGAGGTCGCCGCCGGCCGCGCGATCATCCCGGCAAATATCAACCACCCCGAGCTCGAGCCGATGATCATCGGCCGGAACTTCCTCGTCAAAATCAACGCAAACATCGGGAACAGCGCGGTCGCATCGTCGATCGAGGAGGAGGTCGAAAAGATGCGGTGGGCGACGAAATGGGGGGCCGATACGGTCATGGACCTCTCGACCGGGAAAAACATCCACGCGACGCGCGAGTGGATCCTGCGCAATGCGCCGGTCCCGATCGGCACGGTCCCGATCTATCAGGCGCTCGAAAAGGTCAACGGAAAAGCCGAAGACCTCACGTGGGAAATCTTCCGCGACACCCTCATCGAGCAGGCCGAGCAGGGGGTCGACTATTTTACGATCCATGCCGGCGTCCTCCTCCGGTTCGTCCCGATGACCGCCACCCGGATGACCGGGATCGTCTCGCGCGGGGGGAGCATCATGGCAAAGTGGTGCCTCTCGCATCACCAGGAAAATTTCCTCTACACCCACTGGGACGACATCTGCGACATCATGGCCGCGTACGACGTGAGTTTTTCGATCGGCGACGGCCTGCGTCCGGGCTCGGTGGCGGACGCCAACGATCTGGCGCAGTTCGGCGAGCTTGAGGTCCAGGGCGAGCTTACCAAGCGTGCGTGGGCGAAGGGGGTTCAGGTGATGAACGAGGGCCCCGGCCATGTCCCGATGCACATGATCGAGGAGAATATGGCGAAGCAGCTCGAGTGGTGCCACGAGGCGCCGTTTTACACGCTCGGGCCGCTGACGACCGACATCGCGCCCGGCTACGACCACATCACGTCGGGCATCGGTGCCGCGATGATCGGATGGTACGGCTGCGCGATGCTCTGCTACGTCACGCCTAAAGAGCACCTCGGCCTGCCGGACAAGCAGGATGTGAAGGAGGGGGTCATCACGTACAAGTTGGCAGCCCATGCCGCCGACCTCGCCAAGGGCCACCCCGGCGCCCAGTACCGCGACAACGCGCTCAGCAAGGCCCGATTCGAGTTCCGCTGGGAAGACCAGTTTAACCTCGGCCTCGACCCCGAGCGCGCCCGCGAATTTCACGACGAGACGCTCCCTCAGGAGGGCGCCAAGTCGGCCCACTTCTGCAGCATGTGCGGCCCCCACTTCTGCTCGATGAAGATCACCGAGGACGTCCGAAAATACGCCGCCGAGCAGGCGATCTCCGAGCAAGAGGCGCTCCGGCGCGGCCTGGAGGAGAAGTCGAAGGAGTTCGTCGAAAAGGGCGCCGAGGTCTACGAGCGGGCATAGGTCCTATAGGACTCATAAGACCTATACTGCTTTTCTTAGCCTTGCGCCATCCGGCGGAGCAGGGCGTCCGCCATATCGGCCGGGGTCGCCGCGACCTCGATGCCCGCCGCCTGGAGCGCTTCGATCTTGCCGGCAGCGGTGCCTTT
>JBGTAT010000477.1:0-5576 GCA_041749755.1 Terrimicrobiaceae bacterium | reverse complement strand
GCCGGCGGCATTGACGCCGACCCCGTATTTGTAAACGACCTGCCCGCCGTAGTGTCCGGCTTGTGCGACCGAGAATGCGGCCGCAACGGCCGCCACAGCGGCGATGGCTCCCACGCCCCTGCCCGCCATGGGATAGCGGATGAGGGCTGCGGAGGCGATTGCCAGCAAGGCCGCCACAATCCCTGCGTTGCGCGCGCGCTCCCCCCACTCCTCATGCTCGTCAAGCGTCTGTTCGCCGTTGCCGGCCATCTCTCCGGCCATCTCGGCATCGTTTTCCCCGGTCCACGTTGCCACAAGGGATCCGGCCGCCCCAAGGGTCAGGACGACCGCCACGAGAACGGGCAGGTGCCACTTTCTCAAAAGGACCGCGAGTATTGCAAGCGGCGCTCCCAGAATCAGGAGGACGATCGGGAAATGGACGATCGCGGGATGCAGAGGGTCGGGAAACATGGTGGCCTCAGTTGATTTTTTTAAATTCTTCGAGGCCGTTCCGGCAGACCGGGCACTTTTTTTCCGGGAGCGCAACGAGCGTCGCGCCGCAGATCTGGCAGACGAAGTAGTCCTGCGGCGGATTATGCCCGAGCTGGTCGAGCGCGGCCTGATAAAGCAGGGCATGCTGCTTTTCCACGGCGAGCGCAAACTGGAGCGAGCGGATCGCCGCTTTCGCGTTGTCGGCTTTTGCTGCGGCGATAAATTCGGGATACATGGTGTCGCGCTCGTAGGACTCGCCCTTGATCGCCGCCTTCAGGTTTTCCGCGGTGGTCCCGGCCAGCACGTCGTCCAGCTTGAAGCTCTCCACCGCCCCCCCAAGCTCAAGGATGGCTTTTTTGTGGGTGTCCCGGTGGATCGCCTCCGCCGCGGAGGCCGCGCGGAACAGCTTGGCCACCTGCCCGAGATTTTCCTGCTCGGCCTTTTTTGCGAATACCGCGTAGCGGTTCGAGGCGTTCGATTCCCCCTGGAAGGCGGCGTTGAGATTTTTGATGGTTTGCGGCGAAGCGGCCGGCGCAGCGGAAGCCGGAATCACAGCGGCGGCTAGCGCCAACAGGCAGAGGATGAGTTTTTTCATAACGTCATGAGCCTCGCACGCGAACATTAGAATCCTCTCCCTCACGGGATTAGAATTTTCCAACAATCACAATTGGCATGACGTTCCAATAGATCTCCGCCACTCCCCTACGCGTTGCCTCAAGTCAAAATGACACCGGGGCATCAAAAAAGCAGGGCAAGCGAATTTCAGATTATCTGTGCGGCCGCACAAATAATCTGTGATGTGGTCAATTCGTGTGGTGTGGCCAAGCAAGCCGGAACCGAATGGATTCTTTATGAGCGCCTGCGGATGGCCGACTTGCTGATGCGCCCGACATGGGAGCTTTGGTCATGGGGGAATGGCACTGGGGCTGGTTATGCACGGATCGCCATTTCCTGCCCCCCAGTTCCCCGAGAGTCTATGCACTCGCCTACCCGGATGCAGGACAATTTTTCTTTCCTGCGAAGATCGGAGGGGCCACGCTGAGCGCGATGAAACTTTGCATGTCAGTGCTGCTGGCGGCCGCGGGCCTCTTAAGCGCCGGGGATCTTAAGATCGAAGACCCCTGGATCCGGGCTGTGCCGCCCTCCTCGAAGGCGACAGCAGCCTTCATGACGATCATAAACACGTCGGATAAGCCGGTGATGATCTCCGGCGGATCCTCGCCGGTGGCCGGCGAGGTGAAACCGATGATCACCACAAAATCGCGGGTCGACGGCCGCGAGGTGATGGGCATGGAATTTGTCGAAAGCTTCCCGGTCGCCGCCGGAAAAAAGCGGGTCCTCGAACCCGGGGGCGACCACATCATGCTCATGAAGCTGAAGTCGGTTCCCAAGGCTGGCGCGGTGGTTTCCCTGACTCTGACCATCGAGTCCGGGGGAGAGAAAGAAACCGTCACCCTGAACGTGCCCGTCCGCTAGATGCCGCGCCGGACCAGAGAGATGAAGTCGCGGCGGATCGCATTGCTGATCGTCGCCGCGTGCGCTGTCGTGGCGATCCCGGCGCTGCTGCTGATGGTCTCGGTGTCCCACCGCGCGGCGTCGCCGTGGTTCGGGCAGTACGACAGCGAGCCGCGTCCGGGCTACGACTTTTCGCTCGTCGACCAGGACGGGAAGCCGCTCCGGCTCGGTGACCTGCGCGACCATATCGTCCTGCTCAGCTTCGGGTTCACCCGCTGCCCGAATATCTGTCCGACGACGCTGGGCAATCTTGCCGCGGTCTTCCGCAAGCTCCCCCCCGCGGCTCAGGAAAAGGTGAAGGTCGTCTTCATCAGCGTGGACGAGCGGGATACCCCGGACACGCTCAAAGAATACGTGCCCTTCTTCCATGAGCAGTTCATCGGGCTGACCGGGAATCCCGCCGATATCGGGGCGACCGCGCGGGCGTACGGCGCGTTCTTCCGCAAGGCCCCGCCAGTGGGGGAGGACAAATCCGACTACATGATCGACCACTCGACGTATACCCACCTCATCGATCCGCAGGGGAACATGCGCCTCCTCTACCGCTTCGACCAGATGACCGAGAGCGGGGCGATCGCCGACGATATCCAGCGCCTGCTGGGGATGCCGGTCCCCGCCAGCCAGCCGCCCTCCAGCAAATGACGTTCGCGCGATGGGCCTTGCTCGCCGTCGCCGCAGCCCCTTCCTGCTCGCCTCCGGACGAACCTCTCGAGCTGGCCCCGCTGACCGGACGCCAGATTTTTATGGCCAAGTGCACCGCCTGCCATGAGCCGGACGGCCGCGGGATTCCGGGCCTCTGCCCGCCCCTTCCCAACTCCCCGGTCCTTCACGGGCCGCCGGACGACCTCATCCGCGTCCTGCTCCTCGGCATGAAGGGGAAGGTGGTGCGGGATGGGAAAACGTTTAGCGGAATCATGCCAGCCTGGAGGTTCGACCTGAACGACGCCCAGATCGCCTCGGTCATCAACGACCTCTACGTCCGCTGGCGGCCCGCCGCTCCCCCGGTTACGGAAAGCCAGGTCCGGGAAATCCGCCAGGCCACCGAGGGCTGCCCGCTCTTCTCTCCCGCGCCGCCGGCTCGCTGACTTTTTCTGTCCCGAAAAATTTTCAGCGCAGGAGTTGCTCCAGCGAGGGATCCGGCTCGGAGCCGCTCTTGACCGCCTTGTCGTAGTGCTCGCGGGCTTTATCCAGCGAGGGCGGCTGGCTGGTGGCGTAAAGAACCGCCAGGTTAAAGTGGGCGTCCGGGTATTCCTCGCGGATCTCGATGCTGCGCAGGAACGCGGCCTCCGCCTCGGGTTTCAAGCCCTTCTCTCCGTAGCAGATCCCGAGGTAGTTCTGGGCGATATGATCCTTGGCATCCGAGGCGAGCGCCTCCTTGAGCGAGGCCATCGCCTCGTCGAAGCGGCCCTGCTTGCAGAAGACGACGCCGAGGTTTGTCGCGGCAAAGGCATCCTTCGGATTGATTTCAATTGCCTTCTTGAGCGCGACCTCCGCCGCCGAGAGCTTGCGCGACTGGATCTGCGTGACGCCGAGGTTTGAAAGCGCGAAGTAGTTATTCGGAGCGGCGTCCACGATCTGCTGGTAGAGTTTTTCGGCATCGCCGAACCGGCCGGAATCAAAAAGTTTGCGCGCCTGGTCAACCAGGTCGCGGGTCGGTTCGGGAAGCGATTCCGGGCCTTCCGCCGGAAGCGGCTCCGGGAACCCATTGGCTGGCTTGGCGATGGCCAGGGTAACCGAGAGCGATTCCGGGTTGGCCTCGCTCAGCATGGCGACCGGCTCGCGGAAAAGCAGCTTCTCATCATCGCTGAGCCGGAAAGTCGGCTTCCGGAGCACCTCCATCTGACGGGCGATCGTGTCCGATTTCACCTGCAGCGTCTGGATTTCCTTCTCCAGCTCGCCGCTGGCGACATCGCGCTCCGACTGGTCCTTGATCTGGCGGAGGATGATCGCGCGGAGGAGGTCGTTTTCGACGATCGTGCGCTTCTCGTCGGCGGAGGGCTGGGGGTTCAGGCGGAGCCGGGCCACCTCGCCGGACGACTCGTCCAGCTGCTTGGCGAGCGCCTGGATCTGGTCCTCGCGGGCGGCGATCTGCGACTGGCTCTCCAGAAGGCGGTCGTTGAGCGAGTTGATTTCGCTCCGCAGCTCGGCGAGGAGCTTGTCGCTCTCGGCCGGCTTGGCCGCAGCCTCGGCCAGCTTTCTTTCCGACAGCTCCAGCTTCTCAGCCAGCGCCTTGTTCTCGGCGGCCAGCCGGTCCAGCTTCTCGGAATCCGTCGCCTCGGCCAGCTTCTTCTCCAGATCTTTTTTCTCTGCTGCAAACTTCTTTTCGAGATCCCGTTTTTCCTGCGCGAGTTGCTCAAGCACCTCGGTATTGTCCTTGATTTTTTTGGTGCGGGAGATCGCCTCATCCCGTTGCTTGGCGATCTTTTTCCGGTCGGCCTCAAGGACTTTCGAGCCGGCATCCGCCGAGGCGATGTATTGGGAGGCCTTCTCGAGCTTGGTCAGGAGCCGGGAATTTTCGTCCACCAGCGCCTCATTTTCCGCCTCCGCAGTCAGGATCTTATCGCTGAGCTCCGCGAGCCTCGGGTCGTCCGCCCGGGGGGCGGTGGCCGTCCGGATCTCGCGGTCGCGGACCGCATTTTCCATCGCGTCCTGAGCCTGGGCGAGCTGCGCCTTGAGCTCGACAACCGTGACCTTGGTTTTATCGACCGCAAAGAGCGCGCTTTTGAGCTCCGCCGCCTGGCGGGCCAACCGTTCCTTGAGCTGGTCGTTTTCCTCGCGGAGCGCAGCCATCTGCTGGCGCTGTGCCTGGGAGGCTCCTGTCACGCCGGTGCTGGTGGGAAGGGGGGTCGGGCTTGGCCGGGCGGTCGTGAGCGGACGTGTCGTGTTGATCGCCGGTGGGGGGATCGAGATGCTCTCGGCCTGCGGAAGCGGACCCTCCGGGCCGTCGTCGGCCGTTGGCAGCGCAGCGACCTGCTGCTCGAGCCGGGCGATGTTGTCCCTCGTCTTTTTGAGGCGAAACTCGACCACCGGCGGCTGCCAGTCCGGATCGGCTTTGATGATCGCCTCCAAAAGTTTGGCCGCGCTCTGGTAGCGGGCAAAGGCCTCCCTCGGGCTGCCATCGCGCTCGAGCTTCTCCCCGCTCTGAAAATCCTGGTACGCCCGCAGGAACAGGTCAGACGCCTCCTGCGACCAAGCCAGCATCGCCGTCATCAGAAGGCTGCTGGCGATCAGCATGGCTTTTCGCATTTGGGTAATCACAAGAAGGAATCGGGCGGTCGATAAGAATGCTCCAGCCTCCCTCAGATATCAACCCGAAACCATCCTTTTGGTTTTCGGGTTGAACGATCCGGGATCCGCCGCCATGATCAGGTGTGCCTGAATTGATTTTCCTCGGCTCGGTTGTCGCCGCAATCGTCCAGATCGCCGGGATTTTTCTGGCGCTTCGTGCAATCCTCATGGCGCGGACCCCGCAGTCGGCGATCGGGTGGGCGATCGCCCTCGTCATCATCCCGGTGCTCGCGATCCCGCTATTTCTGGTTTTCGGAGAATCCCGGTTTTCCGGGTATGTCCGGGCGGGCACGGGCGGGTCG
>JBGTAT010000476.1:0-3891 GCA_041749755.1 Terrimicrobiaceae bacterium | reverse complement strand
CAGGCGCTGCGATCCTTTGAAGCCCGAACCCACGAAGAACTCCTGGCCGCCATTGCCAAAGCGCTCTCCCGTGTCAGCGCCTCCGATGCCCGCAATTGGTTTGCCTCTTGCGGCTATAGTATTATTTAATATGCTCTAGCGTCAGTTGAGAAATTGGCGATCCAGACAACCTGTCAAGATTTGACTGCCGACCCCGAGTTTCCCTCTTGACCCCATTGCCAGTTTCCATGCTACGGGTGCGCGCCCTCGGCCTGGGCCAGGGCGGAGGCAGGGTCGGCATTGAGATCCGCATGGAGGAATGAGGCATTCTCAGGAAGCACGATATGGAGGTCGTTGGTCGTGTGGATCGCGGTGTGGAGGGATTTGGCGCGGACTTCAAGGACATGCCCGCCATGGAGGCGGTCGGCGCTCACGAGGTGCAGGTGGTAGCCCGGCACGTTGATCGTGCGGGCGTAGGCGGGCGTGAAAAAACCGACGAGAGTTCCTTCAAGATTTTCAAACCGGAACTCGGCCTGGTGCGAGGTGGCCTCGACAAGGTTTGCTCCGGGAGCGGCCTTGCAGGCCACCCGCACATGGATGAAATCGAACACGCCGTCGATCCGGAAGGCGGCAAGGAGGTTGTTGGAGGAACGCAGAGCGCTGAGGCGCGAGCAGAGGTCGGCCCAACTTTGGATGTTCGTGAGCGTTTCGGTATGGTCTGCGTGGAATTTTGTGGCGACCCAGAAGGGCGCGGGGGTGGTGTCGGGGACTTTGGAAAGTGAGCCATCCGCACCTGCACGGTAGCTCACGCCGTCGAGGAGGATGCCCTCGCCGTCGAGGTCGACAAAGGTTCCCAAGCCGAAATCCCCATGGCGCCGCACGTCGCCGATGGTGGTGGCGGCCTGGTAAACGCCCTGCACCAGAGCGCCGGAGGTGGAGACTTGGAAGATCGAGTGCTGCGCGACATCGAGCGCCTCGGCCAGGCAGGATGAGACGGCTTGGTCCAGCGTTTCGCCCGTGCGCTGCATGCGGTGGCAAAGGGCGTCGTGCACACCGGCGGGAACGGCGCAGGCCAGGGAAACCGGGCTCGGGGGGTTCATGGTCAGTTCAATGCGCTTTCGTGCACATGCTCCATGAGCTGGATGTTTTCGGAGTAGTCCACCGGAATCGAAATGAAGAACGGCACCGGTGACGCAAGGCCTTCCTGGAGTGCCGGGGCGATCTGCGAGGCGTCGGTGATGTTGACCCCGCGCGCCCCGAAGGCTTCGGCGAATTTGGCGATGTCCACATGCCCGAGTTTCACGCCGGCCGTCCTGCCGTAGCTGGCCTGCTCCTGGAAGGCGACCATATCGTAAGAACCGCTATCCCAAACGAGATGGACAAACTTCGCGCCGAGGCGCACGGCGTTTTCGAGCTCCGTGGAGCTGAACATGAACCCACCGTCGCCAGAGACGGAAATGACCGGGCGTCCAGGGCGGGCGAGGTTCGCGGCGATGGCCCAGGGGAGAGCCACACCGAGGGTTTGCTGTCCATTGCTCACAAGAACCTGACGCGGGCGGGCGGTAAGAAAATAGCGGTTCATCCAGATGTAGTTCGAGCCCACATCGAGGGCGACAGTCGTCTCAGGCGTCACCACTTTGGTCAACTCATGAACGATGCGGAGCGGATGGACCGGGCATCCGTCACGGGAGGCCCCGCCGGCAACCATGCGGTCGATTTCCGCGCGGGCTTCTCCAGCGATCGCGAGATGGGCGGGATCGATCGAGGGAGTGAGCTGTGCGCGGAGCAAATCCAGACTCGCGCCCATGTCGCCGACGATTTCTGCGGCGGGCAGGAAATCCCGGTCCTGGCGTGCGGCGACGGCATCGATCGCCACGATCGGGCGGCTTTGCCCGGTGTTCCATATCCCGGGATCGTATTCCAATTGCTCGTAGCCGATCGTGACCACGCAGTCGCTTGCGGCCAGCAACACGTCGCCGGGTTGGTTTTTGAAAAGTCCCACGCGTCCGGCAAAGTGGCCCCCGCAGTTTTCCCCGACCCAGGCTCCGGGGCCTTGGAAAGTGGACACAAAAGGAATCCCGCTTGAAGCGACAAATTTCATCACGCTTTCGGCCATGCGGGGATCGCTCGCCTGCATGCCGAGCAGAAGCGCAGGTTTGCGGCTGGCGTTGAGGATTTCGGCGGCACGCCGGATCTCCGACGACGCGCCGGGGCCGGCTGTAACGGGGCGGCCGAAGGGTTGGTCGGGATCGCCCTCGTAGCTGGCAAGGCCCACATCGCGGGGGAGGGAAAGAAACGCAGCCCCGGGGCGGCCGGACTCCGCCGCTCGGAGAGCCTCGCCAAGGAGTTCGCCGCACTGCTCAGGCGTAGTGATCTCGGAAGCGTATTTGGTAACAGGCCGGAGCAGCGCGATGGAGTCGAGAGACTGGTGGGTGGATTTGACCCGCTCGTTCAGAGGAACCTCGCCGCCGATCGCCAGAACGGGATCGCCTTCCGCTGTGGCCGTGGCCAGGCCAGTCGCGAGATTTCCGACGCCGGGTCCGGATGTCGCCAACACCACGCCCGCCCGACCGGTCATGCGACCCATCGCCGCAGCCATGAACGCGGCATTTTGCTCGTGGCGGCAGAGGACGAGCTGGATCTTTTTCGAACAGGCCACCGCCTCGAACACGCTGTCGATCTTGGCCCCGGGGATTCCGAAAACATGTGTGACCCCGAGATTCTCCAGCATGTGGACGAGGGCTTGCGAACAGGAGGGAAGGGAGGGCATGGGCTTGATTTGCTGATAGGAAGCAGCTTTCAGCCCTCTGGACCGTCGGCCCGGAGTTTGAAGTGGAAAGCAGATGATTCCGTAGCCGGATGCTGGCAGGCCGGGCTATGACCGTCAAGGGAGGCGTGGAAACATGCAAGCGTCGGCTGATGATGTTTGTGAGTTCTAGAAACTTGCTTCAATTTTAGCCTGGATAAATCACAGTGGGGCGGCACAGATTGCAGAAGATTTTGGCTGTCAGTGGGTGCCGCCGACCAAGGCATATCCGGTGTGATCTGGTGCGGGAGGCAGAACCCGCTGGCAGGCAAAAGATTCGCAAGATGGGCTGGCTCATTGTGATTTATCCGGGTTAGGCCCACCACCTTCAACTCCACGCTGGCGCGCTCGTTCCCATTGGAGGGCTCTGCTCTGTCAGGGACGACCTGTTGGCTTGGGGGTCCGGCCTCGCGCCTCAACCCACGTCGGGCTGATCAGCGTGGCCATGGGGAACGGCGGGGGGCCTTTTTCGCCCCGATGGACCATGCCGACGAGCATGTCCACGGCCGCCTGTCCGGCGAGGTCGTTGTGCTGGTTCATGCCTGACCAATCGGGGGCATCCTCGCGCCACTCGTATTGGATGAGGGCCACATTTTCCGGCACGCGCCACCCGCACTCTTCAATCCAATCTTTCACCTCGCGATAGAGGCAAAAAATGGCATCCGGTTTTTCCCGGCGGAGCCAGTCGCGAAAGATCTCCAGGTCCCGCCGGGCCGCCTCGATCAAGGTAAATGGCTTCAACCGCCTGGCTGCAGGAACCGCCTCCTGGCCGGTCCGGTATCCTGCACTGAACCGGTGCTCGACGAGCGCGTCAATCTTCGGGTCGAGCACGAGCCCCGGACGCCGCCAGCCAAGCTCCAGCACCTTTTCAAACGCCCGCACGGCGACCATGTGGTGGTCGGTGCAAGCAAACGAGAGCTCCGGCTCGCGCGTCCGCACCCCGGTCACCACGAACGGGAATTCCCGGATCGCCGGGAGGATCGTCGCGGGCAGCCGGTTTTCATCCATCAGGCCGACGATGATCCCACCGGAAATCCCCCGCGCGCGCAGGACCTGGACCCAACGCTCCGGCGATAGCGACGGATCGTGGAGCCAGAAGTCGTCAA
>JBGTAT010000475.1:0-2138 GCA_041749755.1 Terrimicrobiaceae bacterium | reverse complement strand
CGGCCGTAGCCTGTTCCTCTCGGATGCCGGCCTGCACGGCGTGCTGATCGACTGGACGCTCGGAGACAGCCCGGACGCGCCACACGCTGCGGCCACCGAGCTGATCCGGTTCATCCGCTCGCGTAATGAAAGGATCCCAATTTTCCTTCTGACCGACCGCGGCCGGAGCTCCGGGCTCTCGGAGGAAATCCTGATGCTCGTCAGCGAGCTGGTATGGCTGATGGAAGACAGCGCGCCGTTTGTGGGCGGGAGGATCGAGGCGGCGGTCAAAACCTACTCCGGCGGCCTGCTCGGCCCGATGGCCTCGGCCCTCATCGAGTTCGACCTCGTCCACGAGTATTCGTGGCACACGCCCGGGCACACCGGGGGGACCGCGTTCCAGAAATCGCCGGCCGGGAGGCTCTTCTACGACTACTTCGGCGAGGCGATGTTCCGGTCCGACCTTTCGATCAGCGTCGGCGAGCTCGGATCCCTGCTCGACCACACCGGGCCGATCGGGGATGGCGAAAAGTATGCGGCAAAAGTTTTTGGCGCGCAGCGCACGTACTCGGTGACCAACGGGACGTCGACATCGAACCGGATCATCTGGATGGCGTGCGTCGGGCGCGGGCAGAAGATCTGGGTCGACCGGAACTGCCACAAGTCGAACGAGCAGGGGATCACGCTGACCGGCGCGGTCCCGCACTACCTCATGCCCACGCGCAACCGCTACGGGATCATCGGCCCGATCCCGCCGGAAAACCTCCGCGCCGACCGCCTCACCGAGGGCGGCCGCCCGGTCCATGCCGTGATCACCAACTCGACGTACGACGGGCTGACGTACAACGTCGCTCGCGTGCTTGAGGTTGTCGGCGACGCGCTCGACCGGATCCATTTTGATGAGGCCTGGTACGGCTACGCGCGGTTCCATCCGCTCTACCGAGGCCGGTTCGCCATGCGCGGGAATCCGAAGGATCACCCGGCCGATGCGCCGACGATCTTCGCCACGCACTCGACCCACAAGCTCCTCGCCGCCCTTTCGCAGGCGTCGTTCATCCACGTGCGCGACGGACGGCGGGCGATCGACCACGCCCGGTTCAACGAGTCGTTCATGATGCACGCCTCGACGTCCCCGTTTTATCCGATCATCGCGTCGAACGACGTGAGCGCGGCGATGATGGACGGGAAGGGCGGCGAGGTACTCGTCGAGGAATCGCTCCGCGAGGCGGTCGCGTTCCGCCAGACGGTCACGAGGCTCTGGCGCGAGCACGACGACCGCGGGGACTGGTTTTTCCAGACCTGGAACCCGACCAGCGTGAAGGACCCCCGCACCGGAAAGCCGGAGGCATTCGAGGCGGCGGACCCGGATCTCCTCGTCTCCGAGCCAGCCTGCTGGGTCCTCCACCCCGGCGACTCCTGGCACGGCTTCGAGCTCGAGGACGACTACTGCATGCTCGACCCGATCAAGGTCTCTGTCCTCACGCCGGGTGTCAGCCCGGATGGCTCGATCGCCGCGCAGGGTTTCCCGGCGGGGCTCCTCACCGCCTACCTCGACGCCCGCGGGATCGTCGTCGAAAAGACCAGCGACTACGCGATCCTCTTCCTGTTCTCGCTGGGCATCACCAATGCCAAGTGGAGCACGCTCGTGCACGCCCTCCTGGCCTTCAAGCGCGACTACGACGCCGATGCCCCGCTGGCGGAATGCATCCCGGCCATCGCCGGCTTCTACCCGGGCCTCGGGCTCCGCCAGCTCGCCGATAAAATGCAGGCACACATGCGCTCGGCCGGGATCCTGCAGGCCCAGGGCACCGCATTTTCCGCGCTGCCCAAAATGGTTCTCACGCCGGCCGACTGCTACCAGAAGCTGATCGCAGACGAGGTCGAGCGGATCTCCGTCGCCGACGCTGCCGGCCGCACTGCTGCGACCGGGATCGTCCCCTACCCGCCCGGGATCCCGATGGTCATGCCCGGCGAAAACCTCGGGGCAAAGGACGAACCGTTCCTCGCCTACCTCCTCGCGATCCAAGAATGGGACCGCCAGTTCCCGGGCTTTGCCCACGACACCCACGGAATTGAGCCGGAGGACGGTGCTTACAAGCTCCTGGTGCTGAAATAACCTGCTTACGCCTTCCCGAGAGCGTCGGACGGGTCGGACGGGT
>JBGTAT010000474.1:0-3907 GCA_041749755.1 Terrimicrobiaceae bacterium | reverse complement strand
CGATCCAGGTCACCGACTCGATGTTCCTCGCCGCCGCCCGCACTCTCGCGGCCGCCGTCACGGAGCACGACCTCGCGATGGGCCGCGTGTACCCCGACCTCAAAACGATCCGCCAGGTATCGCTCGATATCGCGGTCGCCGTCGCTGAAGAAGCCTACCGCCTTAAGCTCGCGCGCCTCCCGCGCCCGGACGACCTCCAGGCAGAAATTGCCGCGCAGATGTTCGAGCCAGCCTACTCGTCGTACTGCGACGAATAGCCTACCTCCAAGGCAGAAGTCTCCCGCACCATTCCCAGACCTGCGACCCGAAGAAGATGAGGGCAACGGCGACGGCGGCAAAGTAGAGGAGCGTCGCCACCCCCCACGCGAGCGAGATGATCGCCATCAGCCCGTCGCGCTCGAGCCATCCGACGCACGCGAAGACGATCATGAGCGCCGGAAGCGAATTGTTAAAAGGAAGGTTCGCCACCGGCACCGCCAGCAGCGCCCCGCCCGCCAGGATGAGCCATCCGACAAACCGGTCCCCCCACGGGCCAGTGACCCAGGACTCCGCGCGCGGGCGCGCGAACTTCCGGCAGAACCCGAGCAGGCGCTTGCAAAACCGGAGCGCTGCCAGCCAGCCTTTGCCTTGGATGCGCAGGGCCGCAGCGGCTTTGGGAAGCGACGGGCGCGATTTTCCGCGCCCCATCTGCCATCCGAGCGCCATAAACGTCAGCCCGCCAATCATCGTCAGCGGCCCGAGCGAAAACGGCTGGATGAACGGGACCGCCAGAAGAAGCGCCGCAAAACAAAAGCTGGACCGGCCCAGATGCCCGAGCATTTCTCCAAGAAGAATCCCCTCCGCCGCCGCATGCCCGAGGCAGGCGTCGAGCGCCTGGTCCAGGTCGGTGCTCTCCGAATTCGTTGGTTGATCATCCGCCATCGCGGGCGTCAGGGTGCCGGGATTCCCCGGCCAGGTCAAAGCGAATGAGGTTGGGGAAATGTGGCATGGGCATCGGGACAGAACCCCGCTCGGGTTGAACGCTGCCCAGGCAAGAGCAAGGGTAGCTTCGCAACCCCGGGCTGGAAGATTTCATCCCCTTCGGTGATTTTTTTTAAGACATTCTGGTCTGCATGTGCGGGCGGAGTCGCGTGGAAAACGCCTAGACTTTGGAAATCACTACACGATGGTAGGCGCTCGGCCCAATTTGTATTCGCAATCGATATGTCACCTAAACTGCGAGACCCTCAGCGGCCAACGAGATCTCAGCCTTGGCCGTATATAAAAATGACGCTCGCATTATCGGTGTGCGTTGGAGGAATGGCCCTCGTGGCCTGCTTCGTCATGTCAGCGCTTTTTGGTTGGACTCTTCAGGATGTAGCCCTCACCGTTTTTCGAATGGCTCGCTGACCACGTTTTGCATGCCAAAAAAACCCCATCCGCAGCAGGCAAGAAGCCGCGCTCCAGGCTCAAAGCCATTGTAAACGCGATTCAGTTTTACGACGGCGACAAGCTGGGCTTTCCATTGGCCGAGTATCGGGGCAAGGGACAATTTCAAGGAATCATACCAACCCTTGAAATTAACCGGACTTTGGGATTGATGAGGGAGAATGGGCGTCTCGCCCGTTTGGGCACTGACTCTGCAAGCGCAAGCCTGCATCTTCACAGGCGGGACGCCTGTGCTCCCTGTTTTGCACTGGCCGCCTCAATTCCCGGGTGACGTGGAAGGCGGGGTTGTGTTGCTGGCGAGGAGTTGGGCGAGCAGGTCGCTTTTGCGCGGGAGGATGGAGACCTTGGCATCGCCGTCGAGCAACTTTTGGGTCTCCAGGATATCGAACATGGCGGAGAGCACGTTTGGGTCGCGGCCAATATTTTGAAGGGCGCTGCCGACGATGGCCGGGCGCATGGCGGCGGCCTTGGCAAATTCCACGGCGGCCTGTCGTTCGGCGGTGCTGGTGATGATGCTGACCTGGTTCGCTCCATCCTGCTTGATGGCGCTGGTGACCTGGCGGAGGCGGTTCACGACTTTTTCCTGAATCTGCTGGATCATGGCGAGGTCGCGGAAGTGGACTTTCCGGATATAAATGCTGCCGAGCTCGAACCCCCATTCTTCGGATTTCGGGCTGACCTCGGTGCGCACGGTTTGGGACATGGCGTGGCGGTTCTCGAGCATGGCGGAGAGCTTCATGTTGCTCAGGCAGCGGACGGTGGCATTGCTGACATTCGCCGCAAGGGATCCGCGCGGATCGGCATTTTTAAAGAGGTAGGCGACCGGGTCGCCGATCCGCATTTCGCACCACATGCCGATCCCCATCGGGGCGCCCTCCTCGCTGTTCACCGCCTGGCTGCGCAGGTAGATTTGGTCCAGCCGGCGGTCGAGGACGTAGCGCCTGCCCAGCCAGTTGACGATCGGCGCCGCCGGGCCGAGCTTGAGCCACAGGAAATAGAACCCGGCCTCGTCGAGGACGGCCAGCACCTTCCCGAAGAGCACGTACACGTGGCACGTCCCCTCCTCGACGACGGCGTAGAACCCAAGCAGGCGGAGGAGGAATTGAAGGCCCGGCACGACGGCGAACATGCCGGCAAATGTGAGGATGGCTGCGATGATGAAGTTCATCGCGGGTCCTCCAGGAAGACGTGGTTTGCCTTTCCGAAGAGCGAGAGCTTGACGTTCCGCAGGTAGGCGGGCAGGACGGCCTCGCCGCTGGATTGGAGCGACGAGATCTGATCCGCGAGCGCGAGGAGCGGCTCGACCTCGGCCTCGGCGTTGAGGGTTTCGATTTCGACCGCGCGGCGGGACTGGACGATCTTTTGGTCAGCGTGCGCCTGGGCGAGGCTGATGTCGCTCGAGACCTGGTTGTGCGCGGTGTTGATCGCCGCGAGCGCGGACTCCACCTCGGGCGGAGGGTCGATGCTCGTGATCAGCGATGCGTCGAGCGCGATCCCGTAGCGCGCCGCAGCCCCCGCGCATTCGCGGTCCATGTGCTCGTTCACGGAGGAAAGGTTTTTTCGGAGGTCGTTGATCGAAATCCCGGCGACGACAGCCGCGATGTCCTCGCCGGGGCCTGGCTCCCGGGCGGGAGCCTCGAAGTTGGCAATGCGCTCGCGGAGCACGCTGATAAAAAATCCCATCACGTGGGCGATCGGATTTTTGACGCCAAAAAACCATGCGTAGAGGTTTCGTTCCGAGATCCGGAACCGGAGCTGGCCGGTGAGTCCGGTATCGAGCTGGTCTTTCGTGACCGCGCTCAGGCGGGTTCCGCCCTCATTCGCCTCGTCATCCTCAGGGTCGTAGGCCATGCTGACCGTGCGCACGGCGATGCTGGTTTTATAGACCCTCTCCCACGGCCACTTAAAATACGGCCCGCCGGGCGGGATCACCCTCACCTGGGGATAGCGGTACCGGGGTTTTTCTTCCTCGGCCAGCATGTCGGATACCGGATCATCCAAGGTCGTCAGGGGGCCGATCCGCTCGGCGCGACCAAAAACGGTTTTTACGGCGCGCTCATTTTGGTCGACGGTAAAGATCCCGGCCATCAGGTACCGGACAAGGAACCAGGCGACAAAGCCAACGAGAATGCCAAGCAGTATCATTCGGGGTGGTTGAACGAAAGCATCCCGGCCTGCGAAAGGCGAGAACGAATGGATGCTATTTTGCCGCGCGCCCGAAGAACGTCTTCCACGTGCGCGCTGGCCGCGCTCCGATTCTTTGTTGTGATTGAAAAGTTTGTCGGGGTGCCGCAGGCTGTGGCCATGCGCATTCTGGTTGCTCCCGACAAGTTCAAAGGTTCGCTCACGGCGGTTGAGGCGGCGGAGGCGATCCGGCGGGGCCTTCTTGCGGCAGACCCGCATGCCGATGTGCGCCTGCGGCCGATTGCCGACGGAGGCGAGGGGACGGCGGAGGCGATCTGCCAGGCCGGGGGAGGCG
>JBGTAT010000473.1:0-18694 GCA_041749755.1 Terrimicrobiaceae bacterium | reverse complement strand
AGCTCGCGGACCCCGCAGGCCGCGAGAAGCCCGACGGCTCCCGGCGTCACCATCGTCCCAGCTGGCAAGACCACCGATCCGGTCCGAAAAATGTCGCCGGACCGGCGGATATTATCACCCGGGGCCAGGGATAGTCCGTCGTTGAGGCGGACCGCATCGCCCTCGTGCAGGCAGTCCTCCTGGCGTGCCACGGACACGGTCCCGGCGGGCAGGGCGGCACCCGTAAAAATCCGGGCGGCTTCGCCGGGGCGGATTCGGCCGGGATCCACGCATCCCGCAGGATTTTCCCGGATCACCCGGCATGTTCCGGGAGCAGTTTCGGCGAAGGCAAACCCATCCATTGCGCTGTGGTCGAACGCCGGGCAGTCGGTCGGAGAAACAATCGGCTTGGATGCGACACATCCGAGAGCACCGGCAAGATCGAGCTCCTGCTCCTGCCTCGGCTCAACGCATTCGTCAATCAGCGTCCAGAGCTGTTCGATAGAAATCATGATGTGCCTCGCTTCCAAATCGGAACGTCCTGTTTAAGGCGGTCCATGAACTTCTGCAGGACGGCGAATGCCTCGGCGCGATGGGGAGAGTGTACCTCGAGGATGATGGCCGCCTCGCCAACCGGGACAAAGCCGATCCGGTGGTGCACGCGCGCAAGGGCAAACGGATACGCCCTGTGCAGGTCTTCGAGGATGTTGCGCATGACGCGCTCGGCCATCGGAAGGTATGCTTCGTATGTGAGGCCCGCGATCGCCCGGCCGCCCTCCAACCCGCGTACGAGGCCCTCGAACCGGGCCACTGCGCCGCATCCCTCTATTGCCATCGGCGCCAGCCTCAGCGGTTCGGCCGCGATGGAAATTTCGGCCGTCATCCTCCGGAGACAGGCGGGATCACGGCGGCTTCGCGATCCGGGTTGAGCATCCCCTCCCCTGCGACGTACTCGCCGCCCGAGGCAATCCGGCACGACGATTCCAGACCGGCGAGCTTCGGGTGCCGACGAAGCGCCTCTGTCCAAAATGCCTGGAGGCAAAGCGGCGCAGAAATCTCCCAGTCCTCGTCCCGGCAACCGGCGGCCTCGGCGGCCTGCGCAAAATAAAGAACCCTCATGTTTTTCATCCGCCAATCGCGGTCATCGGGCGGTCGGGCTGGTAAGAATCCAGAAATTCGTGGTTTTCCGGTTTGTTGGCGATCGCCTCGCGCATGGCATCGGCGGGGTCACCCCCGGCGCGGAGCGGGCCGAGAAGATCGATTTCGCCATGCCGCCCCAGGCATGGGCGCAGCTTGCCGTCTGCCGTCAGGCGAAGCTTATTGCACGTCTTGCAAAAATGGGGGGTCGTGAGAGCACCGATAAACCCGAGCATCGCCGGCGCAGGCAGGGAGGGGGAGGAAAATTCGTAGTAGCGGGCCGGGCCATGCCCGGGTCGGTAGGTCTCGAGCGGGCGAAGCTCGCCCGCCTCCGCCAGGCGGCTCATGATTTCCTGGACCGACAAAAAGTTTTCGGGGCCGAGGACATCGGTCCGGGAGAGCGGCATGAGCTCGATGAACCGGAGCGGGAGCGACCGCCCGGCCGCAAATTGAATCAGCGGGAATATCGCCGCCTCGTTCACCCCCCGCATCAAAACACAGTTCAGCTTGATCACTTCAAAATTTTCTTTTTGGGCGGCGGCGATCCCGTCGAAGACGTTGCGGACGTCGCCGCCGGTGATGTGCCGATAGACGTCCGGGTCGAGGGCGTCGAGGCTAATATTGACCGATCGGACGCCCGCCTGCTTGATCGCGCGAGCCAGCGGGGCCAACCGGGTGGCATTCGTTGAGAGCCCGAGCGTTTGCGTCCCGGGAAGTTCCCAGATGCGGGTGAGGATTTCGACGCTATCCTTTCGGATCAGCGGTTCCCCACCGGTCACCCGGAACTTTCGGAAGCCGAGGCGTGTGGCGGCCTCGACGGTTCGGATGATCTCGTCGGCGGTCAGGTGGTCCGGCCGCTGAGCCCATCCCTTATAGCCTTCCGGCATGCAATACAGGCATTTTTCGTTGCAACGGTCGGTGACCGAGATCCGCAGGTAGTCGATGGCTCTGCCAAAAGAATCCTGCGAGGGAGAACCGATGCCTTGGGCGGAGAAATCGGAGCTCATGAAAGCAGTTGGATTCCAAATTTTGCTGAGGCAACGAGCAGGGCCGCGCCGAGGACCGGCCGCAGCCAGGCGGGACGGCCAAGTCGGCTGCCACAAAAAGCCCCCGCCAGGCCGCCGACTACCGATGCGGTCAACCAGAGAGGAAATGCCGGCGGCATCGCAAAAGCCCCGCCTGCCATTCCGAGCAGCGCAGCTGCCGAGTTAAAAAAAATAAACGGGGCCGACACCGCTGCGGCCTCGCGCGGCCCGGCCCATCCACCGAGCAGAAGGAGCGGCGTGAGAAAGATCCCGCCTCCGACCCCGACCAAACCCGAGAGAAGTCCGATCATCACTCCGCTGCACATCGCAAGGCCGATCGGCAGGGAACGCAGAGGGCCGCTGCCCCCGGGCCAGAACAGCCTGGCAGCCGCCGCGAACAGGGACAGGGCGACGAGCAGGAGAAAAATCTCCGAGCGGACATTCAGGCCGCCCCCGATCCACGCCATCGGGATCGCGGTCAAGGCGAATGGCCAAAAAAGCTGAAGTCGAAAATGGCCAGCCCGATAAAAGCTGATTGTTGCGATGGCGGAAACGGCCAGGTTCATCCATAGCGCGCATGGGCGCATTATCTCAGGCGCGAACCCGGCCAGGCCGAGCACAGCCAAATACGCCGAAGCCCCCCCATGGCCGACGGATCCATAAAGCATCGCTGCGGCAAAAAAAGCGATGGGCAAGGCGATGGAGGTTTCGATCATAGAGTGCCCAGAGCCGCAAGGTCGTCCGGTGAGTCGAGGTTAAAAAAGAGGCTGCTTTCTTCCACGGACAGACTTTGGCTCATCAGCAACCCTCTCGCAATCAGGTTCCTGACGACATCCTGAAGTTTCCAATGGCCATCGCGGGCAAATTCCAGAAGAACGGGTATTGCCGCGACCGGGTAGACCGCGCAGAGAGGTTCAAACAAAGACCCGCTTGCGGGAATGACCCCCTCGCCCGGCCGGCAGGCACCGGCGAGTTTTTGCACAATCTGCGGTGACATCCTGGGCATGTCCACGGCCAGAGCCAGAACGTGCGAACCTCCTCGTTCAGCAGCCCATTCGAGCGAGGCCAGCAGCCCGGCCATCGGGCCATGGGCCGCCGGATGATCCTGCACAAAGCTTTGTCCGACGGCCAGCCAGGGCGGCCGCTCCGGGGCGGAGACGGCGACCGGTCCGCCGATCGAACGTAAGAGATCGACCTGCCGCCGCCAAAGCGGCATGCCTCCGACCTCCAAAGAGGCCTTGTCTTGTCCCAGGCGTGTAGACATGCCGCCAGCCAGGAGAGCGGAAAAGATCCATTTGTTGGAACCGCGCGGGGCCAACTTCAACCAGCCGTCGCTCAGAATTTTGGCGCGCAGTCCGCCGCGCCCGCGCATCCAGGCTTCGGCATCCGGGTGGATCGCCCCGTTCATCCAGTAGCAGGGCCGGCACTCCTCAGTGCCCAGAAATCGGACGCCTTGGATTTCAAATTCTTTTTCGATGAGTTGGTCCAGCTCCATGCCTTCCGTAATCACATTGCGCCGGGTTGCGGCGGGGTCGCGGGCCTCCGCTGGGATCCCGAGTTCGTCCCAGAGCCGGAGGTAGTTCTCCCACGAGACGAACGTGATCTGGCCTTTGTAATCCGGTTTAAAATCGAAGAACCGATCCCCGCGGATCCCCCGCCCGGCCACACACTCGATCCGCGGGCGGGCGGCGACAGAAAACGTTCCGGCCGGTTTTCCGCTGTGGCCAAAGTAGTTGTGGCCCGCAGAGATAAAGAGGTGGCGGAGCATATATCCGTCTTAGGACTCCTGGCTGGACGTGTCTATAACTCTTACGCCAGGGAGGATCGCTGCTGCCCAGATGATGACGCCCAGCGACCAGGCGATAGCGGCATACGCGTAGTGGCTCATCGTCACCCGTGGAAGCCAATCCGCTGTTACCCGGGTCAGCATCGCCAGCGCGACCAGCGCGCTCAACACCAGGACCGACCGAAGCGGAGCCCGGAATTTTTCCGTCTGCCCGCTGTGGCCGAGCACCACGCGGCTCGCAACGGTGAACGTCAGCAGGCTGAACCCGGTGATGAAGACGACATGCAGGAACGCAAACGTCCGCTCCGGCATCGCCGCCAGGAGCAGGTATCCGAGCGGAATAGAGAACAGAGAAATCCGAAGTCCGAGCGCCAGCGAGCCGCCGCCCCATCCGGCCTGGTGCACCGGCACCTCGCAGAAAAAATACACAAGCACTGCCAGCGCGCGCAGCGCGTATCCTGCCTGCTGGAACCCCTGGACCTCGAGAACAAAGCTGCCCAGCACGGCGGCCCCGCAGGCGGCGGCAAAAGCGGCTTTCGGGATCCATCCGGGCGGGAGGCCCAGCGATTCTGGCAGGCTTTGGCGGTTCGGCAGGCCAAAGAACCTCGGGAGAAGAAACGCGCCGATCCCCATGATCGGCAGAAGCAGAAACCCCTGGTTCAGCATCAGCTTGCCAAGCGGAGGCAGCCAGCCGGGCAGGATCGACGGCGCCACCACGGCGATGATTTGAGAAAATGATCCTGCGAGCGCGCACACCATCCCGAGCGCCACCAGGACAAAGGCGGGCGGCGGGGTGTCATTGCGAAAAAGCGCGCGCACCAAAAGCGTAAACACGAGCGTGCCCATCACGCAGAAAAACACCACGTCCCCCCAGAGCGTCAGCCCGCTCGCGTGCAGCACGACCGCGAGGAGCAGAGCCGCCGCATTCAGAAGGCTCTCGAGCAGGGTCACCCGCGGCACCCCGAGCAGACGCGGCAGGGCCGTGCCAAGAAACCCCACCACAAAGCAGGCCAAAAACCCTTCGATCATGATCCGCGCATGCGCCACGCCGGGATAGCCAGAAGTCACGTTCCAAACAAAGAGCGGCCACATCATCACCCCAAAAATCCCAATCGCAGCGCCGAGCGGAAACAGCAGCCGGAACGGCTCCCCCGCCGCCATCAGCCCCCAGTACCCCCGCGCCGCCGCCCTGGCGGCCCGGTTGGCAGGCGAGAGCGACGGACCCTCTCGGGTAGGAGGAACAGACGAAGCACTCATGTCACCGGGGATTCTGCGGGAAACCGGGGCGAGAAAGGAAGACCTAAGGTAGCAGCCCGCGTTTCATGCGCGCCACATCAGTAGAAAAATTCGGACGACACGGAGGTCGTCCCTCCACGCCGGGGCGTTCGTTGTTATTGGAGGGCGATGCTCCGTCAGCGCCGACTTGTTAGCCGACCGCCACCGGGTCGAGCTTCCAGATCTCGCGGGCGTATTCCGAGATCGTGCGGTCGCTGGAAAACTTTCCGACGCGGGCGGTATTGAGGATTGCCATTCGGGCCCAGCGCGGCTTGTCGAGGAACGCGGCGGACACCTTTTTTTGGGCTTCGCTGTAGGATTCATAGTCCGCGAGGCAGAGGAACGGGTCGTGGTGGATGAGGTTGTCGCGGAGCGGGCTGAGAACGCCGGGGCTTTCATCCGGGGTAAAGTAGTTTGAGCCGACCCAGTCGACGATCGCGCGGAGTTCTTCGTTCGCCTCGTAGAAGCTGGCCGGGTTGTATCCGGCGGAGACGAGCGCGTTGACCTCGTCCACGGTCTTTCCAAAGATGAAGATGTTTTCTTCCCCGACCTCCTCGCCGATCTCGACGTTGGCGCCGTCGAGCGTGCCGATCGTGAGCGCGCCGTTGAGCGAGAGCTTCATATTTCCGGTGCCGGAGGCTTCCTTGCCGGCCGTGGAGATCTGCTCGGAGAGGTCGGCGGCGGGCACGATCCGCTGGGCGAGCGAGACCCGGTAGTTTGGCAGGAAGACGACCTTCAGCTTCCCGTCGATCCTCGGGTCGGAGTTGATTTTGGAGCCGACCGCGTTGATCGCCTTGATGATCAGCTTCGCCATGTCGTATCCCGGCGCGGCCTTGGCGGCAAAGACGAAGACCCGCGGGGTTACCGGCTCGTCAGGGTTTTGGAGGATCCGGCGGTAGAGGGCCAGGATGTGGAGCAGGTTCAGGTGCTGACGCTTGTATTCGTGAAGGCGCTTGATCTGGACGTCAAATAGCGCGGAGGGATCGACCTCGACGTCGCATACCATTTTGATGACGCGCGCGAGCTCGACCTTGTTCGCATGTTTGACCGCCATGAAATCCGCTTGGAACTGCGGGTCGTCGGCGTAGGGTTCGAGGCCGCGGAGCAGGTCGAGGTTGCGCTCCCACCCATGGCCGATCTTTGAGGTGATGAGCTCGCTGAGCCGCGGGTTGCAGGCGAGCAGCCAGCGCCGCGGGGTGATCCCGTTGGTCTTGTTGTTAAACTTGCCGGGATAGAGAGCGTCAAATTCCGGGAAGAGGTCGCTTTTTAGGAGCTGGGTGTGGAGGGCGGCGACCCCGTTGACCGAGTGGCTGCCGACGACCGAGAGGTTCGCCATCCGGACCATCTGGACTCCGCCTTCCTCGATGAGGGAGAGCCGGCGCTTCATTTCGGTATCGCCCGGCCATTTGGCCTCGACGGTCTCGAGGAACCGCTTGTTGATCTCGAAGATGATGCCCAAATGGCGGGGAAGAACTTTCTGGAAGAGCCCGACGCTCCATTTTTCCAATGCTTCCGGCAGCAGGGTGTGGTTCGTGTAGGCAAACGTGCGGGTCACGATGCTCCACGCCTTGTCCCAGCTCAGCTTGTTTTCGTCGTGCAGCAGGCGCATCAGCTCGACGATCGCGATCGCCGGATGGGTGTCGTTCAGCTGGACGGCGACCTTTTCCGGGAACTGCTCCCAGTCGGTGTTGCTCTTGTGGAACCGGCGGATGATATCCTGGAGCGAGCAGGCGACGAAGAAGTACTGCTGGACGAGGCGGAGCTCCTTGCCGCTCTCGGTTTTGTCGTTCGGGTAGAGGACCTTCGAAACCGTCTCGCTCTGGTTTTTTTGGTGGACGGCCTCCTCGTAGCCGCCGCTGTTGAACGCCTCGAGGTTGAACTCCTCCGAAGCGCGGGATTCCCAGAGGCGCAGGAAGTTGACCGTATTTGTCCCGAAGCCCGGGATCGGAATGTCGTAGGGCACGCCCAAAATGGTGGACCATCCCACCCAGTGGGGGACCGAATTCCCGAGGTCGTCAAAAACGTTATCCACGCGTCCGTAGAGGTGGACCGGGGTCGTGTATTCCGGGCGGACGATCTCCCAGGGGGTGCCGTACTGCATCCAGGCATCCGGCAGCTCGACCTGGTAGCCGTTGCGGAACTCCTGTTTGAAGAGGCCGTACTGGTAATGGATCCCGTAGCCAACCGCCGGAAGGTCGAGGGTCGCCAGAGAGTCGAGGAAGCAGGCCGCCAGCCGGCCCAGGCCGCCGTTGCCGAGCCCCATGTCGTACTCTTCGTTCCGCAGCTCCTCGGCGTCCAGCCCGAGCTTCTCGAGCGCTTCCTGCACCTCCTGGACAATCCCGGCGCTGTACATGCTGTTGACAAACAGGCGGCCCATCAAAAATTCCAGGGAGAGGTAATAAACGCGGCGCACGTTCTGGTGGTGGTGGACCGCCTGGGTCGCGATCATCCGCTCGATAATGATGCTCTGCACCGCCTTCGACGTCGCCATCCACCAGTCGCGCGTCGTCGCGGTCTCGGGATCCCGCGCCAGCGCAAACTTCAGCTGGTTGAGGATGAAGTGGTCTACCGGCATTGTTTTTGGATCGGGAATGTTCATATGGAAAGTCGTGGGCAGGGAGCAAGTTTCGGGCCGGTTCTGATAAATTTCATGCTGCCTTCGCCTGTTCGGCGGCGATATAGTCGGCGATCGTCTGGACCGAGGCGAACGCGTTACGCGCGACCTCGGCACTGGGGGTCGCCACGCCAAAGTGTTTTTCGAGCGCGACGGCGAGCTCGAGCGCGTCGATCGAATCCAGGGCAAGCCCCTCCGGGCTGAAAAGCAGCGCGCGGTCGCCAATCTCGTCCGGAGCGATTTTGAGCATGAGGCTCGAGACGAGCATTTCCTTGATCCGGCGGTTCAAATCATCTTCCTGCATATTTTTCGTTACGTCCTGCGCGAGGGGCGACACACTGACAGGAAATCATGAGCTCTGGCAAGTCCCGCCTGGATATCGCGCTCGTCGGGCGCGGCCTTTTCGACACGCGCGAGAAGGCTCAGCGCGCGATCATGGCCGGGCAGGTGCTCGTCAACGGGCAGCGCGCGGATAAGGCCGGGCACAAAGTTTCTGAAGAGCACGAGCTCACGGTCACCGGGCGCGAGAAGTACGTCGGCCGGGGGGCGTACAAGATCGAGGCGGCGTTGGACGCCTTTGGGATCGACCCGGCCGGGCGCATCTGCGCCGACATCGGAGCCTCGACGGGAGGGTTTACCGACTGCCTCCTCCAGCGCGGAGCCGCCAGCGTGCATGCGATCGATGTCGGGCACGGCCAGCTCGACTGGAAGATCCGCAGCGACCCGCGCGTCCGGGTTCGCGAGGGGCTCAACGCCCGCCACCTCACCGCCCGCGACCTCGACCCCGTGCCGACGCTCGTGGTCGCGGATGTCAGCTTCATTTCGTTGACGTTGATTTTTCCTCCGATCTTTGCGTTACTGCCCGCCGAGGCCGACATGGTTGTTCTCATCAAGCCACAATTTGAACTCGGCCGCGACGAGGTGGGTCGCGGCGGGATCGTCCGCGACGACGAGGCCCGGCTCCGGGCTGTCGAAAAAATCCGTCTCTTCATCGAGGCGTCCCCGCACCGGTGGCTCGGGCACATCACGTCCCCGATCACCGGGCGCGACGGAAACGTGGAATTTTTGGCCCACGTCAAACCATGATCGGACTTCTTGCCCATTCTGAAAAGCCGGCGGCGGCGGCCGTCGTGCGGGCGATGACGGTCGAGCTCGACCGCCAGGGGATCCCCTACCTTTTGGAGAAGCGCACCGCCCCGCTGGCCGGGCGGACCTCGACGCTTGAGGTGCAGGATCTCGCAGGGCAGTGCGAGCTGCTCGTCGTTATGGGCGGGGACGGGACGATCCTGCGCGCCGTCCACAAGCTGTCCGGTGAGCTCCCGCCGGTTTTCGGAATTAACATCGGATCGCTGGGTTTTCTCACGTGCCTGGGTCCGGGCGAGATTGCCCGCGCGGTCGAGAGCATCCTGAGCCGCGATTACATCCTGAGCCGCCGTCCGCTCCTTGAAGCCCGGCTGAAGCGCAAGGATGGCGGAGCGCATGTTTTTGAGGGCCTCAACGACGCAGTGATCAGCCGCGGCGAGCGCTCGGAACTGGTCAAGATCCGGGTCCGCCTTGGCGCTGTCCCACTCACCGAATACAATGCGGACGGCCTCGTCGTCGCGACCCCGACCGGATCGACTGCGTACTCGCTCTCCGCGGGCGGGCCGATCCTGATGCCCGACTCCGGCGGGTTTGTCGTCACTCCAATCTGCCCGCACGTCCTGACCAACCGCTCGGTCGTCGTGAGCGATGGGTCGGAAATCCACGTCGAGATCTCCGAGCCAAACCACCTCGTCTTCGTCACCGTGGACGGGCAGGAATCCTGCGCGATGGAGCTCGGGGACGAGCTCACGATCCGAAAGAGCGCCCGCGAGCTTCCCCTCGCGATGCTGCCGGAGCGATCGTTCAGCGAGGTCCTGCGACAAAAATTGAAGTGGACCGGGAGCAATATATGATACCGATTTCTGAAATTCTTCTTCCCGCACAGGTGAACCTTTCGCTGGCCGCGCGCGACCAAGCCGGCGGGGTGGAGGAGGTTCTCTCCAAGCTCAACGGCGACCCTCGAGTCCTGGACTGGCCGGCCCTCGTCCAGGCCGTCACCCAGCGGGCGGCTCCCGCCCTAGCGTGCAATTCCTGCGGGATCTGCATCGCCCACGGGCGCACGAATGCCGTGAGCTCGCTCGTGATGGCGGCCGGCCGGTCCCCGAACGGCCTCTCCTCGCCGGAAGTGCGCGACAAAGTCCGGCTCGTCTTTGTGGCTGGCATCCCGTCGGCGTTTGATTCCGAATACCTGAGAATTGTCGGGGCCATCGCGCGCCTGTGCCGCGACAAGGCCCTGCTCGAGAAGCTCCTCGCTGCGCCGAATGCCGAGGAGTTCACCGCCCTCCTCGCCGGCGGCGAGGCCAAGCTCTAATCCGCAATTGAGAATCCAACGCTGCTGGACAGACAATTGAGCGCTCCAGGGCCTGCGGGGCCCGGGTTTTGGAACTCCAAGACCTTCTGCCCTGCAGATTTGAGCTTTTCGGGCACCGTGCAGGACAGATTTTTGAGTCCGCAGTTGTCAGGCGGGGCGAACCTTGTTACGAACAATCCCGAATTATGGCCATTGCTGTCCAACGTCCGAAGCTGACCCTTGCCGAGAGGCTGTACCTGCCCGCCGTTGTGGCGGGGCTGGTGATCACGTTCCGGCACATCGTCAACCGCCTGATCGGAAAGACGAAGGTGACGATGCAGTACCCGGAGCAAAAGTGGGACGAGAGCCTGCCCGAATGGTACCGGGGGGCGCCGACCCTCGTGAAGGACGAGTGGGGGCGAGAGCGGTGTGTGGCCTGCCAGCTCTGCGAATTTATTTGCCCGCCGCGTGCGATCACGATCCATCCGGAGGAGATCCCGACCGACGAGCGGTGGGGGAAGGTCGAGAAGCGGCCGAAGGTATTCGACATCGACATGATCCGCTGCATCTACTGCGGGCTGTGCCAGGAGGTCTGCCCGGAGGAGGCGATTTTCCTGCGCAAGGACTACTCGATCACCGGGTACAGCCGGGCGGAAATGGTCCACGACAAGGAAAAGCTTTACGAACTGGGGGGAGTCATGCCGGGGCTCGTCAACAAGTGGAACGAAAAAAAGTAGCCCTCCGACCGGCCGCCTGATAAAAATCCCGCCGATTTGATATGCAACTCGCGCTTTTCTGGATCTTCGCCATTCTCACACTCGCCTTCGCGCTGGGCGTGGTCTTCTTGCGGAGTCCGGTCTCGAGCGCGATGAGCCTGGTGATGTCGTTCATCGGGCTGGCCGCGCTTTTCGTCACGCTGGATGCATTTTTTATCGGGATCATCCAGGTCCTCGTCTATGCCGGCGCGGTGATGGTGCTTTTCCTATTCATCATCATGCTTCTGGACATCCGCCACGACGAGCGGCGCCCGGTGAAGCTCGCTGCGTGGGCCGGCGGAGGGATCGTGGTCGGCGGATTTCTGGCGGCGCTTACTCAGGTCCTCGTATCCCAGCCCGCCCTCAACCAGACGAAGCCCGCCCTTGTGCAGCCTGCGGTCAACGATGTCGCGGAGGTTGGGTTCGCGCTCTTCCGGAATTTTAACCTTCCCTTCCAGGTCATCGGCGTCCTGCTGCTTGTCGCCACGATCGGGGTCGTCGTCCTCAGCCGGAAGGAGCTGAAGTGAAGGCCTGCTCGGGAATCTTGGGATCGGGATGTGGCATCCTTAGCCACAGGCAAAGCGCCCAGCATCTGTCGCCTCGGTGCCTCACCAGCAGTCACAAGCCATCAGGGGCGCATCTCCGAACGTTGCACGCCTGCCAGGCGGAGGGCATCCGGGTTCGGAGTTCCGCCTTTAGGCGGCTGGTGAGTCGCGCGGCTGCCAAAAATGCGCCGCCTCAAGGCGGAACTCCAAACAAGATTCCTCACGGCGGAGCCCGCTCTTGTAACTTTCGGAGATGCGCCCAGCCATCAACCATTTCCTCTTAACGTGCCGACTCTTGCGAACTACCTCATTGTCAGCGGCCTGCTTTTCTCGATCGGGATGGCCGGGGTCCTGCTGCGCCGGAACATCCTGATTATTTTCATGGGGCTCGAGCTGATGCTCAATGCGGCGAACCTGTCGCTGGTGGCGTTTTCGCGGTTCAACCTCGGGCAGGACGGGATGCCCGGGTACAACGCGCAGGTATTTGTTTTCTTTATTATCACGGTGGCCGCGGCCGAGGTGGCGGTCGGTCTGGCGATCATCGTCGCCCTGTACCGGGCGAAGCAAACCACGCACGTCGAGGACCTCGACACCCTCAAGTTTTGATGAACACGCTGACCGTTCCATGGATCATCCTCTTCACCCCGCTGGCGGCTGCGGCGGTGATCCTCTTTGTCGGAAGGTTTTCCAAGCCCCTGAGCGCCGGGCTGGCGATCGGATCGGCCGGACTCGGGTGCATCCTCAGCTGGTGGCTGTTTGCGCAGTCGGACCCGGCCGAGGCGCTCCGGTTTTACTGGATGGATTTTGGCGACCTGCTTCAGGTTCCGATCGGGCTGACCGTTGACCACCTCAGCAAGGTGATGCTCGTCGTGGTGACGACGATCGCGACCATCGTCTTCACGTACTCGGTCGGGTACATGAAAACCGAGGAGGGATACTGGCGGTATTTTGCCGGGCTTTCGCTGTTCCTGTTTTCCATGCTCGGGATCGTCCTCGCCGACAACTTCCTGATGATGTTTATCTTCTGGGAGCTCGTCGGGCTGAGCTCGTACATTCTGATCGGCCACTACTTCAAGAAGGACAGCGCCGCCGACGCCTCGAAGCAGGCGTTTATTGTAAACCGGGTCGGCGACTTCGGATTCCTGCTCGGCATCCTGTTCCTGTGGGCGGCGACCGGAACCCTGATGTTTAGCGAGCTCGTCGACCGGGTCGGCGACTTCGTGCTGAACCCGATCTACCTGACCGTCGCGTGCATCCTGATTTTTTGCGGCACCGTTGGGAAGTCCGCCCAGATGCCGCTGCATGTGTGGCTCCCGAACTCGATGGAGGGCCCGACGCCGGTTTCCTCGCTGCTCCATGCGGCCACGATGGTCGCGGCCGGCGTGTACATGCTGGCCCGGATTTTCCCGATCCTCGAGGCCGCCCCGCATGCGCTCGACGTGATCGCGTGGGTCGGCGGGATCACCTGCTTCGCCGCAGCGCTCATGGCCACCCAGCAGGATGACATCAAGCGGATCCTCGCCTACTCGACGATCTCGCAGCTCGGCTACATGGTCATGGGCGTCGCCTCGGCACCGACCGCGGACGTGCCCATGTTCCACCTCTTTACGCACGCGTTTTTTAAGTGCCTTCTGTTCCTCTGCGCCGGCTCGGTCATCGTTGGCATGCACCACGAACAGAACATCTGGAAGATGGGGGCGCTGAAAAACAAGATGCCGTTCACGTTCCTGGCAACGGTGGCCGGCGCGCTGGCGCTCTCCGGTTGCCCGTGGATCACAAGCGGCTACTACAGCAAGGATCTCATCATCGCCTGGGCGGTCGTCGAGCACCCGTTCCTCGGCTGGCTCTCGGTCGCCACCGCCGGGCTCACCGCGTTTTACACGTTCCGCCTCGTCTTTGTCGTGTTCCTCGGGAAGCCGCGCGACGAGCATGCCAAGCACGCCCACGAGTCGCCGTTGGTCATGATCATCCCGCTCGCCCTGCTCTCCATCCCCGCGATCATCGCCGGCTTTCCGTTCATCGAGAACATCTTCTTCCACACGACCGAGCCAAAGCATGTGCCCCACCTCCTGCACCCGATCCTCTACGCCATGTTTTTTGGCGGGGTCGCCGGGGCCTGGTTGCTCTACCGCGATGTGGCGAAGGACCCGGTCCGGATCCCGCTCTTTGCCAACCGCCTCTACATCGATGACTTCTATTCCTGGATCGTCAAAAATATCCAGGGCGGAGGAGCGGGCGTCCTCTCCTGGGCGGACCGTTGGGTCGTCGACCTCGTCATCGTCCAGGTCCCGAGCAAGCTCGCCTGGGCCTGCGGGTTTGTCCTCCGCTTCCTCCAGATCGGAAACATCCAGGCGTATGCCTTCTTCTTCGGGGCCGGAGTGGTCGGCCTCCTCTACCTTTTGATTTCCCGATGAGCCCGCTTCTTCCTCTCATCCTCCTCCCAATTGTCGGGGCCGCCTTTATCCTGATCGGCGCCAGCGCGCGGCTCACCGCGCTCGTCGCCTCGGCCACCAGCCTCCTGTTTTCGCTCGTTCTTCTGGCGAGCTACCAATTTGGCGGCGACCAGCCCTACCAGTTTGTCCATTCCTGGCCGATCATCCCCGCGATGGGGATCAGCCTGACGCTCGGGGCCGATGGGCTCTCGCTGGTGATGCTCCTGCTCACGTCGCTGGTCACGCTGGCGGCAGTCGCGGTCGCCCGCACCCCGGAAAAAAGCCCGCACTGGTTCTATGCGAGCCTCCTCTTCATCTCGGCCGGCGGGCTCGGGGCGTTTGCGTCGATCGACCTATTTTTCTTTTACATGTTCCACGAGCTCGCGCTCATCCCGACGTTCCTGCTCATCGGAATCTGGGGGTCCGGCGACCGGCAGGCGGCCGCGTGGAAGGCGACGATCTACCTCGCGCTCGGCAGCTTCGTCCTCCTGCTCGGCCTCATCGGGCTCTACCTGATCCAGCCCGATGGCATGCGGACATTTGACCTGCGGGCGATCATCGGGCTGGCCGATGCCGGCTTCCTGCCCGAGGCCAACTGGGTTTACCTGCTCCTGCTGGTCGGCTTTGGCATCCTGGTCTCGCTGTTCCCGTTTCACACCTGGGCGCCCCAGGCGTACGCCAGCGCCCCGGCGCCGGCGGCGATGCTGCATGCCGGCGTCCTCAAAAAGTTTGGCCTCTACGGTCTGATCCGTATCGCGGCGCCGATTTTTCCCGACACTGTGCTCAACGGATTTGTGGCGATTCCCATGCCGTTCGGATGCCATCCGGTGGAGATCGACTTGGCCAACCTGCTTCTCATCATGCTGATCGGAAACATCCTTTACGTCGGCTACGTGACGACCGCGCAGCGCAAGCTCGACCTGATGCTGGGTTACTCGAGCGTCATGCACATGGGGTACATCTTCCTCGGGTTTGCCGCGATGAATGCGCTGAGCCTCACCGGGGCGTCGCTCCTGCTCTTTGCCCACGGGCTCTCGATCGCCGCGCTCTTTGCGCTGAGCGGGGAGATCCGCGAGCGCACCGGAACGCTGGACTTTGCCGAGCTGGGCGGGCTGGCCAAGCCGATGCCCGCGTTCGGCCTCCTCTTCGGGTTCGCCGCGTTTGCCGCCATCGGGCTTCCCGGGTTTGTCGGGTTTGCCGGCGAGATCCTCGTGTTTTTTGGCGCCTTCGTCGGCGGCGACCTCCTGATGGGGGTGACGGCCACCGGCAAAGAAATTTTCCAGCTCAACAATTTCCAGGTGGCGACCGTTTGTGCGGCCTGGGGGGTCGTGATCTCCGCGCTCTACATGCTCCGCGCGTACCGCCGGATCTTCTTTGGCCCGCTCAGCGACCGCTGGGCCGGGCTGCCTGAGATTTCCGGCCCCGCCCGGTTTGCGATTGCCGCCCTCATCGTGGTGATGCTGGTCACCGGGTTCTTTCCCGGACTCCTTATCAAACTCATCGAGTCCGCTTCGATATGATCTCAAGCTTTCCTGCCGAATTCTGCGTCTTTGTTCTGGGCATCATCCTGCTCCTCGCCGATTCGTTTTTTGAAAAGATCGACAAGCGGATCCTGGCGTACATCGCGATCAGCTGGCTGGGCATCTTTTTGGTGGCGGTCTGCTTCATCCCGCTTTCCCCGCTTTGGCCGGTGCCGTTCGGGTTCTACGAAACCGATGATCTGGCGCGCGTTTTTAAGGGCTTCGCCCTGGTGGCGACGATCCTGACGCTCATCCTCTCGCTCGAGTACGCGCCGGTTGTCGAGCGCCTGATCCCCGGCTCGCGGCCGGGCGCCGGGCTCAGCGAATATTTTATCCTGCCGGTCTTCACGTGCGCCGGCCTGATGTGGATGGCCTCGGCCGCCGACTTCGTGATGATCTTCTGCGCGCTCGAGTTGGTGACGATTTCGTTTTACATCCAGGTTGCCTACACCCGCCGGAGCATGGCCAGCCTGGAGGCCGGAACAAAATATCTGATCCTCGGCGCCCTCTCGACCGGCTTCCTGGTTTACGGCATCACGTGGATCTACGGGATGACCGGCCAGACCGCGCTCGGCGGGATCTCGTTCGTTCTCGGCAACGTGCCGGTCGCCAGCCAGACGGCCCTGCTTTTTGGCATCGGGCTCGTCCTGGTCGCGCTCGGGTTTAAGGTGGCGGCGGCGCCATTCCAGTTCTGGGTGCCGGATGTCTACCAGGGCGCACCAACGCCGACCACCGCGTTCCTTTCGACGGCATCCAAAGCCGCCGGGTTTGTCGTGCTGATGCGTGTCATCGAGCCATTCCTGGTGGCCCCCGCGATCGGGGCCAAGCTCATCTCTGCGCTGTCCCTGCTGGCCGGCCTCACGCTCATCTACGGGAACCTGGCCGCCCTGCCACAGACGAACCTGAAGCGCCTCCTTGGCTACTCGAGCATCGCGCACGCGGGGTACCTCCTCATCGGCGTGGCGAGCGTCGGATCCCCTTTTTCCGGGCGGGCGGTCGTCTTCTACCTCTTAGGCTACCTCCTCATGACGTTCCTTGCGTTCCTCGTCCTGATCCCGGTTGCCAAGGCGGCCGGCGGAGACGATATCTCCCACTTCAACGGGCTCGCGCGGCGCTCGCCCTCGCTCGCATTTTTTCTCCTCATCTCGATGCTTTCGCTCGCGGGACTTCCGTTCACGGTTGGCTTCCTCGGAAAATTCTTCATCTTCGAGGCTGCGATCCAGCAGCAGCACCTCGTGCTGGTGGCGCTCGGGATCATCACTGTGGCCTGCGGGTTTTACTATTACCTGAAGGTGGTGCGTGCGATGTACTGGCAGGCGCCACCCGAGGATGCCGCCCCGATCGAAGTCTCCGCCCTGACGCGGTTTGTGGCAGCCTTCCTGACCGCGGCGATCCTGATCCTCGGCGTCTATCCGGCCCCGCTTCTGCGCCTCCTCCCGTAGGCCGCCACACGCTCTATGAAAAAAATTGTCGTCGCATATTCCGGGGGTCTCGACACGTCGGTGATCTTGAACTGGCTGAAGGATGTTTACGGGGCCGAGATCGTCGCGTTTTGCGCGGATGTCGGGCAGGGCGAAGAGCTCGACGGACTCGAGGAGAAGGCGCTGCGCACGGGCGCTGAAAAATGTTACGTCGACGACCTGCAGGAGGAATTTGCGCGCGACTTCATCTTCCCGATCATGCAGGCCGGGGCGATCTACGAGGGCGAATACTTTTTGGGGACGAGCATCGCGCGCCCGCTCATCGCGAAGCGCATGGTCGAGATCGCCCGTGCGGAGGGAGCCACGGCCGTCGCACATGGGGCCACGGGAAAAGGAAATGACCAGGTGCGCTTTGAGCTGACAGCCGCCGCGCTGGCACCCGACATCGAAGTGATCGCGCCCTGGCGGGATGCCCGGTTCCGCGACAAGTTTCCCGGCCGCGCCGAGATGATTGCCTACGCCGAAGCCCACGGGGTTCCGGTAGCCGCCAGCGCCAAAAAGCCGTATTCGATGGACCGGAACCTCCTCCACATCAGCTACGAAGCGGGGATCCTGGAGGATCCTTGGTACGATGCGGGCGACCTGAGCAACCGGGATTATTTCACGACGCTCTCGGTTCTTCCCGAGGATGCCCCAGACAAGCCGGAGCTCGTCGAACTGGAGTTTGCGAAGGGCGATTGCGTGGCTGTCAATGGCGCGGCGCTCAACCCGCTCGGCGTGATGCGCCTGCTCAACCAACTCGGCGGCGTACATGGGGTCGGCCGCGTCGATATGGTCGAAAACCGGTTTGTCGGCATGAAGAGCCGAGGCGTCTACGAGACCCCCGGCGGGGCCATCCTGCATTTTGCCCACCGCCAGATGGAATCCCTCACGATGGATCGCGAGGTCATGCACCTGCGCGACAGCCTGATCCCCAAATACAGCACGCTCGTCTATAACGGGTTCTGGTTCGCCCCGGAACGCGAGGCGATCCAAGCGCTGGTCACCGACTCCCAAAAGAATGTGAGTGGGACAGTGCGCGTCAAGCTCTACAAAGGCGGAATCCATGCCGCCGGCCGCAAGAGCCCGGTCAGCCTCTACAACCCGCACATCGCCACGATGGAGGCTGATCCAACCCAGGCGTACAACCAGGATGATGCCACCGGGTTCATCCGCCTCAACGGCCTCCGCCTCAAAGTCGCCGCCGGCGTCCACCGGAAATAACCCCCGCAAAATGCCGGAAAAACCCGGCTCAAAACTTTTTTAAAAATAATTCTTGCGCTCCGGAGATCTCCGGATAATTTGAAAACTGTTCTGGGGGGAACAGTAGGCCGTCGTAACATTCGTTGCGGCGGCCTACACTTTTTATAGGACCTCGTCTTTCGCGCCCGGAGGGGTGCGCCCGGCACTGGCTGCGGAATCCTGCTGGGTTCTCATGCCAGTTCTCGGAAATCATCGGACCTTGCAGCGACAATGGAGAACAGGCGTCCCGCCTGTTTAGGCACTGACTTTGCAAGCGCAGGCGAGCGTCTTTCACAGGCGAGACGCCTGTGCTCCCTGTTTTGCGCTGCCGCCAGTTGTCGCTTTTTTCTGAGAGCTGGTATCCCAAGCAGCCTCAGCAGCTTTTGGTCTTTCCGTGCCATTCGGTTTCCGGGCTCTTTTGCAGATGGTTCTCGTAGCGGGCCAGGATGAACAGGAGGTCAGAGAGGCGGTTAAGGAAGATGAGGATGTCTGGGTTGACTGGCGTGACGGGGGCGGCCGCCGCCACCTCGCGCTCGTTGCGGCGCGCCAC
>JBGTAT010000472.1:0-5423 GCA_041749755.1 Terrimicrobiaceae bacterium | reverse complement strand
GCGGCCTGCACGGACGAGACGTCCCCGGTCATGGTGGCGAAGGCCTTACCGCCGAGGGCCATGGCGAGGCGGATCTCCAGGAGCGTGATGCTCGCGGTCTTGGCTGCGGCATCGGCCGCCTTGATGAGCGTAGCGACGTTGAAGGATTCGATGACGCCCAGCGCGCCGCTCGGCTCGACCGGGCTCGTGCGCCCGATCGCGAGGAACACGTCCTCATGGAGGTTGGAGATGACGATATGGTCGATGAGGCAGCCGTTCGCCGTCTCCACGGCGGTGGCGACCGCCGACTCCACGCCGGCGGTATCGCCAGCGATGAGGATCATGTATTTTCCCGAGCAGATCGAGCGGGAGAGGAGGAGCTTGACGTCCCCGGCTTTCAGCGCGGAATCCGCCACCGAGAAGCCGGCGGCGATGCTGGAGAGTTCGATAAGACCAACGGATCTGGCGTTCATTTTTTGGTGAGGGTGATGCGGTCGGATGTGACGGCGCTGACGGTGGCTGCAAACGGGGAGTGGATGATGGCCCCGAGGGCTTTGGGGGCCGGCTCGGCGACCGGCTGGCCGGCCCGGACGGTGTCGCCGACCTTGACGACCGCCAGGCAGGGGGCCCCCGCGCTTTGCTTGAGCGGCAGGTGGATCTGCTTCACCGGAATTTCGATGTCCGTCATCGGGGCCGGGACGTCGTACTCCCCGACATGAAGCTTTTTCACCAGCGATTTGATCGGCACATGGCGACCGTCGCGCATCGGGTGAACTTTTACGTCGGTCTTGCCGGCCCACTTGTAGTTGGCCTCGCGCATGGCGGTTTTGGCATCGTCGCACGCCTCTTTCGGATAGAGTTCCTCCGGGCAGGCGTAAAGCGTGCAGAGCCCGCAGGAGCAGCAGAGCGACGCCCACTCGTTCCATTGCTGCGAGCCGGTTCCGGTGAACGCGAGGCTGCGCATCACCTGGTGGGGCTCGACCTGGTACCCGAGGAGGAACCGCGGGCAGAGCTCGGTGCAGTACCGGCACTGGTCGCAGGCGGACTTTCCGATCTTCGCCTTCGTCGCCGGCTTCTTGAGCTTGCGCTCGATGACATGGTGGTCGCGCGGGAGCACGACCACGCCCGTGGCGGTCTTTGTCACCGGCCGGTCGAGGTCGTCGGTCGTCTCGCCCATCATCAGCCCGCCAAGGCAGAGGACCGGGTCGTCGGTCGCGGCGCCGCCGGCCGCCTCGATGCAGTCGCGGAAACTCACCCCGATCGGCACGGTGATCGTGACCGGGCGGCGCACCGCGCCGGCGACGGTCAGCGTCTTGTGGGTCACAGGCTTCCCGTCCGCCGCGCGGGCGATGTTCACGAGGGTTTCCACGTTTGTCACGACGACGCCGACATTGATTGGGATCCCGGCGGGCGGGATCAGGAGGCCCGTGACCGAGTAAACCAGATCGTATTCATCTCCGGCTGGGTAAAAATCACCGAGGAGGTGAACCCGGACCTTCGTCCCGGCGCAGGCGGCCTCGATCGCCTTCACGGCCCCCTTTTTTTTCGCCTTGATGCCGATGACGCCGTCCGAGGCCCCGGTCGCAACCATGCAGATCTCCATCCCGCGCACGACGTCGGCGGCCATCGTCTCCATCACGGCCGCGTCCTTGTGCATCAGGGGCTCGCACTCCGCGCCGTTGGCGATGACGGTGTCCGCCTTCGCCGAAAGCTTCACATGCGAGGGGAACCCGCCGCCGCCGGCCCCGACAACGCCGGCCAGCCTGACCTTTTCAATGAGTGACATGGTGGAAGTGGAAAAATTTTCCTGCAACCTCCGCCCCGGGGAGGGGGAGGGAACGGGATGGAGAGAACTACCTGAAGAATGCCGCCGGAAACAACAGAAAACTGGTGCGGGGGCAATCGATGGGCGCATGCCCGAAAGTTGCACGCCTGTCAGGCAGAGGGCCTCCGGGTTTGGAGTTCCGCGTTCAGGCGGCTGGCGAGTGAGGCGGCAGCCGAAAAAACACCGCCTGAAGGCGGAACTCCAAACAAGCTTCCTCAAGGCGGAGCCCGCTTTTGCTGCATGACTTCATACCATCAGAGATGCGCCCGCAATCGATTTCCCTTTGAACTTCGCCTCCGGCGCGGTTAGGAAGTAGGGGATGGCCCGCCGCAAAAAATCCTCCCTCCAGCCGCTCTGGATCATCGCCGCCATTGCGCTCTTGGCAGCGGCGTTCCTGGGATCCGCCCTCTTTCAATCGACCGGCAACGATCCGTTCCGCACGGTGGCGGTGCTCGACATCCCCGCGTACCTCGACAACGCGAACAGCCTCCGGGGAAATATTTACAAGGTCGAGGGCGAGGTCTCGAATTCGCTCGCCTGGTCGCCGAGTTCCGGCCGCCTGATCGCGGTCGATGTGAAGGACGACACGATCCCCGTCCTCGTCACCAACGAGTTTAATGCCATCAATATTCAAAAAGGTCAGAAATTCATCTTCGTGATCGAGGTCGATGAAAACGGAGTGCTCAAAACCAAGGACCTCTCGAAGGCATGAAAAAGCTTTGTTTTATTCTGGCGGCCGTGACCGCTGCACACGCGCAGGTCCCGGATTCCCAGCCACCCGCATCCAGCGCCCCGGCACCGGCCGCGAGCCAGCCAGCGTCATCGTCCGGGACGAAGGGGGGCTCACAGCAGGGGTTCCTCGGCCAGGATGTCCCGTTTTTTGACCCCGGCAGCGATATCGTCCAGTGGAACGGGAAGAGCTGGAATATCAACAACAACCGGATCTTCGAGGCCCGGTTCGAAAAATTTTTAAATGCGCCGGAGGCGACGACCGAGAGCGACCGCGACTACAACCGGCTGCTGAACCAGATCATGGACAAGCTGGCGCCGAACACGATCTCGGCGAAGTCGACCGACGAGGCGTTCCAGCTGCTCCCGCAGGCCTCGGAGTTCGATATCGACGCCCGGCTGTGCGACGCGATCGCAAACCAGGTTTATGCTTCGTGGCTGGCGAAGCGTTCGAACGAGAGGCTCACTGCGGCGAACCAGAGCTTGGAAAAGGAGCGCCAGCGGCTGGAGTGGAACTCCAAGATGACCGCCGCCGGCTCGTCGCTCGGCGCCCCCTCCAGCACCGATGGGGCTGCGGCGGAGGAGTGGAAGAAGCAGCAGCAGCTCAAGCGCGACATGGAGATGCAGCCGCTCGCCACCCGGCTCGTCGAGGTGAACGCCCTGCTTAAGGCGAACCAGCTCAAGCGCGAGGTCGCCGAGCTCCAGGTCAAAATCGAGTTCCAGGCGTTGATCGTGCAGCATTTCCTGCAGCGCCGGTTCCAGCACGTCGTGATCGGGACGAGGTTTTACCGGAGCATCTTCAGCGATGGCGACAGCCTGCTGCGGGTCGGCGAGGACTCGAAGAGCCTGTTTTCGAAAACGACCGGCATGCCGCCGACCGTCGGCACCCTGGACTCGCTGGCCAACGAGGCGATGCGCGACGTGCGCGAGGGCGTCCAGGCGTTTAAATTTCTCCTCGAGAAGGACGAGCTCGAAAGCGCGACGAAGCGGCTCGCCGAGACGTTCATCCTGGGCGAATACATGCCTGAGGTGCGCACGATCACCCGCGACGACAAGCGCCGCGCGCTCGCGTTCGTGCAGAAGTCGAACCAGCTGATCAGCGCGATCGAGGTGAAGGATTACGCGCTCGCCGAGAAGCTCGTGAAGGACCTCGACGTCTCGGCCAAAGACTTTGACAACTCGAAGCCGATGGCGGCGATCGAGACCGCACGCACGGTCGCGGCCATGCATATCGCGAAGGCGAAGAATGCGGCGGTGAGCGGGGACAAGACGACGCTGGAAAACGAGCTGAAGTCGGCGACTGAGATCTGGCCGCGCAACCCGGCGCTGGCTGAGGTGGGAGGGATGATCTTCAGCCAGGCAGACGTTCAGCAGCGGGCGCTCGTCGATTTCGACCAGCTCCTGAGCCAGAAAAACTTCCGGCAGATTTTCGACGACAAGATGCGGTTTATCGCGGCCACCGCGATGTACCCGCAGAAGCAGGAGCAGCTCCGCAAGGTGCTCGACGACATGGCGATCATCGAGGCCGCGATCATCCGGGCCCAGGAGGTTGAAAAACGCGGCGACTACGCCGGGGCCTGGGAGAGCGCAGAGTCGGCATTCCTCCAGTTTCCCGATGACAACAAGCTGAACCAGGTCCGCGCCAACCTGACGACGAAGGCGGCCGACTTCGTTCGCGCGCTCAAGCGCGCGGAGGAGCAGGAGAAAAAAGACCAACTCGGCTCATCGCTCGCCTGGTACCTGAAGGCCCAGAAGAACTACCCGGCCAGCGACTTCGCACGCGCCGGGATCGAGCGCATCAACGCCCAGCTGCTGCCCGACGCGAAGTAGCCCGCCGCGCTCCGCGATGAAACCGAAGATCCTCATCGTGGACGGTCACAGCATGATCTTCCAGTGGCCGGAGCTGGCCAACCGCTACGCTGGCCACGGCGCCGCCGTGCGGGAGTCGCTGGTCCGCATGCTCACGGCGCTGCAGGACGGGTCGGACTGGACGGTCGCCGTCGTCTTCGACGGCAAGGGCGTGCGGGCCTCCGAGGCCGAGGAACCGTGCGCGATCAAGGTCTTTTATTCCAGGTCCGGACAGACGGCAGATGAGATCATCGAGCGGCTCGCGGCCAAGTACGCGGTCGACTGCGATGTGACCGTGGCCACCGACGACCGTCTCGAGCGCATGACGGTCGAGGCGTTCGGGGCGATCTCGATCTCGTCGCACCAGCTTCAGGGAGAGATCTCGTCCGCCGACCGGTCGGTCCAGGACGCGATCCGCCAGCTCGCACAGATTTCCTCCTCGCCTCCCGGGCGCGGCCGAAGGTAGAAAGACCTGCTCAAACGAATTTGATATGATGACATTTGAAAATGTGACGGCGGTGGCGAAGGCGAACGTTTATTTTGACGGGCGCGTGATCTCGCACACGATCCTGGCGGCGGACGGCTCGAAGCGGACGCTTGGGGTAATTTTTCCAGGGACGTACCATTTCGGCACCGAGTCCGCTGAGCGCATGGACGTGACTGACGGCGCGTGCTCGGTGGTTTTGGACGGCACCGAGGGTGCGCGGACCTATGCCGCTGGGGAAGCTTTTGAGGTCCCGGCGAAATCCGGCTTCACGATTTCCGTCGAGGGCGGGATCTGCCAATATGTGTGTTCGTTCCTTCCCTGAGCACGGGCGCGCCTGGGCCGTCTGAATGACCATGCTTTTTCACGGCATTCCCGCTTTCATCTTTATGGCCAGCCACCCGAGCCGATGAGCCGGCCGGTTGTTCTGACCATTGCGGGCTCCGACAACTCATGCGGGGCAGGGATCCAGGCGGATCTCAAAACCATCACGGCGCTAGGGGGATACGCCCAGACGGCGGTGACGTGCGTCGTCGCCGAGGTGCCCGGCCGCGTGAG
>JBGTAT010000471.1:0-2539 GCA_041749755.1 Terrimicrobiaceae bacterium | reverse complement strand
ATGAAGCGGCCGGAATTCATGCGGCAGCCTGTCTGAGGGGGCTCCAGAATTCAAATGCGTCACATCGATTTCGTCACGCAAGCCGCTCATTTTATGAATCTTCCAAAACTTCATCAGTCAGTTAACCGGACACCCGTGAGTCCAAATAATAACGTAGAAACCGATTACACCCATAAAAAAGATATTGTTTGTGACGAGGGGCTATATTTTCCTGACCTAACAGTATTATTAAGCCGCACGCGGCATTTGTTGTTGTTATGCCGCGTGCAGTATAACTCCTGCAAATGCCGCGCCAAGTCTAGAATCGTCGTTTCTACGCTCGACCTTACGCAATTGCCCGGCTGGATTCAACTGGGTACTGGCCTCCAATCATTCGCTGAGCCGCCATACCCTCTCAGTGTCTTAAGCCGATCACATACCAGTTCTTGGAAATAATCGGACTTTGCAGCGACAATGGAGAACAGGCGTCCCGCCTCTTTAGGCACTGACTTTTCAAGCGCAGGCGAGCGTCTTTCACAGGCGAGACGCCTGTGCTTCTGTTTTGCGCTGGCCCCCGATTGTCTCTTTTGTTCAAAGAACTGGCATCAATTACTGCCTCTAGGGGTAGAGAAAAACCATTTCTACCGCCTGCGCGTCATCGCTCAGTGCGGTTAACCAACAACATCAACAATGACCCTCATCCCCATTGTTTGGTGGAGAGCCAACAATGACCCTCATCCCCATTGTTTGGTGGAGAGCAGGGATTCTCTGGAATATAGGAGTGGTGCGCGATACAGGGTTCGAACCTGTGACCCCTGCCGTGTCAAGGCAGTGCTCTACCACTGAGCTAACCGCGCGGAAAAATGTTCTCGGGAGGCGTTTGGGGGAATGCGACCGCGAGCAGAAGAAGGTAATCGGGATTCGATTTCGGATGCAAACCTTTTCCGAGGATTTTCCTGCGGGATCGGGCGCTTCGGATTTGCAGAGGCGGGAGAAATCCTTCAGGGTCGGGCATGGCCTTGAAAAAACAGAAGACCGGAACGCTGCGCCTGCTCGGCAGCTCAGAGGCAAAGTATCCGGACCGTCCAACCTCGGGAATTCTCGAGACATTTCCCAACCGGTTTCCGCACCGCAGCTACTGGATCCATTTCGACTGCTCCGAGTTCACCTCGATGTGCCCGGTAACCGGCCAGCCGGACTTTGCGGTGATCCACATCCGGTACGTGCCGGACGAGCACTGCATCGAAACCAAGTCGCTGAAATTTTATCTGGCGTCCTACCGGCACACAAAGAGTTTCAACGAGGAGATCGTGAACCGGATCCTCGAGGATCTTCTCGAGGCGTGCGCGCCGCGCCGGATGGAGGTGCACGGCGAATTTTCCGCGCGGGGCGGGATCAGCGTCACCGTGGATGCTTCGCATCCCGACGCGGGGGAGTAGGGGGAGCGCTCCAGACGGGGGAGGGGAGGAGGGGCTGCAGAGCAAAGAGTGAGAGAGCCTCAGATTGAAAATTTCCGATTGCTGATTTTTGATCGTTGAAGTGGGGGGCGCGGGGCCTTAAAATTCAGCAATTATCAACCGAAAATTGCCCGCTGGGCAGGCTCTTTGGCACGCGGGCTCCGCTAGTTCGAAGCCGGAGGAAAAAACTTCGGGGCGGCCGGGGTGACGTCTTCCCCGGTTTTGGCCTGCTCGATCTGGGCCGCCTGCTTTTCGGCCTGCTTCTCGGCGTAGCCCGGGACGGTGACCAGTGCGGAGTGGCGCTCGCACCCGGCCTGGCTGAGGGCGAATACGGCGAGTCCTGTGAGAAAGAGACGTTTCATTCGATGATCTCGAGGGAGGATTTGAGGCCACGCTTATCGGCGGCCGCCTGCAGCAGGGTGCGCAGGGCTTGGATCGTGTGCCCGCCCTTGCCGATGATCTTCGGCAGGTCGGACTTCCGCATGGCGACATGGAAGGTGATGCGCTCCGGAGACTCGGTCTTCGTGAAGACCACCTCGTCGGGAAATTCGACGAGCGAGCCGATCGCGTAGCGCAGGAATTCCTCCATGTGGCCTAGGCCGCAATCTTTTTGCGCGCCTTGTTGATGATGCTGCCGACGGTCTGCGACGGACGGGCCCCGACGCCGACCCAGTACTCGGCGCGTTCGAGCTGGATGGAGAAGTTTTCTCCCTCCTTCTTCGGGTCGTAGGTGCCGATGATTTCGATGAATTTTCCGTCACGAGCGCGGCGCTGGTCGGCGACGACGATCTTGTAATACGGGCTGTTTTTGGTGCCTTCGCGGCGGAGTCGGATTGCTACGGCCATGGGATAAAATATTCGGTTTTCAGTTTTCGGTTTTTCAGTTTTTCGGGCGTGGGCCCCTCGGCTTCTTCCCTACGATCCCCCGGGGATCGGAAAGTTGAAGTTCTTTCCGGCGCGGGCCATGAGTTTTTTCATCTGCCCCGCCTTCTTCATCATCTTGCGCATCTGGTTGAAGCGCAGGAGGAGGTTGTTCACCTCGGTGACGGTGGTGCCGCGGCCCCGGGCGACCCGCTGGCGGCGCCGCGCGTTCAGAAGATCCG
>JBGTAT010000470.1:0-6680 GCA_041749755.1 Terrimicrobiaceae bacterium | reverse complement strand
CGCGCGGGCATCGCCGGCAGTGATCCGCCCGCCTTCGAGCACCTTGTCCACCAGCTCATCTTCTTCACAGAGTACGGCCATAAGGGAGTGAGCATACCCGCCTCCGGCGAGCTTTTCAACCGCGCGTTGCGAGGCGCAGCGCGCGTATTGCTTTTCCGGGGGGCCGTGGTACGGTGTCGATTCTCCCATGAGACCCGACAAATTCACCGCCAAAATGCAGGAGGCGCTGAATGCAGCGCTCGACCTGGCATCCAAGAACGACAACCCGGAAATCACGACCGAGCATTTCCTGCTGGCCCTCGTCGGGCAGCCTGAAGGCCTGGCCAGGCCGCTTCTCGAAAAGCTTGGCGTATCGGCCCCTTCGCTCGAGGCGCGGCTGCAGGAGGCGATCGCCTCGTTCCCCCGCGCCCGCGGCGGCACACAGCCGCAGCTATCCCACGAGCTACGGAAAACTCTCGACGCCGCCGAAGGCGAGATGGCGAAGCTGAAGGACGAGTTCCTCAGCGCCGAGCACTTTCTCATCGCGCTCCTCAGCGGGGGCTCGACGGCCGCCAAGCTTCTCAAGGAGAGCGGAGCCACGCGCGACCGCCTGATGAAGGCGCTGGTCGAGATCCGGGGCAACCAGCGTGTGACCGACCAGGATCCGGAGGGGAAATACCAGACGCTGGAAAAATACGGGCGCGACCTCACCGAGTTGGCCCGGAAGGGCAAGATCGATCCGGTCATCGGCCGAGATGAGGAGATCCGCCGCACGATGCAGGTCCTCTCCCGCCGCACAAAAAACAACCCGGTCCTCATCGGCGAGCCGGGCGTCGGAAAAACCGCGATCGTCGAGGGCCTCGCCCGGCGGATCGTCAGCGGCGATGTTCCGGAATCCCTCAAAAACAAGAAGGTCGTCGCGATGGACATCGGCGCAATGGTCGCCGGCGCGAAGTTTCGCGGGGAGTTCGAGGACCGACTCAAGGCGTTCCTCAAGGAGGTCACGTCGAGCGAGGGCGAGGTCATCCTCTTCATCGACGAGCTCCATACGATTGTCGGAGCCGGTGCGGCGGAGGGGTCGATGGACGCCTCAAACCTCCTCAAACCCCAGCTCGCCCGCGGCGAGCTGCGCACGATTGGGGCGACCACGCTCGACGAGTACCGGAAGTATATCGAGAAGGATGCCGCGCTCGAGCGCCGGTTCCAGCCTGTGATGGTCAACGAGCCAAGCGTCGAGGATACGATCGCCATCCTCCGCGGGCTCAAGGAACGCTACGAGATCCACCACGGGGTGCGCATCCAGGATGCCGCGCTCGTCGCCGCCGCGATCCTCAGCCACCGCTACATCAGCGACCGGTTCCTTCCCGACAAGGCGGTCGACCTCATCGACGAGGCCGCCTCCCGTCTCAAGATCGAGCTCGATTCGATGCCGACCGAAATCGACCAGCTCGAGCGCCAGATCATGCAGTTCGAGATGGAGCGGACGGCGCTCAAAAAGGAGAAGGACGCCGCGAGCCGCACCCGCCTCGAGAAAATCGAAAAGGAGCTCGCTGACATCAAGGAGACGGCCGGACAGCTCAAAGCCCGCTGGCTGAAAGAAAAGGAGGATCACGGGAAGTCGCGCAAGATCGCCGAGCAGATCGAGGCGGCAAAAGCCGAGCTCGAGCAGGCGCAGCGCAAGGGCGACCTCCCGCGCGCCAGCGAAATTCAGTACGGCCAGCTTCCGGAGCTCCAGCGCCAGCTCGACGCTGCCCATAAGCAGGATGGCACGACCCTCATCCAGGAGGAGGTCACCGAGGAGGATATCGCGAAGGTTGTCGCCACATGGACCGGCATCCCGGTCTCACGGCTCCAGGAGGGCGAGCGCGCAAAGCTCGTCAAGATGGAGGAGCGCCTGATGGAGCGCGTCGTCGGCCAGCAGCAGGCGATCCGGGCGGTCTCGAATGCCGTCCGCCGCGCGCGCGCCGGGCTCCAGGACGAAAACCGCCCTATCGGGTCGTTCCTGTTCCTCGGCCCGACCGGGGTCGGAAAAACCGAGCTCTCAAAGGCGCTGGCGGAATTCCTTTTTGACGACGAGGGGGCGATCGTGCGGCTCGACATGTCGGAGTACATGGAGAAGCACTCCGTCGCCCGCCTGATCGGAGCCCCTCCCGGATACGTCGGCTACGAGGAGGGCGGCCAGCTCAGCGAGGCGGTCCGCCGGAAGCCGTATTCCGTGATCCTCTTCGATGAGGTCGAAAAAGCCCACCACGATGTCTTCAACGTCCTCCTTCAGGTTCTGGATGACGGCCGGATCACCGACGGACAGGGGCGCACGGTCGACTTCAAAAATTCCGTGATCATCCTGACGTCGAATATCGGCAGCCAGTTCATCATGGAGGACCTCGCGGTCGAGGAGCGCAACAGCCGGGTTATGGAGGCGCTCCGCGGGCACTTCCGGCCGGAGTTTCTCAACCGGATCGACGAGATCATCATCTTCGACCGCCTCGATGATCAACACATCACGCGGATCGTGGACATCCAGCTCCGCCGCCTCCTCGAGCGCCTCGCGAAGCAAAATATCCGCCTCACCCTCACCGAGGCCGCCAAATCCCACCTCGGCCGCGAAGGGTACGACCCGGCGTACGGCGCCCGCCCGCTCAAACGCGTCATCCAAAAAGAAATCCTCGACCCGCTCAGCCTCGAAATCCTGGACGGGCATTTTGCCGACGGCGATCAGATCGAAGCCGGCGTTAAGGAGGGAAAACTCGTCTTCTCAAAATCGTGATGAGAGCGATCTGGAACTGGCTTGTGACGCGGTGGAATTGGCCGGCCGCCGCCGCGTTTTGCGGGGCGGCGCTCCTGCTGCTCGCCCCGGTGATGTGGGTTCTGGCCGGTCCGGCCATCTTTTGGGTCTACCTGCAGCTCCCGGTCTACATGCTCCACCAGCTCGAAGAGCATGCGGGCGACCGGTTCCGGAACTTTACCAACGAGGTCATCGGTGGGGGAATCGAAGTCCTCTCACGGCGGGCCACGTTTGTGATCAATTCCCTCGGCGTCTGGAGCATCGATCTCCTCGCCCTCTATCTGGCGGTGTTTATCAACCCCGGCTGGGGGCTCATGGCCATCTACCTTCCGTTGGTCAATTCGCTCGGACACATCGGACAGGCCGTCGCGCTGCGCCGCTATAATCCGGGCCTCATCACCGCTGCAATCCTGTTCTTACCCCTGGCCGGAACCGGCCTCCTAGTCGTGAGCCGCGAGGCCCCGGCTGGCCTCGGGATGCAGGCGGCCGGCCTCGTGGTTGCCCTCGCCGTCCACGCCGCAATCATCGCCCACGTCAAACGCCAGCTCAATCCCAACCGGGCAGCGCGGTGATGCCATCGACCATCCGGCAGGAGTGGACGGCGAAGCGATCTGCGTAGGCCGGGTGGCTGCGCGGGTACGCTGTAGCAACGGCCTGGCTCACATCCTCGACGCTGTCTTTGAGGACCAGCGCCCCCGAGGCTCCCTTGTCACCCCCTCCGAGCATGCGCTCGCCAAGGACACCCGGAACCGTGCGCACGATGTCACACATCGTTTCCAGCTCGCGCCCGGAGATGGCATAGTCGTCGCGGAGGGCGAGCCCGTCCTCGCGGAACACCCGCCCCACCGTCGGGATATCACCACGCTGCCAAGCCTCGAGCATCGTGCCAAATCGCTTCTGCGCCTGGTAGATGTAGGAAAGGCGTGCGCAGTGGCCGGGGTGGCTGACGCCAAATTTTGCCAGGATCGCCTCGTAAAGCTCAGCCGTGCGCACATCTCCGAGCGTGCGGATCGAAAAGTCCTTGCGGCAGAGCTCGACCATCTCCCGGCACTCCTCATGCCGGATTTTGTACGTGGATTTTTCGAGCCCGGGCCGGACGGTCCCAGTGTCGAGGCTGAGGATGCGGAAATCTTCGGCGGCGTGGCCGAGCGGGACATGCCGGATCGAGCGGTCGCCAGGATTGTAGTGGGTTCCCATGCCCTCCCGGGCAAAGAGGATCATGATCTGGTCCAGGTTTCCGCAGGGGGATCCGATGTAATCGTTTTCGACCGCTTGGGCAAGGTCCACGACGTTCATGTCGGAGCCGAGGTCCAGGTTGTTGACCTCAGCGAGAGACAGCAGGAGGTTCAGGGTCAGGGAGGCCGAGCGCGACATCCCGCCGCCTGGAATGTTGCCGAACAAAACGGCGTCCATCCCCTGAACGAGAGGAAAGCCCTCACGGTTCAAAATCGTCGCAACCCCGAACGGGAAACGTGCCCACGAATCGGCCGTCGTGCCGGCCGCAGGAACCGCATCGAGCGCAAAATCCACGACCCCGTCACCGCGAAAATTTCCGCTGAACAGGCGGACCCGGTTGGTCCCGTTCGGACGGTACGCCATCCAGATAAACCGGTCGGTCCCGACGCCAAAAAGTTCGGTCCCATTGTAATCCCCATGCTCGACGCCGAGGCAGAACCGGGATGACGACCGCCGGATTTTTCCTCCGGCCACGGCCAAGCCGGATGCGGACGCGAGCTCGCTGAGGGAGGATTGGAATTCGGAGGGATTGAAGGAAGGTGCGCTCATTTCGGACGGGATTCTTTCCGGAAACCGCGAAAATTACCAGAAGATCGCGCGGCGCCCGCTGCGGCCTACATCATATTTGCGCCCATCTCGGCGAGCGGGCTGCGCTCGCCCTTGGTGAGCGAGATGTGGGCGGTGATGCTCTGCCCGCGGAGCCGGTTGCGCGTGTACACGAGGCCGTTGGATCGGCTGTCCACATACGGGTTATCGATCTGGGCGGGGTCGCCGACCATCACGAGCTTGGAGCCCTTTGACATGCGGGTGACGACCGTCTTCGCCTCGAGCGGGGTGAGCTGCTGCGCCTCGTCGAGCACGAAGAACCGGTTCGGGATCGAGCGGCCGCGAATGTAGCACAGCGCCTCGATCTCCAGGAGCCCGCGCTCGATGAGCTGCTCGTACGGCTTGACCACGGCATGGTGAACCGGGGGCCCTCCGGCCGGCGGCTCGGGCCGGTGGTCGTGCTGCTTCTTTCGCTCCGAAGCATGACGGGCCTTTCCCTCCGGGCGCGGCGGATGCAGGGGAAGCAGGACCTCAAACGCGTCGTAGATCGATTGCAGCCAGGGATGCATCTTTTCGTTCAGCGTTCCGGGCAGGAACCCAAGCGTATCGCCCATCGCAACCACCGGACGGCTCACGGTCATCCCGTTGAAATCCTTCTGTGCCGTAAGGAAAAGTCCGGCCGCAACCGCCAGGAGCGTCTTGCCGGTCCCCGCCTGCCCGTAGCAAGTAATCAGGGATATGTCCGGGTCCAGCAGGGCATCTAGGAAACATTGCTGGCCAGGGTTCGCCGGGCGCATCTCGATGCCCTTCGGCATCTGAAGGCTCGGCGGAACGTTCAGGCGAACGATGCGCCCGTTCCCAAGGTGCCGCCCGGGCAGCAGCTTGTGCTCGCCCGCCGTCAGGAGGATGTATTCGTTAAGCTCCAGCCTGCCGGTCCGGGCCGGCTCGATCACGATCTCCCGCGCGCTTCCAAACCGCTGCAGCTCGTGCGCCTCCACGACAACCGAGCGCATCTCGTAGCCCTCGGCATCCTTCACCGCCACCTTGTCGTTCAGGTAGTCCTGGCACGTCAGCCCGATCGCCATCGCCTTGAGCTGCATGTTGAGATCCTTGGTGACCAGGATCGTCGGGGCTTCCTCGGCCTCCTGCAGGGCCAGGCAGGCCCCCATGATCCGATGGTCCGCCCGCTCCCGGTCGGGAAAGATCTTGTGGAACCGGCGGATGGTGAGGCAGGGCTTTTCTTTGTCGATCTGGTCGTGGATGAGGATCCGAACCGAGCCGCCGCCGGTTGTCTTCGCCCCCTTCGTCACGCTCTTCGCATCATGCCCGAAGACCTGCGTGAGAAACCGGTGCACCGTCCGGGCGTTCGCCCCCCGCTCGCTCTGCTCGTTCTTAAACCGGTCTAGCTCGGAAAGGACCTCGACCGGGATAAATACATGGTTGTTCTCAAAACGGTTCAGGCAGTGCGGGTCGTGAAGAAGAACGTTTGTGTCCAAAACGAAGTTCTTCACCATCCCCTCGGCGCCGCTCCGGCGACCCCGCGGGGCCGCAGGAAAAAACAGGCTTTGCTCTTCGGAGGATTCAATGGCGGATGGTCTGTGCATGGTCTAGGTCACGGCAGGCGCAAGAATTCTCGCGCAGGGTTGAAACGATACGGAAAGACGAAAAATTCTGTCAGAAGATCCACGGGATTTCCCAACAGGAACCGAAGCGATCTGGCAGTCAGAGCGGCTCAAGGAGCTTCACTCTATCTCAGGCTTGCGGGCAGGTTTCAACACAAATTGTGCCCTCCCGCAAAAATTTCGCAAAATCGCCCACCACATCTTGCGGGGGTGACAATTGATGTCCTGCCCCGGCCACGATTCCCTGCTCTCCGGCCCGCCCGCCGGCGGTCAGTCGGGGCGTATCCCCGAAAGTTGCACGCCTGTCAGGCGGAGGGCATCCGGGTTCGGAGTTCCGCGTTGACTCCCTCGCTCCCGCTCGTGTCGCCCCGGTGGGGTCTTGCTTCGCAAGATCTCCCCGGGCCGCTCCCACGGCCACGTGGTTAGGCGGTGCCTTTCGGGCTGCCGCCTCAATCGCCAGCTCCCTAAAGGCGGAACTCCAAACAAGATTCCTCAAGGCGAAGCCCGGTTTT
>JBGTAT010000469.1:0-2715 GCA_041749755.1 Terrimicrobiaceae bacterium | reverse complement strand
AGCCGCCTGCCTGGAGGTCCACCGGGGAGCCACGCTCCGCACGGTCGCCGCGCTCGCGCGGCTCTAAAAAATCTTACCGGCCGACGGCCAGCCGCTCGGAGAGACGCGCGGGCAGACCGGCGTCGATCACGGATTTTTGCGCGGCGGCCAAATCGTACTGGAGCCTGCGGAGTGTGAGGAGATTCGATGCTGTGTCGAAGACACAATAGGCCGCGCGCCAGTCGCCATCGCGCGGCTGCCCGACGCTCCCGACGTTTACCAAATACTTTTTGCCCGCCTGGAGCTGGAGCGGCTCGTCCATCGGGATCGTGCGGACGCTTCCATCGCGGATGTACGCCTTCGGGGCGTGGGTGTGGCCGATGAAGCAGAGCGAGGTGTGCTGGTAGCTGAAGCTCGCGGCGGCATCGAGCTGGTTGAAGACGTAGCCCCACTTGTGCGGGGTATCGAGCGTGGCATGCACGATCGTGAAGTCGCGCACCTGGCGCTGGAGGCGGAGCGCGCGCAGCCATTCCTTGTCCGCCTCGGTGAGGTGCTCGCGCGTCCAGTTCATCGCCTCTTCGGCCAGCGGGTTGAACCCTTCCTGAAACCCGAACATGGAGGCCTGCTCGTCGTGGTTTCCTTTGACGACCGGACACTCAAGTGCCCGGACGATTTCCAGGCATTCGTGAGGAAATGCGTTGTAGCCGACCACGTCGCCCATGCAGACAAAATGGGTACAGGCCTGCTCGCGGGCGTCGGCCAGGACGGCTTCCAGGGCGTGCAGGTTGGCGTGGATGTCGCCGAAGATGGCAAATTTCATGGAGAGTCAGTCGGCCGGGTGTCGAGGTGTTGCACCTTTTCTACCCTTTCCGTTGCAGGGATATCCAGACTCTTTTCCAATTCCCCGACAAGATGGGTGAGCGTGGGGAGGCGGTTCTGCTCGCCGGCGAGGTAGAGCGCCCGCAGAAGGTCATATGCCTCGCGCTCCCTCCCTGCGCATTTGGCGAGCATGTACCCGGCAAACCGTTTCGCGTACGGCGGGGCATCGGGAAATTCCGAGGCGCGGAGGAACGCATCGGCCGCCGCGCAGGGGTCCTCGATCTTGTCGCGCAGCAGGACGCCCAGCTGGAGGTAGAGCTGGTAGCGGTCCGGGTTGTTCCGGATTCCGCGCTCCAGGAGGTCGCGCCCGAGCTCAAAGTACTGGCGTTGGGCGCGGATCCTGAGCGCCTCGCTGGGCTGCTTCTCATCCTGCATCGCGGCGACGCTCGCATTCCACGCCATGTGCCACGAGGCCATATCCCAGTACAGGAGGGAGCGGGGCTGGAGGGTCGTCACCGTATCAAAAAGCCCGGCCATCCGTCCCCACTCGGTGTTCTCCCAGGCCGAGTGGGCCTCGATCCAAAGGAACGCCGCCAGGGGCGAGCGGAACCCACTCAGCGCCGCAAGAAATCCCATCTGCCCGATCCGCTCGCGCAGGTCGAGGTTCAGCACGGTGGAACGGAAATTTGCCGCCTTCGCCTCGGCGGCGAGGCGCGCTTGGAACGGGAGGATGGCGGCGCCGAAGCCCGCCAGAAGCAGGACGGCCAGCGAGCGGCGCAGGATCATAGCTCGCGGCCGGCGAAGACCAGCGCGGCCAGCAGGAAATAAACGCCCACGTAAAGCCCGCCCAGCGCGGCGGTCTGCAAAAACAGGCTCAGCGGGACCTGGACGCCCGCGATGACGTCATCCACAAAATTGAATGCCTGGAGGTCGGGGAAGATGAGGGCGACGACGGCCGCCATCACGCGCGACCACCAGGCGACGTCGATCCCGGCCATCCAGAATTCCCGCGCGGTCGACTGCAGGTGGCCGATGAAATAGATCGCGACCGACATGAGGATCGCGAACAGCCCGGACGATGCGAAGGTCGAGAGGAAAAGGGTCAGCGAGGCGAGCAGGGCGGATTTGATAAAGATGATCGCGATCCCGGGGGCGAGGTTGGCGTTGAACGTTCCCTCCGTAACCTCGCGGACCGCGAGGGCGAGCTCCTCGGCCGGTGCCCCGGCGAGCTGAGCGCGGGTCTCCGCCAGCACCCCCTGCTCCCGGAACCAGAGCACGGACAGAAACATCGCGGTCATCAGGCCGATCGAGAGCGCCAGCAGGAGGAGGATCCCGGTGAGCTTGCCCAGAAGGTAAGAGATCCGGGGCACTGGCTTTGCGAGGATCGTGTAGATCGTGCGGTCCTCCATGTCCTTCGGCAAAAAGTTTGCGGTCGCGAGGATCGCGAGGATCGAGGTGAAGACCGACATCGCACCGAGCGAGATGTCTTTCAACATCTGGAATTGTTCCTGAAAGGAAAATTTTGCGACAAACGCGGAGTTCCCGATGATGAGGAGGGCGAAGATGAGGAGGAAGTAGAACACCTTCATTCTGACGAGTTCGGTGAACGTGTTCCACCCGATCGCCCATGTGCCTTGAAGGGATTTCATCTTTAGAAAATTATGGAAAATGCGGGGCGTCCTGTCCAGCCGGGAACCCGGGATTCGTCACGGGGCTGCATCTCCGAAAGTTGCAACTTCGCGCATCTTCCAAGGGAGCATGGGCGTCCCGCCCGTGTAAGGCACATCGCTCCGATACGATTTTCAGTCTCCAAACGGGCGGGACGCCCGTTCCCCCTGGGCTCTGCAACTTTGAGAGATGCGCCCCTCACGGGGCGGGCGGCATCGCCGGCATGGCGGGCGCGGCTCCGGGCGCGGC
>JBGTAT010000468.1:0-2500 GCA_041749755.1 Terrimicrobiaceae bacterium | reverse complement strand
TGCCAGCGCGGGCGATCCCCCCCGATGCCGAGACCGCCGCGTGGCGCGAGCAGACGACCAGCTGGATCCCAAAAAACTCCTCGCGGACCAGGCGTGCCCGCGCCGCCTCCTGCTCGCCCTCACTCTCCGGAAAATGCACCGCCCGCCAGACGTCGCTCCGCCCGCTCTCCCCCGGCCAGAGGAGCGGGACCGTTGTCAGATCGGTTTCCTGGAGCGCGCGATAGACGAGCTCGCGGAGCACCCGGGTGTTGATGCCGTCGCCCGCCGGATGCACGGGCGCGATCCGGTCGAAGTGGATCGACTGCGCGGCATCCTCCTCGATGACCTCAAAATCCGGGTGCTCCATCACGACCTGCTGCGAGCGCAGGCGGGGCTTCCCGTAGAGGACGATCCGGTCGTCGGTCGCGATCATCTTCTGCACCCACGGCATGTTGTACCAGCGGCAGACAAGCGGCGAACTGAGCACGCCGGCCGACTCGTCTTCGACCCGGATCTCAAAAATCCTTCGCGGGCCGAACCTCCGGTAGCTCGTCTTCCGCACGGTCCCGTACAGGCAGAGCGCGTCGTCGGAGGCCTGGTCCGGAAAGCGGTCGAACTTCACACGGTTCTCGTAGCGCCTCGGAAAATGGCGGACGAGATCGCCGAGCGTCGTCAGGGCGAGTCGGCGGAGCGCGGCCAGCCGCGGGCGCGGGATCCAGTCGACCGATTCTAATGTTGTGTCCGAGCCGAGCAGGTTCATGCGAAGAGTCCGCACCAGGTATATCCGCAGTCGGGCGGGATTTCCACAGATTGACGAAAAATTGAGGCCGGATAGTAAGATCTTGCGATCGGTGCGGTCGCGCCCCAGTATGTTTTCATCCCATTCGGGTTTGGTGAATCCCCCAGCGATTTTATGAAAACCAAGCAAGTCCTCAAAGCCGCGCACCAGCTCTCCAAGCCCTACCGAGTCACCGATGGGAAGGGGTTTCGCCTGAAGGACGTGGATCCCGGCGACACGGGGGACTTTAAGTCCGAGGACAAGCCGCGCCTCCAAGAAGCCTTGCAGGCCGGGGTGAAGACGCTCGCGGCCTTGCAGGACAAGCTCTACGCGCAGGACCGCTGGTCCCTGCTTCTCGTCTTCCAGGCGATGGATGCGGCCGGGAAGGACGGCACGATCAAGCACGTCATGTCGGGCATCAACCCCCAGGGCTGCCAGGTCACGTCGTTCAAGGGGCCGACAAACGAGGAGCTCGACCATGACTATCTCTGGCGCTGCCAGAAGCAGCTCCCCGAGCGCGGGAGGATCGGGATCTTTAACCGCAGCTACTACGAGGAGACGCTCGTCGTGCGCGTGCACCCGGAGTTCCTCGCCGGGCAGAAGCTGCCGGAGCAGTGCGTCACAAAACACATCTGGAAGGAACGCTTCCAAGACATCCGATCGTTCGAACGGTACCTCGCGCGGAACGGAACCGTCGTCCTCAAATTTTTCCTGCACGTCTCGAAGGACGAGCAGCGGAAGCGGTTCCTCGAGCGGATCGAGCTGCCGGAAAAAAATTGGAAGTTCTCATCGGCCGACCTGAAGGAACGCGGGTTCTGGGACGACTACCAGGCGGCCTACGAGGAGACGATCCGGGAGACCGCATCCAAGGAAGCGCCGTGGTTCGTCGTGCCGGCGGACAACAAGTGGTTCACCCGCCTCGTGGTCGCCGGCGCGGTCATCGACGCGCTGGCCTCGCTCGACCTTCACTACCCGAAGGTCAGCGACGCGAAGCTGAAGGACCTCGCCGCCGCAAAGGAGTCTCTGCTGGCGGAGAAATGAGGGGGCGATGCCTTTGTGACGGCTCATACCGAATCTTTGAAATAAAGAGACGATAAGGCGGCCAGTGCAAAACAGGGAGCACAGGCGTCCCGCCTGTGAAGATGCACGATTGCGCTTGCAGCGTCCGTGCCCAAACGGGCGAGACGCCCATTCTTGATCAATCCCAAAGTCCGGTTCATTTCAAGAGTTGGTATCAGGCAGCCAGCAAAAAGCGCATTGTGTTGCCAGTGGCGAAGCCGGGCGACGTCTTCGGCTTCGAGTGGGCGGACTGGAGCAACGGCACCGAGGTCACCTACGGCGGAGGCATCCGCTACTCCTAAGCTCGCCGTCCCCAGCTACACCGCCCGGCGAACATCGACCACGCGCATCTGCGCTTCGGTGCGTCCCTGCCAGGTATTCCACTCGAGCGTGTACGCGACGTCCCAGGGTGGGCGCGGGAGGTCGTCGAGACGGGCGTTGAAAAAGACGGCGGGAAACCGGCGGCGGCCGGCCGCAAACTCGATTTTGAGGTGCTTTTCTTTCATCACCTTGGGTTCGCCATGCGGGGAGAGGGCGCGTGTGTAGAGGACGGGCTGCGGGTTGGACGCGCCAAAGGGTTCGATGAGGTCCTGGGCCTCGAGGAGCGCGAGATCGAGGTCGTGGAGCTCGACCTCGACGTCGAGGTGGAGGCGCGGAGTCAGGATCTCGTCGTTGGCGAGCGCC
>JBGTAT010000467.1:0-5407 GCA_041749755.1 Terrimicrobiaceae bacterium | reverse complement strand
CCGATCCGCTGGCGCTGCCCGCCGCTGAACTCGTGCGGGTACCTCGCCATCATCTCCGGACGCAGGCCGACCAGCCGCAGGAGCTCGGCCACCCGCTCGCGGCGGTCGCCTCGCGACATTTTTGGGAAATGGATTTCGAGCGCCTCGGCTACGATCTCGGCGATCGTGAACCGCGGGTTCAGCGAGCCGAACGGATCCTGAAAGATCATCTGCATCTCGCGGCGCAGCGGCCGGAACTCGCGCTCGCCCATCGGCAGGATGTCCCGCCCGGCATACGTCACGCTCCCCGACGTCGCGGGGATCAGCTTCAAAATCGTCCGGCCGACCGTCGTCTTCCCGCTCCCGCTCTCCCCGACCAGCCCGACCGTCTGCCCCGGCTCCACCGTGAAGCTCACGCCGTCAACCGCACGGATCTCGCCGGTCCGACGACGGAAAACGCCCCCGTGAACGGGAAACCAAGTTTTGAGATCGCGGACCTCGAGGAGCGGCATGGCCATTTCACTAGCCCACCCTGAGCAACTTGTCACCCGCCATTCTCGCCCCGCCGGGTCAAATCACAGGCTTTCAAAATACGGTGAGGGGGGGATTCGAACCCCCGGAACGTTTTTATTCCCCGTTCTGCTATCGTAAACTGTTCCACGTAGAGCAAAAGTCTCAACACATGTATCAACACTCGTCACGTGAGTGGCTCCGGTACAGGGTTTGCTTTGGGCCAGCCGAAGCGAAAAAGGGGTTTTCGAGCAACGAGCCGCAGACTGATGATCGCCAGCGGCGTGTCAAACACCCGCATGGCCGGGGCCGGCTTAAAGGCCTGATTGCTGTGTCCGGTCAGGGCCGTTCCGCCGGCGTCGTGGGTGTCAATTTCCGCATTTTCTGGGAGGGGCGGGGCAGCGTCTGCAGCTTCCATCATTCGCGGTTTGGCAAACAAGCAGGTTTGATCCAATGGCTCGGGGTCTTCGGGGTAGAACTCCGCGACGATGAGCCCGGTTTCCGTATTGCGCTTGAGGCCTTGCCCCCGCACGGAGTCCAACACCAAAAAGGTGAACTTTCCATTTGAGGTGGCCGGCCTCTCGATGGTGGAGCACTGGCCGCTTTCGAGTCTCCAGCGCCCGACGGGCTCCCCGTCGATGCTCAGTACCGCATCACACCTTGCGGCGATGAAATTCCCGAGCCGGATCCGATAGGTCTGCCCGTGCTTCATCTCCACATGCCCGCTGGTGAGTTCTCTCCCCTCTGGGATCTCCAGCATGAAGCCGCTGATTTTCATTCCTGTGGATCTACACCATCCCCCTGGCTAAATGCGATTCAAATGGATGAGCTTCTCATCGACGAGATCCCGCTGGTAGGTCACACCGCGTTCTTGTCTTCGAGCGGCGGCGGCGGTCCCGGGGGTGTAGAAGGTGCATTCATCTTCCCAGCGGCACCTCTCTGCTTTTTTGTGCCGTACTTCTCCGCATCACCATCTTCCGCTGCCTTTTTCGTGGCACCCAGGCGGTTGCCCGCCTTGGCACCGGCTTTCTCCGCCTCGATCCGCTGCCGGAAGCCGGCCGCCACGAGCTTCCGCCGCTCGGAATACTTTTGCTCGATCGCGCGGCGTCTCTCGACCCGGCGCGCCTTGGCCTCGCGGGCGAGGGCCTTCCGGTACGCCTCCGACTTCGCAGAGTCAATGCGGTAAAGGAACTGGTCTTCCGTATTCTGCTCAGATTCCTCGATCTCGTTGGCCTCTTCCTCGCGCATTTCCTCCATTTTCGCATCCCGCTCCTGCTGGATCTGGGCCACGGCCTCATCAACCGAGAGTTCCTCTCGGCCCTGCATCGCCTCCAAGGCCTGCGCGTTTTTGTGGATCTTCGAGAAGAGGACCATCCTCGCCTTCTCATAGAGCTTCAGACGCTTTTCCGGTGACCGGCGAAGGCGTTCATCCATAGCATCGGAGATCGCATCCGTGGGGTCCGGTGCCAACGGCGCCGCCAGCGGGATACCGTCAATCCCATTGCGCCGGAGATGGTTTTTTATCAAAGCCATGGCGATCTTCTCGGCATTCGAAATCGATTGCTTGGTCTTTTTTACGGAAATACCGACCTCTTCTTGGGTCTTCCCAGCCAATCGGCCCCGCATAATCGTTTGAAGGTCCGGCGGGAGCGACCCAATGGCAGCCTGGATCGCCAGAATCGCCTCTTGCCGCTGAGTTGACACCGCCGGGGACTCGCTATCCCCAGGCGTGACATCCTCGAGCGTCTGCCCGCTGTCGCCGAGCTCCGCCTCCAGGCTCACCGGCCGGATCCGGTCTCGGCTGCGGTACAAGCTGTTGAGGCGGTTTCGAATGATCGTCCCCGCCCATGGGGCGAGCTTCCCGCGCGAATCATCGAAGGTCCGGACCGCCCGAGCCAGCGCAATGAGCGCCTCCTGGCGCACGTCGCTCAGGTCCCCGAGGTTCCCGTAGTCGCCGGCAATCTTGTATGCCAACCCCACATTGCCGTGGAAGAGTGCGTTTTCGTCCCGGGTCGAGCCCTTCATTTCCTCCGCGATCGTCGCCGGCGGCTTCGGTGCCCCAAGCGTGGCAGCCGGCAGAAACATCGGCTTCTCCACATCCCCAGAAAACCAAACATCGATTGGCACCACGTCGGAATCGACCTGGATAAAGTTGTCCGGAGCGGCATCCGCCATCTCCACCCCGCTCGCCTCATGCCTCCAAGCATGCGCCCCAACCTCCGTCCAGCCGTGATTGGCCAGCCACGTGCGCAGGAAATCGCTGGTCGGGTGCGCACCATTCAACCAGGCCATGCTGCTCACAATGCGAGGGACTTTCCCTTTCGGTGGCAATATTCCCTCGATGCGGATCCCGAGTTGTGGGGCAGCGCTCTGCATGCGCCCGAGCTTGAGCACATACTCCAGCGGGTCGCCCCCGGTCGGATACCCTTTCCCGGGCATTAAGACTTTCCACGCGCGCTCACTCCGGCGGTACACCCAATGCTCTTGGCCACCGCCCTCCGCTCCGGAGTTTCTTAATTCCGATGAAGTCGAAGCCGGAAGCACCAAGCCGGTCTCCTCGGCAAATTGGACAAAGGTCCGCTCTGGATCGGTTAGTCTTCGAGCTTCGGCCGGCGTTTTTTGTCCAAGCCACGCGACATACGCATCTGCGACACGTTGCGGTGAAACTGCTCCGTCTTCTCCTGCTCGGTCATCCGAGCGCCTATCTCCTTGGATCGGGAAATCGCTTTGTCCCACACTTGTTGTACGGTCGCCTGCATTGCCTGCGATCCTATCAGCCTGGGCGGAAAAGTCAATCCCGCTCTGCTTGAGCGGAATCCCGACCTTGCTTCGATCCTTCGCGCTGAAAACAATCTCCTCCGCCTGGTAGGTCTGGCCTTCGAAGCGTGCATCACCGGCATACTTCTTGCCCTCACCTTTTTTCAGGTAGGCAATCGTCATGTGCGGCTTGTAGTCGGGGAAATCGCTCTTCACCGGGTAAGCCTCGTTCAGGGCGGAGTTGAGTTGGCGGATCCCGTTGCCCAGGATGTCCACCTTCAGCACGTCATAGGCCTCGCTCTCAAAGAGCGACGTCTTCCCCATCTGGAGGTCGACCGGGCCGCCGGCGGCCTGTTGCACCTGCTCCGGGGTCGCATCGATCCCATAGAGCACAGTCACATGGGGTTCTGTCTCCCGACCATACCCGTCTCCCCCGTAGCTGTCGCTTCCCTCCTCGCCCTTGTAGAGCTCGCTTTCTGGGATCTCGCGACCCATGGCCAGCACCGCCTCGGCCATCTCCCCGCCGATGTTGATCTGCGTCGAGTTCTTCTCGTGCGGCTTCGCCGTGGGGTCTGCGGGTTCGATCAGGCGGGGCTTCTCCCCCGGCGGCCGTGGGGCCGCAAGCTCCGCTTCACCTTGGAAGGATGCCAGTTCTTTTTCCATCGAGAGAACCAAGCTTTCCAGCTTTGTTCCCTCCAGTGGGCCGGCCGCTCCCATGGTCGTGGCAAGCTGCCGCAGGGCATCGATCGACTCGGCAACCCATTTTGCAATCTTCTCGACGAAGAGCTGGAACGTGCTTTCTGTCACGCTGCCGGTCTCCCGGAGCTGCGACAACTGGCGCGCGAATTCAAAAACAACGTCGAACTGCGTCACGGCCCGGCCTTGGGAGGCGAAGAACTTTTCGCTGCGGATCGCATCGCGGATCTGCTCCACCGTGGTCACCGTACTTTCCTCGGATTTGTGGTCCCCCCAGTAGAGATTGAAGCTCGCGATGAGTGCGCCCTCTACAGAGTCGCGTTGATCCTTGGGCAGGGTATTCAGTTTTGAAAGCAGGTCGTCAAACCGGTCTGCAGCATCTGCCAGAACCCATGTCCGAAACCCGGCTTCCTTCCCCGTGGCTTCCCACTCCCGACGCAAAGCCACCAGAGCGGCGACATGCCGCATCTCCTCATCCCAGGTAGCCGCACCGTAATCAGGAACGCTCTGCCCCTGCTGGGGGTTATAGATCAGCGTGATTGCCCCGCTCTCAGCCGGCGAGACGTGCGTGGCAACATCGGTGCGCTCAACGAAGTTCACCCGGTGCCGTGCCAAAGATTCTTTGAACCGCTTCCGATCAATCGGCTTTGCCGGGAATGTGGTATCCTCTGGGAACGTTTCGTTGAGCAGATCGTCAAAGAGTTCTTTTGACCGCCGGGCAGAGTATTCTTGGACGGCCGCATCTTCATCGGTATGCCGCGACACCTCCTGTCCGGCGCCATCCCGGATCACCCATTCCCCATTTTCTTCGGCAAGCTGGGACTCCCCTACCCGCTCTTGGGTTGCTTCAGGAGTGGTCCCGGGGGCAGGTGCGGGTGGAACAGGGACTTCACGTCCTCTATCTCCTCCGGGGTCAGCCCCTCGAATAGGGCCGACTTCGCCTGTTCCAGTTGCGGCGGGGGCGGGGTCATCCGCCGGATCCGCTCCATCTCCTCCTCCCTCTCCCAGGGGGTTATCGCCTGCTGGTTGCTGTGTGGTCTGTCCATTTGGGAGAGCATACGCGGGCGCTCCAGCCGGGTCAGAAGAAATTTTTGCAGGCGGAGTATCCTTGGCAACGATGCCGGAAATCCTCTCATTTCCCTGGCGCTCGAGCTCAGAGAGTAATGCGCCGGGGGCTTTGGTGTTGGCCGTCAGATCCACAGCATAGGCAGAAGGATTTTTCGCCACGGCGCGCCGCACGTTCCCATCCATCAATTCCAGGGCCGGAACCGTGAATACCCACCGCGTGCCACCGGAGGGTGTGGGCATTTGGGTAAGGAGTCCCTTGCTTTCCAGCCTCATCCCTACCTCTTGCGGGATCTTCCCGCCCATCAGCACACCTTGCATCTGCTCGATCACCATGTGGCCGATGATCGCGTGCTTGAGTGGTCCCGGGGCTACCTGGCTGCCGGGGGCCACCACGGGG
>JBGTAT010000466.1:0-4590 GCA_041749755.1 Terrimicrobiaceae bacterium | reverse complement strand
CCCCGGCGGCGCAGGGGACCTGCTCGACACCCCGCGCGCACGGGCTGCGGGGCTCATTCTTACCGCGGCTTTGCTCGCGGCCTTTGCGACGTTCCCATCGTTCCTAGCGGACCGGTTTTTTCTTGGGCTTCTGGCCCCCGTCGTCTGGGCGGCTTGGCTGTCCGTTCTGTCCCTGCAGGCGGGCTGGTTTTCGCGGGTTGGGATGTGTGTTTGGGCTCTGCTTCCCGCGTTCGCTGGCCTCGTCTATTTCGGATGGAATGCGGCCTCCGACTCCTCGTTTCTGGTGGCCGGGATCATCCCATTCAGCGACGCCAAAATCCACCTGATCCAGGCCGCCGAAATAGCGATCCAGGGAACGACGGCTCAGATGTTCAACGGCCGGTTTCTTTACCCGGCATTTTTCTCGGTCCTCTTGAACCTCACTGGGTTGAACCTGCTGATCGCAAACGTCCTGGTCTCCGGCCTGGTTCTCCTGGCGCTTGCCGCCACCTGCGCGCTGGTGTCCCGACGCATCGGGCTGGCGGGCGCGGCGATCTACGCCCTCCTCTTCTGGCTGTATTTCCGGGCGCACGGTTGCGGGCTGGTCATGACGGAAAACCTCGGGCTTTTGCTGGGCGTGATCGGGTTCGGGTTCCTCCTGCTCTCCGTCGACAAAAATTCTGCCTGGCCGATTTTTGTGGCCATCGCGTTCGTGGGTCTTGGTTCGGCCGCGCGCCCGGGGGCGCTTTTGATCCTCCCGGCTCTGGCCCTCTACGCGGGCATCCGGGTTTGGATTGCGGCCCCGGCCCCCCGGCGCATCCGGGCCGCCGCCGGGGCGGTTTTCCTGGGGTGCTGTCTTGTTGTTGCCGGCTTCGGGGCGAACCATGTGCTGATGAAAACCCTTGCCCGGGGAGAGGCGAAAGCCTTCGGAAACTTCGCGTTCACCCTTCATGGTCTGCTTAACAACACAAAATGGAGCGCGAGCGCGGAAGAGTTCCATTGGGATACGACCCGGGTCATGGAGTCGAACATCCGGCAGATCAGGGAATCACCGGCACTGCTGGTCGCAGGGATCAGCCGCGCGTATGCGGAGACATGGAAGAAGGGGTTTCTTTTTCGCTTCGGCGAGGAGAGGCGATTAGCCTCGGCTGGCCTTGCCCTTTTTCTGCTGGCTTCGGTGGGCGCGTGGCTTTGGGGTCCGCTGCGGAGCGATTCGCTTTGGATGTTCCTTCTGGCCGCTGCGATCGTGGCCTCGATCCCGTTTGCCCCCCCGTGGGATGCGGAGGAGCGCCCCTATGCCGTGACCGAACCGATCCAGATCTTTTTGGCCGCCGCCGGAGCCGCCATGATCATGGGCCTCCTCTGGAACCTCGTCGGCCGCTTGGTTCCCGGACGGCCCAAGCCCGCGAGGCTGGACGGCAGCGATTCTTCCGCCGCCGGCCTGATCGCGATTGCTGCGCTGAGCGTCTTCCTGGTTTTGCCGGCTCCGCTGCTTTTTAAAGCTTTCGGGATCCGGAGCCCGGTGCCCCCACCAGGGCCGACATTTCTCTCCGGGTCGAAGATCTCTGTTTCGAGCAGCGGAGCCGAGGGTTCGATTTCCCGCGAGCTTTACTTGGATCGCCTCTCGGATTTTCAGGCCTCCTATCCGGCAGAGGCCAAACAATTTATCTCCCCGCACGAAGACTTCGTTCTCGCGATCAATTGGAATAACCTCGAGGTCGAGGTTCTGCGGACAGCAAAGGAACGATAAGCAATCGCTTTCAATATCGATCAAATATCGCTTTACCTTACCGTAATGAGTGCTGTGACGGTTTCTTCCAAATATCAAATTGTAATCCCTAAGGAAATGCGCGGAAAACTACAAATCCGCCCAGGGAGCCGTTTGGAATTCACGATCCGCGACGATCATGCAGAAGTTACTCGAGCCCCCTCGTTCGAGGAAATGGTTGGCTGCTTGAAGGGAATGCAGGTTGTGGACGCGGAGATCCGCGATAAGGCGGAGCGAGTCCATTGAATTTTCTGGATTCCTCCGATGCACCCAAGACCAATGATCGTCGGCATCGTCCTCGTGCGCAACGAGGACCGGTTTGTCGGGCAGGCAGTCAAAAACATCGCGGCGTTTTGCGATGAATTGATCCTCTGCGACCACCACTCGACCGATGGGACGGTGGAAATTTTGAAGCGGCTGGCCGACGGGATCCCGCACGCCGAGCTTCATGCGATCCGCGATCCTTCGGAGTCCCACGATCTGGTGAAGCGATATGCCGGGACGGACACGTGGGTTTTTGGGGTTGATGGCGACGAGATCTACGACCCGGCCGGCCTGGAGCGGATGCGCCGACGCCTGCTCGATGGCGAGTTCCGGGATTCCTGGATGGTTTTTGGGAACGTCCTCAACGTGGAGGAGCTCGACAGCCAGGCAGGAACCGCCGCCGGCTACGCATCGCCGCCGTGCCGCAGCATGACGAAGCTCTACAACTTTGCGGCGATCTCGTCGTGGGACGGATTTTGTCCCGAGCGCCTGCACGGCGGCTCGCCGGTCTTTCGGGAGGGCTTCTCCGCGCTCAGCCGCTGCGGGCTCCATGAATCGGTGGGCTGGGAGGAATCCGACCTGCGCTGCCTGCACGTCTGCTTCGTCCGCCGCAGCTCACAGGATACCGAGGAATCGGTCCGTGCCAACCTCATGGAAATCCAAGGCGGCACCAGGCTCTCGCGGGTTGCCCAGTGGCTGCGCGGACTCGTGGGCATCCGCCCCCGCATCCGATGGAAAAATGAGCGCTACCGCCGCGGCCCGCTCATCCGGGTCCCGACGGACGGGTTTTTTTCGGACTGCGGGCGAACGTGATCGCGGGTCTCCCCCCTTACCGCGTTCGCAGGATATCGGTGCGGACGGCGAGCGCCTGCGACACTCCCAAGATCTTTTTCGCGGGGGCCAGCATGGACAGGTATTTCGGTGCCTTGATCCGGGCCACATTTTCAAGAGCTGCTTCCCAGCGGGCCAGGACCTTGGTCTCGACGAACCCTTCGCCTGTGACCTTCCCCTCCCTGACGAGTTGGTGCCTCAACGCCGGGTTGTCCCGAAGCTGACCGATCGCCTGCTCGACGGCCCGAAGATCCGTACACTTAAGGAAATCGACCCCGGGGCGGCCGTCGGCGGAAAACGCCGAATCACCCCCCCCGATGAACGGAACCCCCGCCAACCAGGCGTTGTAGAGCTTCGTTGTCGGCTTTCTCAGAAATGGTCTATTGCCAAATTCCCGGATGCCAAGCGCGGCATCGGCCGCCGAGTAGTCGTGCCAGCAACCGTTGTCTGCCATGCGGAACGTGACCCCGAAATTCCGTTCGATCCGCGCGGCGAACCCGGGGTCCCGAAGCTCGGGAGCCAGGTTCGGCGGGTCGCCAAAAAACACCACGTTTTCAAACCGGTCCCCGCGAGCGGTGTCGCGCGGGATCAGGCCCGGCTGCGGCCAGTGGGGGATGAAGCTCGACTGTGGGAGCCGCCGGGCATGTGTGGCATTCTGCAAGACATGGAAATGGCACGCCGGGTGGGGCAGGCCATCCGCCACGACCCCGACCAGGAAGACCCCGGCCGGCGCCTGAAAATCCGCCGGAAGGCTGCCGGTCAAAACAAAGACGACCCCCTCGTTCGGGATCGCGTGGCAGAGGCGGACCTGATAGCCGGCCTTTGCCAGGCGGGCAAACGTCAGGAGGATCCAGTTCTGTGTGGTGGACGCCTTGCCGGGCGGTTCGATCCGCCGCGGCTCTCCCTCGAGCCAGAACGGCACCTCCTCCGCTGCGGGCAGGTAATTCTCCGGCATGAAAAAGTGACAGGGCACAGCCGATGGAGATAGGTTTGACCCGGGGCTTTGTAAATTGTCAAAACGCAGGGCTGCCGACACAGGCAGGAAATCACCGATGATATTTTCACAATCCAGAATCGCGAGCGTCGCCTTCAACATGCGCTGGCGGCACGGCCCATATGGGGGAGGGAACCAGTGGCTCGGCCAGATTGCGCCCTACCTCGAGCGCTGCGGGTTTCGCACCGGCTCGCGCCTGGGCGCGGGGGTGGACTGCGTCCTGGGCACCCATGCCGGGCTCGCGGGGGGGCTGACATTTTCTTACGACGACGTGCTGCGCGCGAAGCAAAGCCATCCGAGCCTGCGGTGCATCCAAAGGATCAACGACAACGACATCCGGAAGGGGACCGGGAAGATGGATGCCCATCTGGCCGACTGCAACCAGGCGGCCGACCACACGGTTTTTGTCTCCGGGTGGCTGCGCGATTATCATGCGGAGCGCTGGTTTGATACGTCCCGCCCGCACAGCGTGATCTACAATGGGGCGGATCCGTCGGTGTTCCATCCGTTCGGGGCGCGCACCTGGCGTTCGGGCGAGTCGTTCCGCCTCGTGACCCACCATTGGTCGGACAACCCGGCCAAGGGATTCCCTGTTTACGAGGCGCTGGATGCGGCGATTGCGGATGGGAAACTTCGGGATGTCGAGCTGTGGATTGTCGGCCGCTGGCCGGCGGAGATCCGGTGGCGCGCGGCGAAGACGTTTCCCGCGCGAGCCGGGCACCGTCTGGCCGAGGTCCTGCGCGAGTGCCACGCC
>JBGTAT010000465.1:0-6599 GCA_041749755.1 Terrimicrobiaceae bacterium | reverse complement strand
CGCAGGCGGGTCCGTTTCCGCGCAGACTGACCTGGGGGCGGGTCACACAAAAACGCGCGGCCGATGGCGCGACGACGCTGTTCCTCCATGTGTGGGACTGGCCGGCCGACGGAAAAATCCTGCTGCCCACCGTCACGCAATCGCCGGTCTCCGGCCGCGTGTTGGCGAACGGCGCTGCGGTGAAATCGATGTCCTCGCCCGACGGCCTCCTCGTTGACCTGTCCGGCGAGGCACCCGATCCCGACGTGTCGGTCGTGCGCCTCGATTTCGCGGCTCCGGTTGTCGTCACTCAGGAACCGTTCAACACGCCCGGCCCCGATGGACGCGTGACCTTCTCCGCGCAGGACGCCGACGCCCACGGTCACTGGGATGGCAACATCCAACTGCGCGACTCCGGGCCCGATGCATTTTTGACTGACTGGAAAAACCCGAAGTGGCGGCTGGAATATGCGCTCAAAACGCCTGCTGCGTCGAAGTGGACCGTAACCGCTGAGGTCGCCGCGCCCGCCGCCACCTCGCTCGTGTTGGGCGTCGGAAAAACCGAGATCCCGGCCCCGGTTGCCGCCACTGGCCCCGGGCTTACTTGGGCAACCGTCACGCTCGGCGTGATCGATTTGCCCGCCGGAGAAACAAGTTTCGAACTCAAGGGCGCTGCCTCAGATTGGAAACCTCTGAGCGTGCGGCACGTGTGGCTGACTCCCACCCCGTGATCCCAGCCGCGCCGCTCTCCAGAGTCTCCGCCTTCGTGAAGAACTGCCTCAATCCAGAGGCGGGATGCCGTCAAGGGCCTCGCGAAGCCTGGTCAGGGTGCCGTGCCGGGTGCACCAATCCTCGATATAACTCATGTCCAGTGTTTCGGGTCCCTGCACAGCAAGGACGTCGCGGGCGTCATCGAGGTCCTTGTTGCGGCCCCAGCGGAGTTTTTGTACCACGACGTCTTCGGGAGCAGGCAGCCAGGTCTCCCGCTGGAGTTGGGCGGAGTACATTTTTCGTTTGCGCCGGAATTGGGAGAGGACGAACGGGTCGTCAAACAACTCAAAGAGCTCGACCTTGAAAGGTGGGGGATCAATCGATTCACCGACGAGGCGCTTGCCCCAGGTGAGTGTGTCGAACTGAATCTGCGACTCGAATCGAACCACGCCGGAAAGTTGCGAAATAACCCTGGAGATTGCATCGCCGACATTGATGCTGACAACGACATCCACATCCTTGGTGGACCGGGGGATACCATACAAGCCGTGGGCGAACGCACCTGTGAGCATGTGTTCCACATTCTCTGCCTCGCAAGCATCGAGAACCGCACAGGCAAGTTCCTCAACCGTCATGATTGGTGAGTTGGTGGTTCAGAAACAAAGCGGCCAGCGTCATGCATTTTGCGCAAACGATCAAGTCTCCGGCGAACGATCTGCCACCCTTCTTCTGCGTTGGTGATGCCGGCCTGCCACATGGCTCCATCGTGCATGCGGGCAAAAACGCAGTTTGTCAGCTCAAACACATCCGCCAGGCGTTCTTCGGGGGTCTGACGTCGTGCGCGGAGGATTTTTTCGCGGTAAATGGAATCCTGCATCGCCTTGAGCTCGGCGGCGGCGCGGTCAGGTGATGAGGATTCCATGCCGGTCAGAATATCTCCACCCCGGTGCAACTCAAGCTTCGAGAGCCTGAAAGCCGTCCTGATCCGGTAGGGCGCGGTTCGCTGAACCCGCCGACTTTATTCTGCAACAGCCGCTGATCGGTTGATTCGCGCCGGCCCCGGCGTCTCACCCGAAGGGCTGGCTCCGCCAGTCTGCCGGGCCGCCACCCGGGCCGCCTGGTTGGCGAGGCATCCCGACATTCTATTTCGAAACCATCTCAAACACCCGCCGGCCTTCGGGGTTGGTTGAGACTTGGAAGACATCCGTTTGGTCTTTCCAGGAAATCGTGAGGCGGGATTTGTCTTCATTCCATGTAGTTGTCGGGAGCTCGTCGCCGGCACGGTGGGGGAAGAGGAGCATGGCAAACCGGGGTTCGACGCTGCGCGAGCCGACCACGACCTGCGTTCCCATGCCGAGGCTGCGCCCGGTGAACTGGTGCGTGTCGTCGGTTTTTTTGTATTCGATCGAGGCAACCATCGGGATCGGCTGAATCGTCGGCATGTCGGACGCGGCAATATCCACGGTTCGGATGAGGAGGAGCCTGTCGCCCGGGGCCGGGTCCAGATCGGTTTTGCCTTGGAACGCCCCTTTGAGCTCAGCATCCACGCGACGGGTCGTCCGGTCTCCGAGGAGGATGTCGGGGCCATTGATCGAAACCGCCGAGACATCCGGCGGGGCGTTCATCCGCCATTCGTAGAGGTGTTCCTCGTCGTCCTTGCGGATGTCGTCCGCAACCAAGACGTAGGGGTGTTTGCCGCGCGAGAAGAGGACCGTTCGAAACGCCTTTTGCACCGGATACCACGGAGCCCGTAGAACCCATCCGTCCTCATCATCCCACATGCGGGGGTCCCCCATCTCCCGCGTGGCGAAGCCTTTGTTGTAAGCCACCACAATCGGGAGGGGATCGGGCTCCCAGAGGTTGATCGGCACCCGCGAGAGCAGCCGCTCGCCGGCCTCATGAAAATGTTCGAGCCCGCGCTTCGCGAGGGACGCCTTGGATTCCGTAAACGTGGATTTTGTCCACTGCCAGTCCCACGGGTATTTGGCATCGACGACCGCCTTCACCAGCTCCGGGGACTCGGCCATTTCCAGCCAGCGCCCGGGCGGCGCAAAGTAGGCCTGGCCGCGGCCGTCGATCGTCACCACGTTGTGGTATTTGGATTCGGTGTCCCGGTATCCGTCGCACGCCCAGGCCCGGCCGAGGGCCGAGAGCGTGAAGACGCCGCGGTCGGCATGGTCATGATTGGCAAACGTCGTGTCCGCCCGGCAATCGACATGCAGGTTGACATCGTCGGCGCCCCACCCGGTTCGAGTGTAGAGGAACCCCCGCTCCGGATCGTAAAACGTGAGCCCGCCTCCGGCAATTTCCGCAGCCTCCTTCTGGGCCTGGAGTTTTGTGTCGGCGGCACCGGGCTCGACCGGCAGGATCCACTGCGACTCGTGCGCGTTCGTCACGATGCCGTGCCAATCTTTTTTTTGGATCTGCGGATGGTTCCGCATAACAAAATCAACACCTGGCGAGTCGGGGAAAAAGTATTTTTGAGGGGTAAGCATCCAGAGGCTCGGCGGGAAGTTTCCGAGATCCCCGCTCGCTTGCCAGGCCCCGCCGAACGGCTGCATCGCCTGCACCAGCCAGGATTCCGTGTGGCGCCGCCAGTGCGGGTGGACAAACAAGTTTTTCCCGCGGTTTGCATACGCGAGCATGGGGGATGCGATGTGGCCGATCCCGAGCGTTTGATATCCGACCCCCTCCGTCCCGGTGCCGAGGCTGTTGATCGCATAGGTGAGGTAGTCGCGAAAGACCTCAAAAAGGCGCTCGCGGGCGCGCGGTTCATCGCCCGGCTCGCCCTCGATGGCAAAGAGGCACGCCGCAAACGACTCGTTCATCCCGATATGATTCCAGTTCCGCCAATGCGCCGGAAGGTCCATGCCGACGGTGTATTTTCCGGCCGTGGCGCGCACGATGAGCGAGCGCAATTCCTCGCGCTCCTCCGGGGTCATCCATTTCCAGGCCCAGTCGTAGCCATAGGCCACCTCGTTGGGAACGAGGTAACGCGTCGAGTGCCAGTGAAATTCGTGGCGTGGCTTCGTGTTGGCCTCATCCACCTTCGGGCTCAGATACCGGGCGTACGTCGCCAGCGCCTTGGCGACCTGCCGGCCGGACGCGCTGTCATCATCCAGCAAGGCCAGCAGCGCCTTCGCCTCGATGCCGACCAGCAGGGGGTTGCGTATCCCCCATTTTGTGGCCGACTGCCGCTCCGGAATGTTCATTCGGAAGCCTGATCCGGGGGGCGAGTCGTCGAGCGGGCTCTCCTTGAAAACGCTGCGGAACGCCTCGATGTCGCCAGCCGACAGCGCGGCAAAGCACTTTCCCTCCCAGGAATCCGGCGCTTCTACGCCCTTGGCGAGCTGCTCGCGGAGGATCTTTTGCGTGGCGCGGCCCATTTCTGTCGAGGCGGCTTCCTTGCGGATCCGTGGAAGATCCTCGGGGCCAAAAAGGATGCGCGGATGGATCCCCGGAGGCGGCACATGGAAGAGCCGGTCCTTGGCGAAGCCCTTGGAGTCGGGCTTCCATGGCACGGGCGGCGACGGCGGGAACCCGAAGCTGCCGTCCAACGCGCGCTCGACCTTTTCGGACGGCTGGACGGAATCCACATCCCCCACGCGAGGGTCCCCGGCAGCGTCTGCGCCAGAGATGCAAAGCGCGAGAAAAAGCCAGCCCCGGAGGCTCGCCCGGATGGCCGAGCGCCTGCTCAAGGGAGCACCTGGCCGTTGGCGTCGAGCAGGTCCCCAAGAACGATGATCTGGCCAACGGAGAACGCGTTTTCTTTATACTTATCCGGATTGTTCCGGAAATCCGCATCGGCTTTCTTTTTTGCCAGCAGCTCCTCCTTTGGCGGCACCTCGTCGGTCAGCGTCCAGGTGACGGTATGTTTTCCGTACGGCACCGCCGGAAGCGGCGAGCCCACATACACGTGCTGGTTCGCATATACCGTAAAAAGCGATTTTTTTTGCGGAGGCTGGTCGTCCAACTGGACCATGACAATTCCCGAGTCCGGACCCTCCATGCCCTTGAACCCGATATGCGTCCCCTCAAAATGCACGGTCATTTTTGAGTCCGGCTTCGACGTCCGGTAGAGCGCGGGAAACCACTCGTAAAATTTTTTCCCGAACCTCCGGCAGCCCGGGCCGTCCGCTGCCGTGAGCTTCGTCCACTCGCCGGTAAACTCGGCCCGTCCGTCCGCCGCAATCGTCTTCGCCTTTTCCCAGGGGAGGGGGGAGATCGGATCCGGGAGCGGCCGCGCGCCGGGGTCGGCCGCAGGGATTTGCGCCAGCGCCTGGAGACCGCGCACGGCTGCCTCGCCATTCATTTTGTGACCCAGCTCGCTGGGGTGGCTCCCGTCGTTGCTGAAGATGATCTTGCCGTCCGCAGTGAGCCCGGTGTCGGTTTTCGGTGCTTGGTGGATCAGCTTTCCTTCGGCGAAAAGCTTCGCCGCTTCCATGCCCATGTGAATGGAGGGGAGATTGTAGTGGGCCGCCACGCGCTCGTGCAGCGAGATCGAATTGGAGCAGACCCCTTTGTTCGCTTTCTCCAGCGACTCCGCCGTAACCGTGTAAACAAAGCAAATATCTGTGTCCGGATTCGCTTTTCTCAGCTTGCGAATGAGTCCCTCCAAAGCTCCCGTGACCTCCTCAGGGCGGTCCCGCACATCGCTCCCGTCGTTCAGCGAAAACTCGATGAAGACGACATCCGGCTTCTTGGAAACGAGGTCCGCGTCCGCACGAAAAACCCCCACGAGGGAACCGGAACCCCCGACGCTGGCATTCAGGAGCTCCAACTTCGCGCCGGGAAAGGTTTGTCCCAGCCAATCATAGGTCGCATTCCGCCACCCCGGGCCGGACGTGATGCTTCCGCCATAATACCCCACCGTGACCGGCTCGCCCTTTTGGAGCTTCGAAAAAAACCGGGGCAGTCCACCGCGTGGTTGAACTTCAGCCGCAGGCATGGCCCCGGTAGGTGCTGGCGCTTTGGCCGCTTCGGCATTGGCAGCGGTGTAATCCTTCTCATGGCCCAGGATTTCCGTGCTGGGGGCAGAGGGTGCGTTCGGTTCCGCTTTCAGATGAGCTGGAAAGAAAAGCACAAGGCAAAGAAAGAGAGGGAAATTTTTCATGAGAATGACGCGGGAGGGATGGCGGTTATCGCAACAATAGCAACAACTGCTGCAAAAGAAAGCACAAAAATGCTTTAAATTGCGTTCTACTTTAGTTATGTTGGGATATTCGATGACGCCCTCCCAGACCTGCCACGCTCAGCTCTTACGGCTTTTCCTACTGCTCTGCTTTTTTGGTCAGGGTTTGTTGGAAGCCCAAACCGTCACGGTTTCTGCCTCAGATCCGGAGGCAACCGAGGCGGGTTCCTATCCTGGCGAGTTTGTCATCGCCCGAACCGGTGCGACCGATCAGGCGCTCACGGTCGGGTTGGCTTTCAGCGGGACGGCGGTCGCAGGGCTGGACTATGAGGCGCTGCCCGGTTCGGTAACGATTCCGTCCGGCGAGGCGTTTGCCCTTGTGAGGATCGATCCCATCAACGACGCGATCGCGGAGGCCAACCTCGCCGAGACCGCCGTCGTGACCGTCCAGCCCGGCTCCGGCTACACCGTCGGTGCGCCCGCCTCCGCCACCGTGACCATCGCCGAGGACGAGACGCTCGCCCTCACCGCGCCGCTTCTCTACTCGGTTATCCCCGACTCCGCCACGTCCGTCGTGCTCCGCTGGCTCGACCTTTTCGAGACCGAGACAAAGTTCCGCGTCCAGTTCCGCGCCACCGGCACCGCTTCCTGGACCACGCGCGACAACCTCGCGCCCGACACCACGACCTACACGGTCACCGGTCTCGTCACCGGCCAGGCCTACGAATTCCGAGTTGATGCCTACCAGGGCACGACTGCTTCCAAATCGATTAATCCC
>JBGTAT010000464.1:0-10931 GCA_041749755.1 Terrimicrobiaceae bacterium | reverse complement strand
CGCGCGAAACCATCGCCCGCTCGCCGGCAAAGACCCCCTCGACCAGCTCCTGGACCGACGGGTTCCGGCGGACAGCCAAACGCCGGGGCGTGCGCTCGGGCGCGGCAATCCCGGCCATGACGGAAGTTGTAAAGCCCTCCCCTCCCCCGGGGGGAACCCACGGCGGACGCTGCGCAGTTTCGGACATCCCAACGGGATACAGCCTGGCCGGGCATCACGTCAACCGAACGCTTTGTCGTAGCGGTCCCGGTCGCTGAGCGCGCACCTTTGCGGATTTTCCGCCACCTCCTCCCCGGCTGTGAATTTCAGGATCGCTGCCTTGCGAAGTGTCCCTTTGGAGACGGCGATGCCGAATGTTACAATTTTGTCACATGGGTACTTGTGGGCTGGCATTGGGGGGCGGTCTTCGCTAAGGAATTCCATTACCAATGGAAACTCCCCTGCTTTCGGTCCACGGACTGCACAAGAGTTTCGACGAGACACCGATCCTCAAGGGGGTGAGTCTGGACGTCGAAAAGGGCGACCTCGTTTCGATCATCGGGCCATCCGGGTGCGGGAAGAGCACGTTCCTGCGCTGCATGAATTTCCTGGAGGTGCCGGACGCGGGGCGAATTTCGATCGCAGGAGTCACCATCGACTGTCATGGCCTGGAGGAAGCCCCTCCGAAAGACCTCGAGGCGAAGGCGCACGAACTCCGTCAGCGGGTGGGCATGGTCTTTCAGCAGTTCAACCTCTTTCCTCATATGACCATTCTGGAAAATACGATGCTGGCTCCGATGAGGGGGCGAAACATGGGGGAGAAGGACGCCCGGGCGCACGGCCTTGAGCTTCTCGACAAGGTCGGCCTGGCCGCGTTTTCGGACAGGTATCCCTCGCAGATGTCCGGCGGCCAGCAGCAGCGTGCGGCGATCGCCAGAGCTCTCGCCATGAACCCGCAGGTCATGCTCTACGACGAGCCGACCAGCGCTCTCGACCCCGAGCTCGTCGCGGAAGTCCTCGCGGTCATGAAGCAGCTCGACAAGGAGGGAATGACCCAGATCGTCGTGACCCACGAGATGAGATTCGCGCGCGATGCCAGCGACTATATCGTCTTTATGGAAGCCGGGCAGATCGTCGAGGTCTCCGACGAGGATGAAATTTTTGAAAGCCCGAAAGACGAGCGGACCGCGCGGTTCCTGGGGAGGTTCCAATGATGTCGTTCGCGGGAGGTTGCCGGGTGGCCGTCCTCCTTGCCGTTTTCCTTTCCTCCACCGCCCGCGCCGATGAGAAGGTTTTGCGATGGGGGGCGGATACCGACAGCAATGCGCCCTACGGGTTTTATGGTGCCGACAACAAGCTCACCGGGTTCGAATACGACATCATCCAGGCGCTCGCGGAGGAGATGGGCCGCAAGCCGGTCTTCGTGCAAAATGCGTGGGACGGGCTCATCGCCGGGCTGGGGCGCGGGATGTATGACCTAGTGATCTGCGGCATCGAGATCACGCCCGAGAAGGCAGGGGAGGTCCTCTTTTCCAACCCTTACTACGTGACATTTGAGCAGCTCGTGGACCGCAAGGGATCCGGACCGATCGCCTCGCTCGACCAGCTCTCTGGCAAGGAGATCGGAACGCTCGACCAGACCGCCGCGCTCACCATGCTGGAAAAGACGCCCGGCGTCATTGTGAGGCCCTATGGGCAGGAGGTCAACGCCTACCAAGACGTCGCAAACGGGCGGATTTTCGGCGTCCTCCTCGACTACCCGATCGCAAAATACTACGCGGCGCCGAACCCGAACCTCCAATTCAGCGGCCCTCCCTTTGGCCAGATCACCTACGGGATGGCCTTCGCCAAAGCCAACACCGCACTCCAGCAGGAGGTCAACAAAGCCCTCCAATCGCTGATCGCGAAGGGCACGATGCGCGACATTCTCTCCCGTTGGGGGCTGTGGACCCCGACAATTGCCGGGGCGTTCGGCCAGCCTGAGGCCCCCTCCCTTCCCGACACCGAGTACAAGTCCTTCGTCGCTTCCCACGCCGAGTCGGCCACGCTTTGGACGCGCCTGCAGCGCTACGCCTCGAACTGGCGACTCCTCCTCGATGCAACCCTGCTGACCCTGAACGTCTCGATCGTCGGTATGTGCATCGCGATCGGCGTTGGATTCACCCTTGCCATCATGCGCGTGTTCGGACCCTGGCCTCTGCGGTGGGCTGCCACGCTCTTTATCGAGGTCGTCCGGGGCACCCCGCTCCTCATCCAGCTCTACATCATTTTTTACGGGCTGCCGAACCTCGGCAGCGTGTTCGGGCATCCGGACCTCGGGATCAAGCTGCCGCCGTTCTGGGCAGGGGTCATCGGGCTGGGGCTGAACTACGCCGCCTACGAGGCCGAGAACTACCGCGCCGGGCTCATGGCCATCCCCAAGGGACAGATGGAGGCTGCCCGCGCGCTCGGCCTGACCCATTCCCAGGGGCTGAGGTTTGTCGTGATCCCGCAATCATTCCGCCTTGTCCTGCCCCCGGTGACGAACGACTTCATCTCCCTGCTCAAAGATTCGTCGCTGGTCTCGATGGTCACACTGATCGACCTCACCGGCGCGTACAACCGGATCGCGACCCAGACGTTCGACTACTTTGGCACCGGGCTGCTCATCGCCGCAATCTACCTTCTTATCGGACTTCCTTTTGTGCGCCTCGCCCGCTGGACCGAGCAGCGCTTGGCCGTCGATACCCGGCGCCCCGGCCAGCGGCCGGGAATGTTCAGCCTTCCGGGCACACAGAAAAAATAGCCGGACCCGGATTGTCACAATTTTGTCACACGGGCGGGATTGCCGGGAGCGCGGACTGCGGGAACGATGATCGACGTCCGCAAATCCCCACGCCATGAATCAAAAGATTTCCACTGATGCGAGCCAGGCGATCCCTGAGATTGCCGCTCTTCTTGAAAGGCAGTTGGCCGAGGAGGCCCAGTTCCGCAGCGCGCTCGAAAACATCAGCCCGAATGCGCAGGCGAGTGCGAGGAACCTTCTGCATTACTTGGCCGTCCGCCAGTTGGACCTTCGGCCGCTCCAGTGGAAGCTGATCCCGATGGGGCTCACCTCGCTGGGGGGCATGGAGGCCAGTTCGATGTGCTCGATCCAAGCGGTTTACCGGGCGCTCCATTCCCTTGCGGGGCTGCCATGGCCGGACCTGAGCGAGCCGCCCGTGGACTTCGCCAGCGGGCCGCAGCAGCTGCACGCGAATGCAAACCGGCTTCTTGGTTCTCCGTGCGGCAAGCGAGCCGTGCGCATCATGGTCACGATGCCATCCGAGGCCGCCGACAACTATCCGCTCGTCCGGAACCTGCTCGAGTCAGGCATGGATGTGATGAGGATCAATTGCGCCCACGACGATGCGGCGGCTTGGGAGCGTATGGTTGGCCACCTCCGGAGGGCGGAGCGCGAAACCGGACGCCCGTGCAAAGTTTATACCGACCTGGCCGGCCCCAAGCTGCGGACCGGGCCGATCGAATCCTTGGGGCGGGTGAGGAAAATCCGCGCGATCAGAAACCCGAGGGGGGCGGTCATCGCGCCATCGCTCATTTGGTTCTCCACCGAAGGTCACTTGGAGAAGCCGCCGGAGGGAGTTTTTGAGGCGATTCCGGTTTCAGCCGGGAGCCTGGAGGGGGTTTTGCCGGGCTGCACGCTGGCAATGGACGATGCGCGCGGCAAACGCCGCGAGTTCCAGATCATTTCGAGCACTGAGGTCTCCGCCCTCGCCAAGGCCGATCAGACCTGCTACATGGAAACAGGTACCTCGCTCACTCTCTACGACCGCGTTGGCGAATCGATCGCCAAAGGCCGCATCGGGGAGCTCCCGGAAATCTTTCTTCCGATCAGCCTGGCGGAAGGCGACGAACTCATCCTCCTGCGGGACGGCCAGCGGGGAGCCCATGCGGTCCGGGACGAAGACGGGCACATCCTCAAGCCAGCGCGGATCCCCTGCACGCTGGATGCGATCTTCGAATGCGTCAGGCCGGGCGACAGGATTTTCTTCGACGACGGTAAAATCGCGGGCCGCGTGGAGAGCCGGGCTGGCGAGGAGGTCCGGATCCGCATCACCCGCACCGGGGTCAAGGGCGGAAAGCTCCGTCCGGAGAAAGGGATCAACCTCCCCGACACCAACCTGACGATTCATGCGCTTACCGACAAGGACATCGCGGATCTTGTCTTTGTGGCAAAGCACTCGGATGTCGTCGGGCTCTCGTTCGTGCGCACCCCTCAGGACGTCCTGGAGCTCCAGGAACGCCTGCGCTCGCTGGGCGCAGAGCAGGTCGGGATCGTGCTCAAAATCGAGAACCGCCCGGCGTTTGAAAACCTGGCCAGCCTCCTTCTGGCCGGCCAGCGCTGGCCGTCGCTCGGCATCATGGTGGCGCGCGGCGACCTGGCCGTCGAGATCGGGTTCGACCGCCTTTCGGAAGTTCAGGAGGAAATCCTCTGGCTCTGCGAGGCGGCGCACGTCCCGGTGATCTGGGCGACACAAATCCTCGAGACGCTTGCGAAGACCGGCTCGCCTTCGCGCGCCGAGGTCACCGACGCCGTGGCGAGCGGAAACGCCGAATGCGCGATGCTCAACAAGGGTCCCTATATCACGGAGGCGGTGCGATTTCTCAGCGGCGTCCTCGAGCGCGTCGAGGCCCACCATTTAAAAAAGCACAACCTTCTCCGCCGCCTTTCGATCTCAGAAATCCTGACGGAATAACGCTCTCACTCCCCGCACCAGGTGAGGGTTTCCCTTTTGGCGTCCCACTCGAGCAGCCCGGCATAACGTCCCCAGGAAATCAGCGTGTGTGCGGTGTCGAGCGGCTTGTGCCCGGGCACCCACTCAGCCAGGCGGTCCGTGAGGTCCTTGGTATCCAGCGTTTTGCTGTGCGCCAACTCCTCACGAAGTTTTTTATAGACTCCGAGCTTTGCGATCTGCCCGCGGAGGATCGCCTTCCTCTCTGCGACCGGGGACGACTGGACGCGGAGGCCGAGTGGCGTGAGGGCGACGTTGTCGTGAGGGGTGTGAACGAGACCGAGTAGCTCCGCGGATTTCACGGCCTCCAGCATTTCATCAAACTGCTTTCCGAGATCGTCGCCGAGCTCGAAAAGGTCGCCGGGCTTCTCGTCGCAAAGGGAGATGAGGCCCAGGATCTCGCCAATGGTGGCGCGAGGCAGCGGCTCGATGGGCAGGGGGGTCGCCGGATCGGCCGGGGCTGCCTCCGGCAGTTCGTGGCGGGTGAGGATGTCGTGAATCTGCTCGACGATCTCCTGGAACTCCGGTGATCCCGGCACGCGCGGATATGGCAGTAGGTTTGGGATGTCGAGGGCGATCCGGCCGGGGTGCGCGGCGAGAACGATGATCCGCTTTGCCAGGTAGACCGCCTCCTCAATGTTGTGCGTCACCGAGATCATCGTGCGAAGCGGGTTTGCCGGATCCGCGCAGAGGCGGCCGAGCTCGTTGCGAAGGGACTCGGCCGTGAGGACGTCGAGCGCGCTGAACGGCTCGTCCATGCAGAGAACCTCCGGGTTGACGGCCAGCGCACGGGCTATGCCGACACGCTGCTTCATGCCGCCGGAGAGCTCGCGGGGGTAGACCTTCTCGTAGCCGGTGAGGCCGACCATCTCGAGAGCGCGCCTCGAGCGTGCGGAGACCTCGTCAGCCGCGAGGCCGTACTGCTCGAGCGGAGCGCAGACGTTTCCCGCCACGGTGAGCCACGGGAACAGCGCAAAATTTTGGAAGACCATCGCCACGCCGGGGCAGACTCCCTCGACCTCGCTCCCGTTAAAAAAAACGCGCCCGCGCGTCGGGCGGAGGAGCCCGGCCATGAGGCGGATGAGGGTGCTTTTGCCGCATCCCGAGGGGCCGAGCAGCGCCACGATGTCGTTAGGGGCGACGCGCAGCGAGATGTCCTGGAGGATCACCGCCGGCGGGGCATGCCGCTCCGCAGAAAATTCCAGAGATACATTTTTGAGTTTGATGACCGGTTCGTCCATAGTCTTATCCTCCAAATCGGCAGTAGCGATCGCCCTTGCGCTGAAGAGTTTTCCAGAATGTGCGGTTGATCGCGACGACGCAGACCGCCATGACGACGACCGAGGCGGCCAGACAGTTGAAGTCGCCGCTGGCCGTCGCCTCGCTGATCGTGGCTCCGAGCCCGGTCGCAGTAAACGTCTTGCCTCCCTGCTGAAGGTATTCCGACACGATGCTCGCATTCCAAGCGCCTCCTGCGGAGGTGATCCAGCCGGTCACGAGGGGAGGAAAGATCGCGGGAAGCAGGAACCTTCTCCAGCGCGCCCAACCGCGGAACTGGAAGATATCCGCGCAGGCGATCATGTCTGCCGGAATCGCCTGCGCCCCGGCGGCCACGTTAAAAAGAATGTACCACTGGGCTCCGAGCATCATCAGGATGATCGCGCCCCACTCGAGCGTGCCGCCCACCGCAAGAACAAGACCGAAAACCAAGGGGTAGAGCATCGGCGCGGGAAAGGATGCGGCAAACTGAATCACCGGCTGCAGGGTGCGCGCCCATTTCGGGTTGAGCCCGATCCAGACGCCGACCGGGATCGTCCAAAGCGAGCTGATCAGCAGCGCGCAGACCACCCGCAGAAACGTGATGCCGGCTGCCCCGGTAATGGACAGCCACTCGCCAGCCGGCACCTTGGCGAGCATCGTTCCCAGCTGGAAAAGTCCGAACCCGCTGATGGCAAAGACCCCTGCCAATACGGTGGCATAGACCGCAGAGGGCACGGCTTTGGGCGCTTTGCGGTCCGGCTTCGGCGCAGGGTGCGGCGCGACGGTCGGCATGAGGCGATTCCATCCTGCCGCCACATAGCCAGGCGCGGCCGAAACGGTTTCGGCCAGATGCGAGCGGGCAAGCATCCGGCCGATGAGCGTGCTCTCGCGCGGGCCTGCCGCCGTGTCCTCGAGCTTGAACTTCCTCGACCAGATGACAAGCGGCCACCAGACCAGACGGTCGACCGCTATGATCATCACGCCCATGGCAATGACCGCCGCGACCTGGGCGGTGACGTTCCCTTGCGCGATGGCAACGCTCATGAAGGAACCAACCCCAGGAAGCTGAAAATCTTTGTTGCCGAGTGTAAACGCCTCGTTGATCGTGAGAAAAAACCACCCGCCGGCCATCGAGACCATGCAGTTGTAGATGAGCCCCTGGGCGGCAAACGGGAGCTCGATGCGGAGAAAGGTTTTCAGCGGGCCGTACCCGCAGAGCACTCCCATCTGGCGGAACTCGGCCGGCACCGCCTGCAGCGAGTCGTAATAGCTGAATACCATGTTCCAAACCTGGGCGGTAAAAATCATCAGGACGCAGGCTAGCTCGAGCCCGAAGTTGGTCGTCGGAAATATCAGGACCAGCGCGAGCACCAGTCCCGGCATGAAGCCGAGCACGGGAATGCTCTGGAGGATGTCCAGGAGCGGGATGAGGACCCGCCGCGCCCGCGCGTCGTAGAAGGCCCATGTCGCGTAGCCGACGGCAAAACCCAACGATAGCACCATCGCCGCGCAGCCCCGGGCCAGCGAATAGAGGGTGTACTGCGGAAGCTTCCCCAGCGAGAGGTCGATGTGGGTCTCGGCCCGGAACGGAGCCTTCCATTCCTGCGCCACGTTCAAAATAGCAAAAAGGATGGCTCCCAGCACGCAGACGACGAGCGCGTCGGCGAGGAGCGAGCGCGTCGGCTCGGAGTCATTTTGAGGCACGGTCATCAGGATCCGGTTGTTTAACGCGCGGGAAGGATTGCCAGCCCTCCCGCCGTGGAGCAAGGACAATTGTTCGGATGCGGCACCGGTCCAAGCTTGTCCCGGGCACCTCATTTTGTCGCGACGGCAAATTAGGCTAAAAAGCGTTTGCATTTCCCGCCGCCAGACTCCAATCTCCCCGTCCAAGAATTTTTATGAGCCAGCATCCCAGTTTGAAAGGTAAAGGATCGATCCAAGCGAAGCGGAGCGTCCTGAAGAGGTTTGAGCGTGTCGATCTCCTCAAGAAGCGCGGGCAGTTTAAAGACGGCCAGCGCGTGATCGGCCTGCCCAAAACCAAGCCGGAGGATTAATTCCCGCCTCCCGTTCCATGCGGCTGAACCGGTTTCTCGCCGCAGCCGGTCTCGGCTCCCGTAGGTCGTGTGATGGCCTGATCACGTCGGGGGCCGTTGTCATCAATGGCCGGAGGATTGACAACCTGGCCACCCAGGTCGCCCCGGAAGATGACGTGCGGGTCCACGGGCGCCAGATCCGGATGGCGCGTCCGGTCTACCTTCTCTTCAACAAGCCGCGCGGCTATGTCGTCACCCGCTCGGACGAGCGCGGGCGCAAGACGATCTACGATCTCCTCCCGCAAGAGTTTTCGTCTCTCTTTCATGTCGGCCGTCTCGACAAAGATAGCGAGGGACTCCTGCTGATGACCAATGACGGGGATATTGCGCAGCGCCTCACTCATCCCTCGCACGAGATGGAGAAGGAGTACGAGGTGACGCTGGATAAGGCCTACGACGCAGCTCACTCGGCCAAGCTCATCAAGGGATTTTTCATCGAGGGCGGACGCGCTCGCTTCGAAAAGATCTTCATCATGGGTGCCGACCGGTTGAAGGTGACGCTTCGGCAGGGCCTGAAGCGCCAGATCCGGGTGATGTTTTATGAGATGGGGTACGAGGTGAAGCGGCTGAAGCGGATCCGCATCGGATCGATCACCGACGCGCGCATCCCCTCGGGAAGCTGCCGCCACCTCACCCCACGGGAGATCGCCTCGTTTGCCATGATCCAGCAGAGCCCGAAGCCCGCTCCGCTTTCACGCCGGCGAAAGCCGACGCCCGGCGGGGGGCCGAAAACGGCTCGGAAGCCGGCTCGGAAGCCTGTTCGGAAAGAAGGTTAATATTGCCCTGGCCTGGCCCAGAGTTTACTGCGCCTTCTTATGCGCAGCGAAGAGATCCAGCGTGATATCGCGCGCTCTGGAGTGATCAACAATGGGGAGAGGATAGCCTTTGGCGAGCCGGAGCCCGGGATCCGGAGGATCGCAAAACCTCACGGGATCCACATCACGCAGCTCGGGGATCCAGGTTTTGATGTAAGCCCCTTGGGGATCGTACCGGCGGGTCTGAGTCCAGGGGTTTTGGATGCGGAAGTAAGGAGCCGCGTCGGCTCCGGTGCCGGCGCTCCACTGCCAGCCGCCATTATTGCTGGCGATCTCGCCATCGACGAGCGACTGCATGAAGAACGATTCGCCTAGCCTCCAGTCGAGATGGAGATCCTTCGTGAGGAACATCGCCGCGATCATGCGGGTCCTGTTGTGCATGAACCCGGTCTCGCGGAGTTCGCGCATGGCCGCATCCACGATCGGAAACCCCGTCACCCCTGATTTCCAAAGCTCGAAATGGGACAGGTTCCCAGGCCATCTCATCCCGCGGAACGTCGGGTTGAACTCGCTCTCAAGAACCTCCGGAAAATGCCAGAGGATCTGCATGTAAAACTCCCGCCACACGAGCTCGCTGGCAAATTTGGCGGCGCTGTCCCTGCCGGCCGGGGGAAGTTCGTTGGCACATTCTGTCACCCGCTCAAAAACCTCCCGGATCGAGAGCAGGCCAAACCGCAGGTCCTGAGACAGCCGGGAGGTTGTCTTTCCTGCGGGCAGGTTCCGGTTCTCGCCGTAGCCAGCAAGGCGGGAGGTCAAAAAATCGGCTAGCCGTTTTCGAGCCGCCTTTTCCCCAGGCTCCAGAAGCCCTGCCGCAGGGTCGCGGAGCCCCCAGTGCGCGAGGGTCGGCAGCGGGTTCGAGGGAATTCCGGCGGGCGTGACCAGCGCGCGCAGTTTCGGGCGGACGGTAGGATGCGAGGCTTTTTCCCAGGCCTTGGAATACGGCGTAAAAACGCGAAACGGTTCGCCCGAGCCGTTGAGCACCTCGCTTCGCTCGTGCATGGAAACATCCTTAACGCTCCGACATATAATCCCAAGTGGGCGGGCCGCTTCTTCAAGCCGCTCCTCGACCGCACGCCCAAAGGGGTCGGGATCCCGGCTGTAGGTGATTTCCGTTGCGCCTGTCTCACTCGCCAGGCCGAGCAGCTCCGCCACCGGGTCACCCTGACGGATCACCAACCTGCCTCCTATTGTCTCAAGATTCGCAGACAGTGATTTCAGGCAACCGCACAAAAAATGCTGGCGGTTGGGCCCCGTCCACCGGTGCTCCGATTTCCAGTCGCTCAGGATATAAACCGGAATGACAGGCGCGCCGTCCCGGGCCGCCTCGCAGAGGGCCGAATTATCCGTAAGCCGAAGATCGCGGCGGAACCAGTGGATGCGCACAGTCATATACAATTCGCAGGCTCTCGCCCGCTGCAACAAAAAAAGCCCGGCACCTTGTTTCCAAGGTGCCGGGCGGAATACTGGCAACGACCTACTCTCGCACAACCTATAGATGCACTACCATCGGCTCAGCAGCGTTTCACTTCCGTGTTCGGAATGGGAACGGGTGGGTCCACTGCGCGGGATCACCAGACTCCGATCATCTCAAATTTGAACTCTCAAACTTCAGATTCGCGCGTGTCTGGAGACACCGTCCTACCAATATTTTATCAAAAGATCAGGACTGACAGGATCCAAAACGCTCCGAGCATTCCGAACCCAGCAATCATCTGGTTCTCTGACATTCGCATACCAGGGGAAAAATTACATCAACCAGCCAACAAAGACTGTAAGATGGAGAAAAAAGCCGAACGAACATTAGTATCACTAAGCTGAACACATTGCTGCGCTTATACCCGTGACCTATCAACGTGGTGGTCTTCCACGGTTCTTCAGGGAGATTTCATCTTGGGAGAGGCTTGGCGCTTAGATGCTTTCAGCGCTTATCCTTTCCAAACATAGCTGCCCAGCGGTGCTCCTGACGGAACAACTGGATCACCAGAGGTTTGTCAATCCCGGTCCTCTCGTAC
>JBGTAT010000463.1:0-1826 GCA_041749755.1 Terrimicrobiaceae bacterium | reverse complement strand
AGCTTCGCCTTGTCGGCTTTGGGATCGATCGCCGTGATGGTCGAGTCAACGAGCTTCTCGTCACGCAAGAGCACCTGCAGGGCGGCCGAATTGCGCGCCTTTTCCACCTTTCCCAGCAGGTCCTGCGCGGTTTCCATGCGCAGCGGGGTGGTATCTGGCCGCTCGGAGTTGAACTTTGCCAGCGCCTCGGGCGAGCGTACGGCTTCGCTCAGGTTCGTGAATTGCGTGTCGAGCACTGCAAAGGCTTTTTCGACGTTTGGGCGTTGTGGGGTCTCCAAGGCGGCTGCTCCCACGCTCATCGCCGCAAATGGCCCGCCACCGATCGCACCGGCCGCGAGGGAATTCTTCAGCTCACTGATCTCGGCGTCGGTGATCTTCTCCCATTTACCCAGGTCAAAACCGTGCTTGGCCCATCGGTTGGCCCCCCATCCGTTGATCGCCTGCAAGCCTTCTGTGCCCGATTCGAGGCCGACGGTTATGCCGGCATTCCGCAGCTCCCGCATCGTATTCTGGCGCCACTCTTTCCCGGTCTGGATAATCCGCCCCGCCTGGGATTCGGATATCCCCAGCATTTTCGCCACAGGCCCCACCTCGGAGACGATGTCCAGCGCGGCCGCCGGGACACCCCAGATCAGCGCTGCAGTCACCGCCCGGTCACCGTCCACAGCCGGATCCAGAGCAAGGCCCATGTAAATCTCTGCCACATTCCCTTTGTAGGAGGAGCTCAACTGCCCAAGCACAGAGCCCATATTCTTACCGATCCGAACCACCTCGGCTTTTACCGCTTGGTCTGCACCCTCGCGCAGGAGGATCTTTTTCCCCAGGCCTTCGAGTTCCTCCTTGCCCACTGTTTTGAGCCCCAGTTCCAGCGCCTCGCGCCGGGCAAGGTTCTTGATCGCCGTCTTTCCGAACAAACCCGCCAGAAACCCCGGCACCGCTCCCGTGCCGGCGGTCGTCGCCCCGCCAACCACCGCCCCGGCCACACCCGAGGCCACGGATTCCCCGATCTGGGGAGCGATGTCAATGATGGTGTCCACCGCCCAAATCCCCAGATCTCCCACATTGCGGATCTGCTCAACCCCCTCGGCCACACGGGGATTCTTCATCACCTGCTCCTGGTTGCCGGCCTGCGAGCCCACCAGAAGATCCCGCGCAAGGTCTTTCTGCCCGGCCACACGCGCCACCAAGCCGGCCAGCGCCGCCGTTGTATTCTGGTACGACTGGAACCCCCGCTCGGCCTGCCCAAGCCAATACCCCACCGGATCTTTTCGGAACGTCTCCTCGGCAATCGACCGGCTGGCAGACTCATCTCCCCCTTCCTGCAGGGAACTCACAAATTGAGCACGGTCTCCGCCCGCACTGAGCTGCTTCTTGTAAAACGAGTTCAGTTCCTCCCGCTGGCTCTTCTGGAAGTTCTCAGCAAACCGCTTTTTCTGTGCCGGCGAGAACCCCGCATACCCCTCGGGCACCTCGGGCTTGCGATTCATGATCTCATCGCGCTTTGCAAGGATCTCCTTTTGGTAGGGCTGCCGCGTGTCCTCACTCTGCGTCTCTCTCGGGGGCGGGGCGTACATCCCGGCAAAATCCGCTTTTTGCTGCAACGTCGTCGGGTCTGCCAGGGTCTTTTCCCCAGAGAGGACCGGGGTTTCCCCGCGCTCCTTGCCGAGCAAGTCCACCTTTGCGAGGGCTAGAGCATATTAAATAATATTGTAGCCGTTTTTATTTGTGCATAGAGTGTCGTTCATGAAGGCACTCTCGTTGGACCTGCGCGAACGCATCCTCTCCACCTACGACAAGGAAAACGGCACCCGGGAACAGGTGGCGCG
>JBGTAT010000462.1:0-5635 GCA_041749755.1 Terrimicrobiaceae bacterium | reverse complement strand
GCGGTCGTTCAGGTTCTTTCCGTTGCTCTCCACCTCGCCTCACGGCGACGCGGTTACTTCAAGTTCTCACCAGCCCAACGGCGGCCGATGGTCGGGGTCTTCCACCCCGAAGGAGTGCGCAGCTTCGCAGCGCACTGGCATCGGCATCCTGCCGATGCGATTGTTTTTCAGGACATGGGCACGATGCCCATGCCACTATTTCCTGCAAAGTGAGTCGTATTGCGGCTAGACCTCATGTCTCACAGTTCGATTTGCGGCTCCGCAGGTTGTAGCGGCGGTCTGTGACCGTCCCTCGCCATGCAACCAAGCAGAAATCGTCGCTCATAGAGCGACGCTACAATGCGACCGTGAGATTTGCGGGCTAGACCGTGATCCCGAGGGATTCTTTGATCGAAGCGAAGGAAAACTCGCGGTTCATGCGGGAGATGAACGAGGCAGGGATTCCGGCCGGACACACCGCCTCACAGGCGTAGTAGTTCGAGCAGTTTCCAAACCCTTCCTTGTCCATCTGGCGCACCATGTTAAGCACGCGGCGGTCGTTTTCCGGCTTACCCTGCGGGAGGAGTCCGAGGTGGGTGACCTTGGCGCTGACGAAGAGCATGGCCGAGCCGTTCGGGCACGCAGCGGCGCAGGCGCCGCAGCCGATACAGGCGGCAGCATCCATCGACTCGTCGGCGACCACCTTCGGGATCGGCACCGAGTTGGCGTCCGGCGCGGAGCCGGCGCGCTCGCTGATGAAACCGCCCGCCTGCATGATCCGGTCGTACGCCTCGCGGTTGACGACCAGGTCGCGCTCGACCGGGAACGAATCCGCGCGGAACGGCTCGATCGTGATGATCTGGCCGTCGCGGAATTTCCGCATGTAGAGTTGGCAGGTCGTCCCGCGGCCGGGGCCGTGCGGGATGCCGTTGATCGTGAGCGAGCAGTTCCCGCAGATGCCCTCGCGGCAATCGGAGTCGAACTGGATCGGCTCGATCCCCTTTTTGGCGAGGTCCTCGTTGACGATGTCGAGCATCTCGAGAAACGAGGCCTCGGACGGGATGTCGTTCGCCTCGTAGTGCTCGAGCTTGCCCGGAGCGTTCGGGCTCAGCTGCCTCCAAACTTCGAGATAAAATTTCATAGTCTTATTTGTAGCTGCGGGTTGCGAGTTTGACCTCCTCGTAAACGAGCGGTTCTTTGATCAGGGTCGGCGGCGCGGCGTCGCCCTCGTGCTTCCAGGCGGACACGTAGTCGAAGTTTTCGTCGTCCCGGAGCGCCTCGCCCTCGGGGGTTTGGAACTCGGTGCGGAAGTGCCCGCCGCACGATTCGTTCCGGTCGAGCGCGTCGCGGCACATGAGCTCGCCAAACTCGAGGAAGTCGGCGATCCGCCCGGCGCGCTCGAGCTCCATGTTGATCCCGTCCTTCGAGCCGAGCACCTTGAGGTCGGACCAGAACTCCTGGCGGAGCTTAGTGATCTTGCGGATGGCCTCCTCGAGGCCGGCCTTGTCCCGGGCCATCCCGCATTTGTCCCACATGATCTTGCCGAGCTCGCGGTGGAAGCTGTCCGCCGAGCGGGTTCCGTTGATGCTCATCAGCTTCTGGATGCGGGCCTGGACCGCCTCAACCGCCTCGCCAAACGCGGGGGCCTTCGGATCAACCTTTTTCCCGAACTGTGCGGTCATGTACTGGCCGAGCGTGTACGGGATGACAAAATATCCGTCCGCGAGGCCCTGCATGAGGGCGCTGGCGCCGAGGCGGTTCGCACCGTGGTCGGAGAAGTTGGCCTCGCCAAGCACGTGAAGGCCGGGGATATTGCTCATCAGGTTGTAGTCAACCCAGAGCCCGCCCATCGTGTAGTGGACGGCGGGATAGATCCGCATCGGGCGCTCGTAGGCGTCTTCGTTCGTGATGTTGTGGTACATCTCGAAGAGATTTCCGTAGCGCTCCTGGATCACGTGCTTGCCGAGCCGCTTGATGGCGTCCGCAAAATCGAGATAAACCCCGAGCCCGCCGGGACCGACCCCGCGGCCTTCGTCGCAGACCTCTTTTGCCGAGCGGGACGAGATGTCGCGCGGGGCGAGGTTGCCGTAGCTCGGGTATTTGCGCTCGAGGAAGTAATCGCGGGCGTCCTCCGGGATGTCCTGGGGATCCTTGCCGCAATCCTCCTTACGCTTCGGGACCCAGACGCGGCCGTCGTTTCGCAGCGACTCCGACATGAGGGTGAGCTTCGACTGGTAGTCGCCGCTCACCGGGATGCAGGTCGGATGGATCTGCGTGTAGCACGGGTTGGCAAAGAGCGCGCCGCGCTTGTAGGCCCGGTAGGTCGCGGTGACGTTGCAGCCGCGGGCGTTGGTCGAAAGGTAGAAGACGTTCCCGTAGCCGCCGGTGCAGAGGAGCACGGCATCGCCGGCGTGCGAGGAGATCTCGCCAGTCGTCATGTCGCGGGTCACGATCCCCTTGGCGTGGCCGTCCACCAGGACGAGGTCCATCATCTCGGTTTTCGGGAACATCTCGACGTTGCCGAGGGCGATCTGATGGCTGAGGGCCGCGTAGGCGCCGAGGAGGAGCTGCTGCCCGGTCTGGCCGCGGGCATAAAACGTGCGGGAGACCTGAGCCCCGCCGAACGAGCGGTTGTCCAGGAGCCCTCCGTATTCGCGGGCGAAGGGGACACCCTGGGCGACACACTGGTCGATGATCAGGTTGCTCACTTCGGCCAAGCGGTGCACGTTTGCCTCGCGGGCGCGGAAATCCCCGCCCTTGATCGTGTCGTAGAACAACCGGTAGACGCTGTCGCCGTCGTTCTGATAGTTTTTGGCCGCATTGATCCCGCCCTGGGCGGCGATCGAGTGCGCGCGGCGCGGACTGTCCTGATAGCAGAAGCATTTTACGCGGTAGCCCTGCTCGGCCAGCGTAGCGGCGGCGGCGGCCCCGGCGAGGCCGGATCCCACGACGATGATGTCAAACTTTCGCTTGTTGGCCGGGTTGACCAGCTTGGCGTTATTCTTGAAGGACGTCCACTTTTTGTCGAGCGGACCAGCGGGTATTTTGGAGTCGAGCGTCATTTGACAATTCCTTTCCCCAAGCCGAAGACCAGGATGGAAATCGGGATGGAAATGTATCCGAGGTAGAGGAGCCAGGCGAAGGCTTTGGTGCCGAGTTCGATGACCCCGTGCATCCGGCGGTTGGTGAGTCCTAGCGTCTGGAAAAGGCTGCCGATCCCGTGGCTCAGGTGCATGGTGAGAAGCGTCAGCCCCACAAGGTAGATGATCACGATCACCGGGTTGCTGAAGCCTAGGACAACCATGCCGTACACGTCATGGACGGTCTGGCCGTCGGCCATCGTCGTCTCCATGTGGCGGTAGGCCGGGTCGACGATGCAGAGCGTGAAGTGGGCGAGGTGGAAGACGATGAAAGCCAGCACGATCAGACCACTCAGCCGCATCGTGCGGGCGAAGACGCTCGTGCCCACCGGGTCGGAGGCGATGTACTTCTTCGGGCGGGCCGCCTGGTTTTCCTTCCACAGCAGCATCGTGAAGAAGATGTGCCCGACCAGGATGCCCAGAAGGACGAGCCGGATCACCCAGAGGAGCGGCCCGAGGCTTTGCAGGTGCAGGGCGTAAGAATTCAGCCAGTCCGGCCCGAGGTAGATCGTGAAGTTTCCCAAAAGGTGGCCGGTGACGAACGCGACCAGGGCGATACCGGTCAGCGCAACAACCGTCTTTTTGCCAAGCGAGGAAAAGAGCCAGAGGAAGACCGGGTGCGGTCCGGAGCGGGATTGAGAAGGAGCCGAGATCATGATGGGTGAAAGCGTGTATTAGTTCAGCTAATGAATAACGTGTCAAGGTTGCCTTAAAAAAATGCGGAAATATTTACCCTGCCCCCCAAAACGAGGCCAACACTTGAACAATACGAGAGCCGGATCCCTAACGGATGCGCCCGATTATGACGGCGGATAGTGGCGTTCCATCTGAACCAAAAGCGGCTTCGAGGACGAAACTTCGAAAGTTGCTTGAAGGATGGGAGCGCTGGAAAGTGGCAGAGGCTCCCCGCCCCATGCCACATTTTCGGAGAGCGCGAGCGTTGTTGAGAGCCGCAACCCGGGGGGGATGCAGCCGGCGCGTTGGGGAGCCGGGGTTCCTGTCGAAAAATCCGGTTGATTTCCCGACACGAAGCTGTTTACTTCCTCTTCCCCCGTCATTCCTGAGTAGCTCAGTGGTAGAGCGGTCGGCTGTTAACCGATTGGTCGTAGGTTCGAGTCCTACCTCAGGAGCCAAATCCAGCGGATTTGGCGAGGCGCGATAGCGCAGCACTAAAAGGACGAGAACGCAGTTCGACTGCCCGCGCGATAGCGCCTGTTGAAAAGTGCGAAGCATACAAACTCGCAGAGCCCCGCGCCTGCCGCGGGGATAATCCTACCTCAGGAGCCATGCCGCATGGCCTTCGAAATCCTCCAGCCGTTGATTAACAGGCACTCGCCTACACCGGTTTCCTGCATCCTTTTGACTTCTCGGGATTTGCGCGGATTTCCTGTGTTCTCCGTTCCCCGGTCAAAGAACCAGATTCGACCGATTTACACCCGCGCTCTCTCGAAATTGGGCGAATCCTCTCTCCGCTCTCTGTTCCGGCCCGGAAGTGGTTAACAGATTTTCGGACTGGCCGCCCCCGGGCCAACGAGATTCGGAAGAAGGCTGAAAATCTAAGCGATGCGTTACATCGACTCCGGCTCTCGCGAACCCTCACAGGCACTTGGTACATGGATCTCTGTGGTGGTGGCAGCCAAGACCTCTTGAGCTGCGATGACAAACCGGCTTCTCTACGGCTCTTTTACCTTAACACGTCCCTAGCTTTTCCAAAAACGATCGGCTTGTCCTGCCCGGAACCCGACGGAAACCTTTCATCCGGCTGGACGCCAAGCGTCCTCTTCGGGTTCTTCGGATCGCTGAAATCGAGGATCATCGCCTCGTCCCCTTTGCGGATATACGACACTCCGCTGTCCCAAGCGGACCGGATGAACGGCGAGTCGTTCAAGAGCGGAGGCTGATATTCCACGGGGTTTCCAGCGATCTTTCCTGCTTTTAGCGGTCCTTCATGCGTGATGGTCGCAAACTGGCACACACCGTCCTTCCAACTCACAGGCTCGGCAATCAACGCCTTTTTGAAGGCTGCGAAGTCATTGCCATAGTCAGCGGCATCATTGACCACCATGATCACCGGAGATTTTTCACTCAACATTCTGACAAAGCTCTTCGGATTGATCGCGTCGCTGTGCTTCCATGGCGTGACCCACTCGTAGCCGTCCACAACCTTGACGCCGGCAAACGCATTCCCGGATTTGACGAAGATCCACCCTTGCTCTTCCTCCACGCTATCCAGGGCGGAGCTGAAGTAGATCCATAGCTTCCGGTCGACCCCCGGGTCTGTGACCGGCCCCCACTTCATCGTGACCATGACGTTGCGGTCCTGGATGGTCTTGAAGGGGAAGCTGATGTAATTGCCTTTCGCATGGTTGCTTTTGCTGTAGGCCGTCGAGATAATCGCGGGGGTTTTGTTCGAGATAAAATGTGGAACTAAGGGGCGATTCTTCGCGGTCTGCGCGGAGGTTTTCGATTTATGAGCGGGTCCCGCTGGCAAAGCGAACGCCGTGCGGAGGCCCGGC
>JBGTAT010000461.1:0-5737 GCA_041749755.1 Terrimicrobiaceae bacterium | reverse complement strand
AGCTTCGGCCTGCGCGGCGAGGTGCGCCGCCAGCTCAAGGCGCTTGCCCTCTACGAGGGTGCCCCGAGCGTGGTTTGGAACCGCACCGAGGAAGTCTTCTGGAGCACCGACGGCAGCAAGCCGAACTTCACCCCGCTCCGGTATCCGACCCCGACCCCGACGCCCAGTCCGACCCCCTGATCACGCGTTGTCAAGCCGGACCGCCTCGCCCAGGTCGTTGAGGAACGAAGGCAGTGCGGATTCGACCCGGTTCCAGCTTGAGTTAATTGGCGAGCCGATCGGTCTTTGGTGAAATGCGGCCACGGCGGCTTGGATGCTGTGCACGAACATGCTCACCGCGCTTTCCTCGAGATGCCGCGGGTACTTCAGGCCGTTCATTGCGGCGTCGGCCGCGTACGCCCGCAGGATGTCTTCTGCCTGCCGGGCATACGCGCTGAGCAGGCTGTCGAAGAGGCCGCTGTCCAGGCAGATCCCCTCCGCCGACATGCGGTGGAAGATGGATTTGGCGATGTCGAACGCCATTTTGTTGAGCCCCTTGTCGATATTGCGGGGCGAGAGCTCCTGGTGTTTGTGGTCGTAGTTTTCGCAGAGCTCCGACTGGCAGACCGCGCGGGGGGCGCAGTTGCGGAAGACCTCCGTGAGCATGCCAACTTCGAGCGCCCAGTCGTTCGGGATCCTCACCCTGCGCACGAGGTCGAGCACGAGCGAGCACTCTCCGGCAAGCGGATACCGGAATGTTTCGAGGTAGGCGAGGTAGGGGTGCGGGCCCAGGATGCTTTTGAGCGCGCTGATCAGCGGGGCCAGCATCAGGCGCATTACGCGGCCGTTGAGCTGGTCGCTGACGCGCGCGTAGTATCCCTTGCAGAAGTCAAAACCGAAGCTCGGGTGCGCGACCGGATAGCAGAGCCGCGCAAGCAGTTCCCGGCTGTAGGTGAGGATGTCGCAGTCGTGGACCGCGACCACGCTGGCCTGCTCGCTTGCCAGCGCATATCCGAAGCACATCCAGACATTGCGCCCCTTGCCAGCGTGCCCGGAGCACAGGTCGTTTTCTGCCAGCAGGCGGAAAAGCGATTTCATGCGCGGTCCGTCGTTCCAGAGCAGCACGGGTTTTTGCGGGAGCTGGCCGAAGAAGGCGCGCGCCCTCTCCCAGTCGCGCCGGTGGGTAGCCCCGTCAATCCCGACGATGATCTGCCGGAGGTAGGGCACTCCCGCAAGCTCCCGGACGATCCCGTGCAGGCCGCGGGTTCCGAGCTCGGAGATGTGGCAGGGCAGGACCAGGGCGATCGGGCGGTCTTTGGAAAACTCGACCAGATCCCGCTCGAGGCGGGCCACGTCGGGCTGGCCCAGCCGATGGAGGGTGGCAATGGCTCCGGTTTGGAAAAAATCTGCCATGGGGGTAGACTTCTCCCACAGGTGCGGAGCGGATGCAAGGCCGCGTGCCGTCGCGCGCGAGTCGGGTTGCGCGGGACACGGGCAGCGCCATTGCCGCAAGAGGAGCAGCGAGCAAAATCTCGCCGAGTCGGCGGGACTGTGGCAGAGTCCGCTTGGTTTGGAACTCATCATTCTCCACTATCATTTCCGGCCGGGCGGAGTGCGCCGGGTTATCGAGATGGCCGTGCCGGCGGTCCTGCGTGCGAACAAAACATTCCGCACCGTCGTGCTGGCGGCGGGAGAGGCGACAGACGAACATTGGCTGGCAGAATTCCGACGCCTCGTCAGACCCGCCCGACTCGAAGTCGTCATTGTCCCCGCCCTTTTATATTTTGCCGAGCAGCGCGGGAGCACCGCTGGGAAGGAGCGGGCCGTGCGGGCCGGAGTGAAGCGGCTTCTCGGCAAAGCCGACCCGGCAAACACGCTGGTTTGGGCCCACAACCTGGGCCTCGGAAGGAACCACCTTCTGGCGCGCGAGATCTCCGGCGCATGCGGCCGAACGGGGATCCCGCTCGTCTTGCACCATCACGACTGGTGGTTTGAATACCGCTGGCGGCGGTGGCCGGAACTCCAACAATGCGGGGCGGCTACACCGGACGCCATGGCGGAAACACTTTTCCCCGAAGCCGCCACGATCCGGCATGCTGCGATCAACCGCGCAGATGCGACGATCCTCGAAAAGCATTTTGGCAGGCGGGCCATCTGGCAACCGAATCCCATGGAGCGCGGGCAACCGGTGTCGGCAGCGAGGGAGCGCGCAGCGCGCCGCTGGCTAAGCGGCCAACTGGGCGACGACACCCCGGTGTGGATCGTCCCCTGCCGCCTGATGCGCCGGAAAAACCTTTGCGAGGCGCTGCTTCTCACCCGCTGGCTGCGTCCCGCAGCGTGGCTCGTCACCACCGGCGCAGCCAGCTCTGCCGACGAGGAAGCCTATGCAAACGCGCTGAACGATGCCGCGCAAAGACACCAGTGGCGACTTCGACTGGGCATTCTCTCCGGCCGCGAGCTCAAGAAGCCATCCGTTCCGGAGCTCCTCGCCGCCAGCGAGGCCGTCCTCCTCACATCGATTCAGGAAGGCTTCGGTCTGCCGAGCCTTGAGGCGGCAGCGGCCGGGCGTCCGTTGATCGCACGTCGCCTGCCAAAGATCGCCCCCGACCTTGCAGAGTTTGGGTTCCGGTTCCCTCAATCATACGACGACATCCTCGTTGCCCCGGACCTCTTCGACGTGAAGGCCGAGGTGCGGCGCCAGAGCGCACTCCATACCGCTTGGCTAAAGCAGATGCCGCGGTCCTGCCGAGCGATGGCGGCCAAACCTGACTGGCCGATTCCAAAAGCAAGCCTCGGCCCGGTCGCATTCAGCCGACTCACCCTGGCCGCGCAGCTGGAAATCCTCGCGCATCCGGCGGAGGATTCCTGGCAGCTCTGTTCCCCGCTCAACCCGTTCCTCCGCGTCTGGAGGAGGAGGGCCGTCCGGGGAGGGCTCCGCGTGACACCATGGCCAGCCGATATGGAGAAACGGTTCGGGCCGGCCGCGTATGCCGAACAGCTTTTAAAGTTGCCGGCCCCCTGCGCCAGCAGCAACCGCTCGGACGCGCGGGCCGCACAGCGCGAGTTTTTGCGGGACAGGCTGCAATCCTCAGCCTGGTTTCCGCTGCTGTCCGACTGAGCGTCGGGAACCGTAACCGCACGCGGGCCGGTGCTTTGCTCACGCTTGCAACCGCCTCTTCAACACACTCCAGAAAGTTGCAACCTGAGCGAGAGGACCCCAGGGAGCATGGGCGTCCCGCCCGTGTGGGCGTTGGTTTGGCAGCGAAAGCCGGTCTCCAAACAGACGCCTGTTCTCCCTGCTCTTTGCAACTTTCGCAGATGCGCCCGCGTGACAGGGCAAGCGCCGTGCCAGTTGACATCCCCCCTTCCGGAAGCTTGGATGGTCCCTTAACAGGTCGCGGAATCGTCCCATCCGTGTCCTTAAATCCCTGGGACACCAAATAAAACCAAACAGGAGAAAACCATGGCAAAAGTTGCGCTGAACAGCATCTACAAAATCTACCCCGGAGACAAAGGCCAAGACGTCACGGCCGTCCGGGACTTTAACATCGACATCGAGGACCGCGAGTTTGTCGTCTTCGTCGGCCCGTCCGGTTGCGGAAAGTCCACCACGTTGCGGATGATCGCCGGGCTGGAGGAGATCAGCCGCGGAGACATCTTCATCGGCGACCGCCGGGTGAACGACGTGCCGCCGAAGGACCGCGACATTGCGATGGTCTTCCAGAACTACGCGCTCTACCCGCACATGAGCGTTTACGAAAACATGGCGTTCGGGCTCAAGCTTCGCAAATTTCCAAAAGCGGAGATCCAGAAGCGTGTGCAGGAAGCCGCAGATATCTTAGGCCTGGAGCAGCTCCTGGACCGGAAGCCGAAGGCCCTCTCCGGCGGGCAGCGCCAGCGGGTTGCGGTCGGGCGGGCGATCGTCCGCCAACCGAAGGTCTTCTTGTTTGACGAGCCGCTGTCAAACCTGGACGCGAAGATGCGGGTTCAGATGCGCACCGAGATCATCAAGCTGCACCAGAGGCTTCAGGCGACGATGATTTATGTGACCCACGACCAAGTCGAGGCGATGACGATGGGGACCCGGATCGTCGTGATGGATGCGGTCGTCAACCCGGAGACCGGGCTCAAGGAAGGTGTCGTCCAGCAGATCGATGCACCGCTGAAGCTCTACAACGAGCCGGTCAACATGTTTGTTGCCGGCTTCCTCGGCAGCCCGCCGATGAACTTTTTGAAGGGAACCCTGCGCAAGGATGGCGACAATCTGATCTTTAAGGAAGTTGCCGGCGGAGCTGTTGAGATCAATCTGGGAACCCGCCCGGCGGCGCAGCCGTATGCCGGGAAGGATGTCACGCTGGGCGTCCGTCCGGAAAACTGCGATTGGGTCCCTGAGGGAAAGACGCCGACGAAGTCGCCATTCCCGGCGATCATCGATGTCGTCGAGCCGATGGGGGCCGAGACATTTTTCTACATCCAGACCGGGGCGCATGTGATCACGAGCCGCAGCCATGCCCTGGTTGACCAGAGCGAGGCCGGTCACCGGCGGACGTTTGAAATCGACGCGGCCCGGGTCCACCTGTTCGATCCCGCAACTGAGCAAAGAATCTGCTGACCGCAGTGCCCCCTCCGCGACCGATGCCCCTGGCGATGTGGCCACACATCCTGGGTGTTGACGTCGCGCTGGTGGCGGTCCTTTGGCAGGAATTGGCGGGGCGGGCGCTCGGGACCTCAACGGGACCTGCCGCGCGCGCCGTGCTTTTCTGCTCCGTCTGGGGGATCTATCTTCTCGACCGAGCATGGGATGCGGCACGCTCTGCGCCGGGGGCCATCCCGGCGCGCCGCCATCAGATGGCCCGGCGCTGGCTCCCTCATTACACCCTGCTCGGCATGGGAAACCTTGCGCTCGCAGGGGCCATGGCTTTGTGGAATTTGAACGCGCAACTCCTTCTGGCCGGCGCCTGCATCGCGGTCCTCTGCGGCGGGTATTATGCCGGCCATGCACGATCGAAAGGCACTGCGGCCAACCCGTGGCGGGCGCTCGCCCTCGCCGGAATTTTTTCTTTCGCCGTGATGTCGGCGGCGCTGGTCCAATCCCCTCCCCCGAAACTGGCAGGAGGTTTTTTTCTCGCGCTGGGATTTGTGCTGGCGGCGAATGCGCTCGAGTGCATGCGGGCGGAGGAACGCCTTGGAGGAATCGAACCTGCGCGCGGGACCAACGTGTTGCTCGTCCTGGCCGCCGCGATTTCCTGCACGTACGCGGTCTCCACCGGAAACTTTACGCCGGCGATCTCTGCGGCCTGCCTCGTGATCCTCTGGTTCCGCCGGGAGCGGATTGCGCCCGACTCATACACCGCACTCGCCGATGCGGCCCTTCTGGTCCCAGTCGTGTGTTTGGTGTAGGCCGGTCAGTTCCCCGTGCCGACAAATTGCGCGGAGTACGTGTCAAATTTTGCCGTCTGCCCGACCTGCGGAGTGGACTTCATATCGTAGACATTGTTGCCGACGACCTCGTTTGTCTGGGTGTCAAAAACCATAACCGCTGCCTTGCCTTGATTCTGCTCGGTCTTTTCAGTCTGGACGGCGATGAAGCGGGGTTTTTTCGGTTTCTTGGCCGAGGCCTGGGCGGCCGCCTGCTGCTTTTCGAGGCGGGCCATGTAGATGCGGGCGCGCTGCTCGGCGATCTTGCGCTGGCGCTCGGTCGCCTGGTGCTTGGCGATGACATATGCCGCTCCGGCGGCGACCACTGCGGCCCCGGCGG
>JBGTAT010000460.1:0-3107 GCA_041749755.1 Terrimicrobiaceae bacterium | reverse complement strand
GGCCGCCTGCGGAGCCCGCAGATCCGGCTGCTGGAGCAGCCGAGAGAAGCTCGGCCGCACCCGGGAAATGCTGAAGGAGCTGGTCAAAGTCGGTCATGGAAACCTTCTCCTTTAGAAAATTCAGAATGATCCCGGTGCCCGACCGGACGGCCGATTCGGGGAGGTTGAGGCTCCGGCTGATGCTCGCAATGATTTCGTCCATGCCCATCTACGTATCGGATTTTTCAGGAAACCGCAAGGCGGCCGGAGGGTGACGGATGTTTTCAGGCGCAACTATGAAAGTTGCAAAAATCGGCTCCGCCTTGAGGGCGCTTGTTTGGAGTTCCGCCTTCAGGCGGTGCTGTTTGGGCTGCCGCCTCACTCGCCAGCCGCCTGACAGACGTTCAACTTTCGGAGATACGCCCGATGTTTTCAGTCCTCTGTGGAATTGCCGCCCGCGCGATCGGCCAATTTCTTGCTTCGTGCATGCCGCCGACGTGCGTTACCCTCGTGGCGTAACCCATCAACGATGCGACTATTTCCCTGCCTCTTCCTCGCGTTTTCACCGGCTCTGCTCCTTGGCGCGCCCGGGCTGACGATTTACAACCAGAACTTTGCCGTCGTCCGCGACACGATTCCCCTCGACCTCAAGCAGGGCGCGAATGAGGTCAAATTCGATGGGGCGACAATCCACCTGGAACCGGACTCGGTGATCCTGCGCGATCCGGCGGGCACACCGCTCCAGATCCTGGAGCAGAACTACCGGAACGATCCGGTGACCCAGCAGCTCCTGCTCTCGCTCTTCGAGGGGAAGGAGATCGAGTTTTATGTGCGGGAGATCAACAAGCCGGACCGGATCGTAAAAGGAAAAATCATTCGTTCCGGATATGTCCCGCACGGCGGGGCGGCGATGAACCGCTATGGAAACCAGTACGCAATGAGCCAGATGGCGATGGCGAATGCCGGCGGGGCCGGACAGCCGATCATTGAGGTCGATGGGAAAATCCAGTTCAGCCTGCCGGGAGAGCCGGTGTTTCCCTCCCTCGGCGACGACACGATCCTCAAGCCGCAGCTGGCCTGGAAAATCCAATCCCCGAAGGCGCTGAAAACCGAGGCCGAGCTCGCCTACATCACCGGCGGGATGTCGTGGGAGGCGAGCTACAATGTCGTCGCCCCCGAGAAGGGGGACCTGCTCGACATCATCGGATGGGTCACGATGGACAACCAGAGCGGACGGGATTTTTTGGATGCCAGGATCAAGCTCATGGCTGGCGACGTCAACAAGCTCGCGCCACCCGGAATGAGGGATGAGGATGGGATGAGTCGGGCAAGAGGATTTACGATGGCCGCACTAAAAGCAGCAGAACCCGCTGTCACAGAAAAGGCCTTTGATGAGTACCATCTCTACACGTTGGAGCGTCCGAGCACGCTCCGCGACCGCGAGACAAAACAGGTCGAATTCGTGCGCGCCTCCGGCGTCAAGTCCGAGGTGGTTTACGTCTACGACGGCCTGTTCATCGATTGGAACCGCTGGCGCGGATACGACATCAGCAACCGGCGGACCAGCGAGGAGTTTGGATCCCAGAGCCAGACGAAGGTCGCCGTCATGCGCGAATTTAAAAATGCAGAATCCAACGGCCTCGGGATCCCGCTCCCGAAAGGCCGCGTCCGGTTTTACCGCACCAATGGCACCCAGCTCGAATTTACCGGAGAAAACCAGATCGACCACTCGCCGGCGGATGAGCTTGTGAAAATCTATACCGGCGACGCCTTCGATCTCGTCGGCGAGCGCAAGCGCACAAACTTTAAGGTCGACACCTCAAACAAGTGGGCGGACGAGACGTTTGAAATCACTCTGCGCAACCGCAAGAAGGAACCGGTAACCATCCGCGTGGTCGAGCACCTCTACCGGTGGACGAACTGGGAGATCCGGGATAAATCCGATGACTTCCTCAAAGTCTCGTCCGATGAGATCCAGTTCCGTGTCGACATCAAATCCGGGGAGGAGCGCAAGGTGACCTACACGGTCCACTATTCCTGGTAATCAGGCCCACTTGGATTTTTTGAGCCGGCGCTCGGCGGCCCCGGCGTCCGCCGGGGGGGGTGGTCAGCGGCTGTCTGGCACCTGGGCCTTCTGAAGATGCTTGAGCAGCTTCGGCAGGGCGTCGGCGACTGCGGGCGGAGTGCGGCCGGCGAAGAGGATTTCGACGGCGTCGGATTTTGACTCGTAGGTGACAAATCCGCCGTAGTCGCGGAGGGCGCGGGCGATTTCCCGTGCCGCCCCAAAATCTTCAGGGTCGACGTCCCGCGGGATCGCGATGCGGGATCCCACGCGGCATTTTGATTTCGTGAGGAAAGGCGGAAGGCCGATCGAGAGGGCGTGGAAGATGCCGCTTGTGAGCTCGTCCTGGCGGATGATCCCCGCGATGAGCGGCTGGTCGGGCGGGCCATCCCCGCTGGCGCTCAGATCGACCAGACGCGCGCTGGCCGCCCCGATGCGGCCCTCCCCCATCGGGCGGGGCTCCATCACCTCCCAGGCGGTGAGGCCATCCGGGGCAACCAGGATCAGCGGGGTTTGTCGGAACATTTGCAAGTTGGCAGCTGCCGGCAATCGAAGCTCTCCGAGCCGTTCATCGCCGACCCACAGCTCGCGCTCCGGCATCGGGATCTCGCTCACAAACACCGGCTGCCAGCGCAGGCCGATCCGAAGGTTTTTCTCCCGGCCGACGAGCCTGGCGCTGGCGAGTTTTGTTGTCGGGGGGAGGGGGAGGTTCCAGAGGCTGGCGTCGGCAAACGGGCGTGCAAGGGGATCCCGGGCGGGGGCCGCCTGGGCAACCGTGGCGACGGGAGGCGGGGTGGCCGTGGCGGTTGCGGCAATCGAAGTTTCGGACGATGCGGCAATCTCCGGTACAGCAGGCGATGGCAGGCGGGGTAACGGCGGCGGAGTCGCCTCGGCAATAGCGGGCTGGATCGCCGGGATCGTTGGTTCGGCCTGAGCTGGCTCCTCCGCAGGCGGAAGGGATTCCACAAGGAGCGGCCCCGGGGTGGGGGACGGAGGGGAGGCGGTGGCTGTCGCGGGAGCGATTTCGCCCGGCGGATGGTGGACTGCGGGTGGGGCCAGGCGGGTG
>JBGTAT010000459.1:0-16915 GCA_041749755.1 Terrimicrobiaceae bacterium | reverse complement strand
TCTACGTCGCCGATCCCGACGGCGTCGTGCGTCCTGGAGACGGAGCCTTCCCCCTCACCGCCGCCACGAACATTGCCGGCCTCGGCAGCCAAGCACGCCCGGTGATGCTCAACCGCCCGTTCACCAGCGTCGGCGAGATGGGTTACGCCCTGCGCGGCGACCCATGGAAATCCCTGGATTTTGCCTCCGCGAGCTCTGCGGACTCCGCCCTGCTTGATCTTTTTTCGGTCCATGATGCTCCTGAGATTCAGGCGGGTATTCTCAATCCCAGCACTGCACCGGACCAAGTGCTGGCCGCCCTTCTGCCGAACTCTCAGATCGATCCTGGCGTGCTCGCATCCTCCCCTTCATACGAAAAAGTGCTCTCGGACGCAGAGGTGCTGTCGATGAGCGGCGAACTCGCCAACCGGCTGAGAGTCACTCCACTCCAAAATCAGGCGGACCTCGCTCGCCTCGTCGAGGATCTGGGTAATGTCCTTAGCCCCGTTCACAAACGCCAGAGGGAAGTGCTCGTGCGGGCACTGGCCGATGTATCCAATACTCGAACCTGGAATCTCCTGATTGATGTCGTCGCCCAGGTCGGTTCCTTTCCGCTCAACTCCACTGCTTTCGCCGCTGGCGACTTTGTCGTGCAAGGCGAGCAGCGGCGCTGGGTAAGTATTGCCATCGATCGCCCCACAGGCAGAGTTATCAGCCAATCAACTGAAATCCCTTCCGAATGACTGCCCGCCTCCCCAAACCGCCGCCCCATCTCAAGCGACTAGCTTTCGCGCTCGCCGTCCCCTGCCTTGTTTCGATCTCTCTCGCGCAGACGGCTCCCACACTTGCCTCCCCCCCGGCTCGTTCAGCGTGGGTCGTTAAATATAAATATGACAGTCCGGCTCAGAAAAAGGCTCCGGCCACTTTCGTAAATGGAATGTCTGCGCCCATGGCGACGCTATCTCAAGTGAAAAGCCGCGAATTCACCATCAACGACAAAATCGCCCGCTCCGTCACGCGTTACGACGACGGCAAGACCGTGACGGCTTACATCCTTGGAGGGATCGGAGTGCGGGAAAATCCCTTGGAAACGACGGACCTTATTGTGGATCAACTCTCCTCGGCGTTGATGGCCCAATCCGACTTCCGGCGATCTTATCCCGGCTTGGAATGGGTCCTTCCCTCTCACTACAAGGGTATCGTCGAATACAAGGGCAACCCGTGCCACTATTTTCAAAAAGTTCCGACTCCATCGCCAGCAGATAAAATCGCCAAACAAGAGAGTGAGGACATCAACAGCATCATGAGCTCCGACCGTGCCATGTCCGACCCAACGCTCTTTAGCCAAGGGGAAGGCGAGGCCTGGATCGCTGCCGACGGGCGTCCCGTGGCCGCCAAGGTCGGCGCAGTGACCTCCACTTTTACCCATGCCGCCACCGAAGCCGTCGAGACAATCACGCCCCCCGAGCGCTTCGTAGCCAAGGCCCAAGCTTACTTCGATTCTCTCAACCCACGGGCAAAGTAAACTCGGAACGAAACGAAGAGGGAGTGTGGGAAAGCCAGGTTGCATGCAGGGGCGAGCGGTTTTCGCTCAGGGCCAGGCGCTGACCCTGCTCCATATCCTGACAGTATTGGACGGGACGCCTGTTCTCCATTGTCGCTGCAAAGTCCGATTATTTCCAAGAACGTGTATCAGCTCTTCGCCGTGACGTTCGGAGCTGCTGTGCTCTCGCGTTCAATCAGGCGGGGCTGGATGAGGTGGCCCGCCTTCTCAGGTTCGCTCCCGCCAAGAAGTTTTGAAATCAAGTCGGCGGCGACGCGGATGTGGCGTTCAAAACGAACATCCACAACGGAAAGCGAAGGCACCGCATATTCCGCTAGGACGGTGTTTCCGATACTCAACAGGGAGACGTCGCTTGGGATTTCGATCTTCAGGTCGCGTAGGCCGTGAAGGACACCCAGGGCGAGCTCATCGTTGTCGCAAATAATGGCGGACGGAGGACGATGGCTTTCGAGATAGTCTTTGATCGCCTGCCTCGCAACGCGGGGACGGGCTTGGTCGCCTCCTGCGGCCACGCGCAGCGGGGTAAGGTGATTGTCGGAACCTTGCTCCTTCGCATCCTGCTCCCAGGCTTCCAGCGCTTCGGTGAGCCCTTGGTGCTTCCCAACATCGTGGATAAAGAGGATCGAACGGTGCCCCTGCTGGCGGAGATGCCGGATCGCCAGATGCATGCCAGCCCGGTCATCCGCCTTCACCCAGGGAACGGAATCTTTCAAGGGGCGGTTTCCGACAATCACCACAGGACCGTGTGGCTCGGAGAGGGCACGGCCGATCTTGCCCTTGAGCAAGGCGTCCTCCGGGAGCAGGAGGATGCAGGGGTCCCCTGAGGCGAGGACCCGGAGGCAAAGCGGGTCGTTCGGGCCATGAATGATCATTAGCTGCGTAACCCATCCTTTCTCTCTCGCTACTCCCTCGGCTGCTTTTAAGAGAGGTTCCGAGAACGTGTTGACCCGGGCACAGAGAAGATTGAGACGCACTGAGCTTGCGAGGCGAAGAGCGTCTTTTGCGACGGAGGTGCGTTTTCCGCTCCGCTCGCAGAGACCCTCGGCGACGAGCATCTCAATGGACCTGCGCGCCGTCATGTAGCTGACCCCGAAACGATCCGCCAAGAGCCGTTCGCCAGGGAGAAAACTGCCGGGCTGGAATTCTCCGTCTACCAAAGCTTGGCGAAGCCCATCTCTGACCTGCAAATGCTTGCTCTGCTGCTGAGCTTTTTCGGGTGGACGGATTTTCATCAAATTTCTGACATTGTTCGTGGGCTGCCGGGATCTAATCCGAGCCATGGAATATATTGGACAAAGTGCCGGTTGAAGTCGAGCTTGACCAAGAAATTTCTTGCGCTCCCCCTCAATAGGTCATACAGGTATCTTATGCTATATATCATTCGTTCCCTCCTCGTTTTGGTCCTCTCCACGCATGCCGGATTCTCGGCGACCGAGCTGCGCTTTGATGCCAGCAAGGATTCGGAACTTCCGGATAGTGCACAGATCGGGAAGGGCGGTCCCGGCACCAATGTCGAAGTGTCTGACAACAAGCTCCTGCTCACCACGGGGACTGGAAACTCCGAACGGGCTGCCATTGCGTTTCCGCCCACCGGAGAATCGGCTGCCACCAAATCCCGGGAGTTGAAACTTGAGATCGAATCTCTCACTAACACCTCTGAGGGCTATGGTCAAGCGGGATTGTGGGCCGGTTTCGCATCTGCCGAGTCGGGAGCGCAGACGATCATGTCCTACGCGGGAGGCTGGCTCGGCATCATCGTGGAGTTAAGGCAAGGTAGCGATGGAAGGTGTTATGTGACGTTGCGTGAGCGCTGGGGGATCTCTGAGGGAGCAGGCAACATGGCTCATGGAGTGCATGATGATTCTGCAGTATTCCCTCTTGGCACACTCGATGCGTTGCCCACGAACCTTGAACTCACGGTCAAGGATGGCGTCCTCCGAATCTCCTTCACCGGAACGGGTATTGGCAACGTGAGCCCGGATGTCAATGTCAGCCCAGAAGGAAGCCAATTGGAGAAAACCCTCCAACCGGGAATGGCGGAGATCCTCAAAGGCGATCTTGAAACCGCTTTCGGCCTCACAAACTATGGCGAAACGCCGGAAGCATCCGTGCTACGGCTGAAAAGCTTTTCTGTGAAGGAGTAAAAGCTCCGACCGGGCCTGCGGACCGATCCATGGTCAAGCGGGAACATGAGTCAAATCACGAGACGGCATTGATGGCTCAAACAGCCGCTGCTTCGCCCCCCTGCCGTCCCAAGGAAGGCCAAGACGGAATCTGGTTGCTGAAGAAATCTATGGTTGTATTAGAATGCTATATAGGATATTGCTCCGCAATCAACATGTTCAAAATCCTCCGCCGCGCCAAGGTTCGTCTGGCCTTCACAATGGTCGAAATGGGGGCGGTTATTGCGATCGGGGCTGTCCTGGCGGCCCTCCTTTTTTCCGCTGCCTCTTCGTTTGCTTGCAACGGGAATAGGGCGGACGCCGTTCAGGATCTTCGGCCCCTCGGGGCATTTGATTTATCCAGAGGAAATTTATCGTAGCACTCATGGCCCCGACATTCATGAATAGCCCGCAAAAAGTGAAACAAGAGGTTCAGTGTGGCAACGAATTTTCCCCGGACGCCAAGTGGATTTGGATTCCGGGTGAGGAGGCGCCCGTCAATGCGTTTGTCGATTTCCAGACGGTGTTTCAACTCGTACAGATTCCGTCCGGGGCTCATGTTCTGATTTCGGCCGACTCCCGCTACCGTCTGCATGTGAACGGACACCTGGTCGGAACCGGCCCAGCACGGAACTATCCGGGCCATTATGAATTTGACCGTCATGATGTCACTCCGCTTTTGAAGGCAGGTCAGAATGTGCTCGATGTGCGGGTTCATCATTGGGGCGAAGGCACGTTTCACGGGCTCGTGCTGCGGGCCGGCTTGATTTGCGAAGTGCAGTCTGAGGACGGGTTGCTGCTCTCGAGTTCTGGCGAGTGGCGCGCGAGGCCGGCGGCAGCCTATCAATTTCCCACACCCCGGATCGCCTGCCAACTCGGGTTTGAGGAGCAGGTTGATCTTGCGCTTGAGCATGGCGCAATCGATGGGCGGATTGCCTCGGGCAAAGGCTGGGCAGCCGCTGTTGAAATTGGACCAGCCGGCCTCAAGCCGTGGGGTCCTCTCAGCTTGCGCACCATACCCTTGCTCGGCGGCGATACCTCTTCACCGGTGGGAGTGCTGGAGTGTGGAGATATGAAGAATGGCGAGTTGGTTCTTCCGCTGCGAGCTGGGCCGAATTTGGGATGCGATGGGAAGGCCGCCAACAGCGAGCAGGTGGATGGAGTTTTTGCCACGCGGTTTTTTGTGGACCAAGGAGGCGTTTTGCGCGTGCGGCGGAGTGCCATGTATGGCGGCCCGATTCGTGTGTTTGTGGATGGTTCTGAGTTGGTGCTGCGGCAGGGCCGCTTTGACCATGAGGCGGAAGTCGTTGTTCGTCGTGGGGATCACCTTCTGCTCGTGGACTGGAAGGGCACCACCCACGATACCGATGTCGGGATCAGCCTCTCAGGCGTCGGGGGATTGGAGCTTAGGAGCTTCGAGGAGTTTCCAGAAGCCCGTTGGATCTTTGCGCGTCCCGGTAATTTAAGGCCGCAAATCCGGAAGGCCACCTCACCGCGCAGCCTGATGCGTGGCAGGGTCGCATGGACGCCGGTCTCCCCGAGCCATGCGCCCAAGCACGATGTTTATATGTCGCTCTCGACTCGTGAGCCCGCGCGAGATGTGCAGCCCGTCGAAAGCATGTTGCCAGTGAGAATCGCGCCAAGGGCGGACGACCATCCCCAGCGCGTCATTTTGGATTTTGGCGCCCAGTGTTTTGGTTTGATCGAATTGGAAATGGTCGCGGGTCAGGGGGCGGTGGTGAAGATGATGGGGATCGAGGCGCGCGGGGATGATGGTCCGCAGCTGACCGAGATGACGAACAACACCGCCCGGATTGTGTGTCGGCAGGGGAAGCAGACATTCCAATCTTTTGTGGCCCGTGGTTTTCGTTATTTGATTTTGGATATTGTTTCCCGGAAGGGAGTTTTTGAACTGCTCGGTGCCCGCGTTCGGGAGGAAACGTATCCGTGGAAACCGCAAGGACGCTTTTTGTGTTCGGACACGCGGCTCAATCAGATCCATCAATTATGTGCCCACACGCTGCGGTTGAGCAGCATGGATGTCTTTGTGGATGCGACGTATGAGCAGGCCCTCTGGGTCGGCGATACGTGCAGCATGCTGATCCCTCTCCACCATTATCTACAGGGCGAGAATCTGCTTCCGGAGCGCTGTTTGCGGCTTATTGCCCAGTCCTTGGAGCGCACTCCTTTGGTCAATTCCCAGGTGCCGAGCTCCTGGGAAGACCGACTCATTCCAAACTGGAGCTTTTTCTGGGTCTCTGGCGTCCGTTCCAATTATGAGTATTCGGGCAACCTGGATTTTGTCCGCGAACTGCTGCCCTCGCTCTGGAAACAGTCCGGGTTTGTCGAGCAGTCGCTGGATCAAGAGGGTCTCTTTACCTTGCACGAGCAGGTTTGGCATTTTCTGGACTGGAATGGCACAGCGGACGACCACCGCAAAAACCAAAAAGCGGCTTATTGTCATGAGAACTGCCTGGCCCTCGCGTCGATTCAAGACACGGCGTGGCTGGCCGAACAAGCGGGCAACCTGAAGGTCGCATCGAGTTGCCATGCGCTGGCAAAGCGGCTGCGGGGGGCCATTCGCAAGCGCTTCTGGCTCCCCGGCAAACAGGCATTCGGCGAGACACGGGTCGACGGGAAAACGAGCCCCCTCGTGACATCCTCAACACAGATTTGCGCTCTCAGAGCGGGCCTCTTTCCAAACTCGTCGGTTGCGGCGCGCAAGGTTCTCGCTCCCGGGTCCGGGTGGGTTCCCACCGGTACGCCTTGGATGTGGTCGCTGGGCGCATGGGAGGCTTGTCTCCATCACTCGGCCGACGCGGTGTACAATGGCATCGCCTCCCATTGGGGTAAGATGCTCGACCGCGGAGCCACGTCGGCGTGGGAGATGTTCGAGGGACGCCACCGGCCAGGGCTGCCAACCCGTTCATGGTGCCATGGTTGGTCAGCCGGCCCGGCCTGGATCCTGCCGGCCTTTGCGCTGGGGGTCAGGCCGACCTCTCCTGGATGGAAGACGGTCGTGATCGATCCGCAGCCCGGACATTTGCTTTGGGCCGAAGGAACCGTCCCGACACCGCATGGAAACATCAGCGTGAAGTGGGAAATGCGCGACGGAAAATGCCACATCGAATACGAGGCACCCCCGGAAATTTCCGTCGTTGTAGGAAGTGCTCTTTGAGCCGTTCTGTCCTGAGGCACTGTCTTTTTCTCTTAGTTTAACCCCATTAGCTACAACCCTATGTCATCATCCCTTATTCTAGCCCAGGCCGCCTCATCGACTTCTCTCGGAACGCTCGATTTGATCCTGTTTTTCGTCGCCGTGATCGGCGTGATTGCATTTGGAATCTGGCAGGGAAACAAGGGGAATGATGGTGGCGGGCACGGCGGGACGGCGGGGTATTTTCTTGCCGGGCGCGGCCTCACCTGGTGGCTGGTCGGGTTTTCTCTGATCGCCGCAAATATCTCGACCGAGCAATTTGTCGGCATGTCCGGGCAGGCCGCCGACTGGCTCGGCATGGCCATCGCATCTTATGAGTGGATGGCGGCCATCACGCTGGTTGTGGTGGCGTTTGTCTTTCTGCCGAAACTTCTGCGCTGTGGCATCTACACCATTCCCGAGTTCTTGGAATACCGCTACGGCGTCTTCGCGCGGACGGTGATGGCGGTGTCCACGCTGGTGATCCTGGTGGGCGTGCCTACGGCTTCGGTCATCTATTCCGGGGCCAAGGTGGTCTCGGTATTTTTCGCGGGATATTCCGTCCTGGGACTGGATCTGGGCGACATCACCACCGGGTGCTGGATCATCGGGCTCTCGGCAGCGCTTTATGTTTTTGTTGGCGGCCTCAAGGCCTGCGCATGGACGGACCTGATCTGGGGCGTCTCGCTCATCCTTGGCGGGGCCGTCGTGATGTGGCTGGCATTTGGTGCGCTGCGTGACGCGGATCCAGCCGAGCTGATCCAAACCAAGGTTGCCAACTCCCTGGCCACGGTCGAGGACCTGCGCGACGCCGGCGGATGGGAGCGTTTCAAACTGCTGAATGCCGGACGCGACGGCGAGGCTGCCGCCGTCACTGGCGAGAACCTCTCTGGCGGCAAGCTGCACATGATCCGTCCAAAGGACGACCCCGCTATCCCGTGGACCGCACTCATCATCGGACTGTGGATTCCCAACTTCTTTTACTGGGGGCTCAACCAATACATCGTGCAGCGCACGCTCGGGTCGAAGTCGTTGGCGGAGGGGCAAATCGGTATTGTTTTCGCTGCCGCGCTCAAGTTGATCATCCCTTTCATCATCGTGATTCCCGGTATCCTTTGTTTCAATCTTTACCGCGAGGACCTGCGCGGTGAGGCGGCGAGGAAAAACCAGATCACACTCGACGCGATGGCCACAGGCACGTCGAATGTTTATCCCATCACCGAAAACTTTGCCCTCACCGAGTCCGCCAAAGCCCTTGAGGTGCTGAACCACAATGCACGGGTCGTCGGCGAGTCGCTGGCCATCGCTCCGCAGGCCAGCCCCGCCGAAATCCTGGCCGCCAACACCGGTCTGCTCAACAAGGCCACTGCCGCAGGAGTGCCGCAAGGCACCAAACTCATCGGCTACGATTACGATGCAGCCTTCCCGACGCTCCTGCGCAACCTGCTCCGTCCCGGGATTGCCTGGTTCGTGCTTGCGGCCATCTTCGGAGCAGTCGTCTCGTCGCTGGCCTCGATGCTCAACTCCGCCTCAACCATCGCAACCATGGACCTTGTTGCTAAAGTGGGGCACAAAATCCGCGGGCGCGAACTCTCCGAAGCAGCACTTATCGGCAGCGGCAGAGCTTTCGTGGTGGTTTTTGTCCTCATCGCCTGCATCATCGCCCCTGGCCTTGGCAACCCGAAGTTCGGTGGCATCTTCACCTTCATCCAAGAGTTTCAGGGCTTCATCAGCGCCGGGATTCTGAGCGTGTATCTCTTCGGATTCCTCGTTCCCCGCACGCCGCGCTACATGGGCTGGGTCGGCATCCTGCTCAACGTCGTGCTCTACGGCGCGCTCAAGTGGTATATCGCACCCGATATGCCGTTCCTCAACCGCATGGCCGTCTGCTTCGGCGTCGTCATGGCCGCGCTCGCCTTGGTCACGCTCGTCAAACCCATGGCCAAACCCGTCGTCCTGCCCACGACCGACCTCATCGCGCTGGAATCCTCCAAGGCCGCCAAAATCTGGGGCATCGTGGTCATCGTCTGCACGCTCGCCCTCTACGCGATCTTCTGGTGAGCCGCCTGGAAACGCCGATCCCCCTGCATGATAAACCATAAAACGACTGTGATATTCTGAAATGCACTCTGTCGCCCCACACCTTCGCCTCTCTCGGATAAGTCTCTAGGGGCATCCCATGATACTTCAACTTTCCTAAAACTTTGGTGCGGTCCCCTACCTTCACGGGGTGAAGGGACACACAGGTCTGTTCTGGGGGGGATACCTGCCGGGGCCGCACCATCATTTTCCTTCCGTAGCACGCTCTTCGTTGAGTTCAATCCTCCCCCGTTTCGCCCCTCGCAAGCTTCGTCTTCACGCTGGCCGCGATCGGCACAACTTTATCGATCTCCATGTTCTCCTCCGCTGAATACAGCGTGTGGCGGGCAGTGTGGAATTCCTTCGTCGGCTTGAACACGGCTTTGGCGCTCAGTGCTGCCCCGGCGTTGTGTCGGGCGAACAGGGCTTGGAGTTCACCGATGATCTCCTCGGCGGCGGCTTCGGGGATCAGGTCGCCTTTGATCTTGAGCTCGAACGACTGCTTGAAGAACGTGGCTCCCTTCTCGCCGGTCACGCGCAGGATGGCGGCATCATCGGTCGTGCCTCGGTAGGAATTTGAGAACCCGACCCTCACGAGCTTGTCACCGGATTTGGCTTCCACGGAGGAAGCGACTGCCATCTGCCCGGCGTGATGGGCGAAGTAGAACGGCTTCGCGATGGCGATCAACTCCCCTTTCGAGATTTCGAGGGCACCGGTAATGGCCTCCACTTGTTCGCTCATTTCGAGGATGCCCTCAACGAGCGCGGCCACCTGTCCGTCTGGATCTGGCAGCTCGGGATACGTCTTTGCGGCTTTGGCGGCTGGTGCTGTGGTTGCGATTCCCGCAAGGTTAATCCGCTTGAGCCCGGCTGCGGGAGCGACCGGGGCGGCTGTTGCTGGCGATGATTTGGTTTTCATACCGCCATGAGCCTCGTTCGCGCCGCTCGCGGGAATCCATCGCTGATGGGGGTGCTTGGAGGGTGCGGGCGGATTCCGGTTTTCAAATCCGAAACGGCCTGCCTATCTTGCTGCTCCACATAACATTCCCCGCCATGTCCAATCTCACCAAACGCGATCTCGTGATGCAGATCAGCAAGGAAACCGGAATCATTCAGGCGGAAGTTTTCACGGTCATCCAGCAAACGCTCGACGCCATCACCACCGCCCTGGCCTCCGGGCGCGATGTGGAACTGCGGAACTTCGGCGTTTTCGAGGTCCGCCTGACAAAATCCCGTGTTGGCCGCAATCCGAAGAAACCGGAAAAGGACGTGACGATTCCCGCACGGGCGACCGTGAAGTTCAAAGCTGGAAAGATCATGCGCCAGCGGGTGCTCCTGCGGACCCAGGAACTCAGCAAGAAGTAAGCTTCAATTTACGAAGCGATGCTTGGCCCATGCCCGGCACTCTTCCGTGTCGCTACGGAGTTGGACGGGATACGGCGCATTGCCGCGCTTCATCACCACTCCCTCAAAGAAATCGCAGCGCAAGCGGCGGTTGATCGCTTTCAGGCCGGCGTAGAAATCCGGCACGCGGGTTCCCTCGTCTCGCACTGATGGCGGAAGGAGCAGGGCGTTCTCGGGGAACGATTCCCATTCGCTCGTGGACAGGCGCTCGGTTTCGACCAGCCCGGCGAGGAACTTCCGTCGGTCTTCGTATGTCGGAGAGCCAGATTCAGGGATCCAGTCCAGGACGACGAGACTTCCCCGCCCGATCTGGTGCCGGCGTTCGAGGGCTTCGCAATCCGCCCACACAAGGCCACTCCCGGCAAGATCGTGCAGCACAGCCAATACCTGAGCGAACTCCCGCTCGATCGTGAGCCGCTGGCCGTGCCGGTTCCACATGGCTCCGGTAGGCGTGTGAACGAGCGCCCGCCAACCATTGAACTTTGGCTCAGCGAACCAGACGCCGGATTTCTTTGGGGCGAGTTCGAGCTTCCCGCCCCGGATTGGCCGCGCTGGGAACGTGGGTGGATGCGTCGGGATGGGATCGGATTTGGCGTTTAACAGGCTTTGGTGGCTCATTTGGCGGGCGGCGGGTAAATGGGTGAGGCGTCTGCGAAAACGAGGCCCGTTCCAAACCCGAGGGTCTGACGGGCAGCGGCGAGCGTGGCCCCGGTGGTCGCCACGTTGTCCACGAGAAACACCGGCAGGGCGAACCACCCGCCGACACGCACGAACTCATGGTCGGCTGCTGTGAGTCCTGGCAAACCCCGGCGACGACGGGCGCACGAAGATTCCACTGGCACTGAACGGCGAAGGGCCGGGACGACTCGGGCCTGCGGGCCGTATTCAGCGGCGATGGCGCGGGCGAAGATCAGATTGGCTTCGATGCTGCCGGTGCTTGACGGGACTGGAACAAGTGTGAGCGTCGGCAAATCGGGCGGCAGGAGTTCGGCCATCTCGCAGGCGACCATCTCTGTTTCCTCGCCCCGTTTGAGAGCATAGGCGATCCGGCGGGTTTCAGATTCATCGGGCGTGATCGGCCGTGACCTGGGCGACACGTATCTTCTGGCGGCAAAGATGGGAGGAACGAGGACCGCGCAGGGAACCGCGTTTATCAGCCTGATTTCTCCCTTTTGCCGAGTGGCGGGTTGGGAGATAACCCCGGCGGTCATTCTCTTCGCATGAGGACCGAGAGGCAGCGTTCCTCGGAAATGAGGATCACGGCCACACGGTCTTCGGGGATTGCCCCGATCTTCCTCGCGTTCGGCCAGCCGTGGGCAAGAAGCGCGTTCGCGTCTTTCACGGTGAGGGCGAGCGTGAACGCCGGATACGCTCCACCGGCCTTGATCGCGTCCCGTTTCTCGGCACAGTTGGGCTGGTAATACGAGGCGATTTCAAACCCGACCGAATCCTCCAAATCGAGGATCACGAACACGGGGGCCTTCGGGCTCGTGCCGAATGAGGCAACGTCCCGGTGATAATTCAGGATCGCGGTTTGGCGAGGCGTCATGGCTTGTAGGGAATCGGCGGGTTGCACTTTCTCGCGATGTCTTTGACCCGAACGGGTAGGATATGCGGGTTCAACCGGGCGTCATAGACGACGATGAAAGGACGCTCTTTCCCCCGCCGCCAGATGGCGCGGAAGTCTTTCATGTAGCCGACTTGGGCGGCTCCTTCGCAGGGTGATTTCATATTGTTCTCAGGTTGTCACAGTTGCTCCAGTCCGAGTCAAAGTCGTCAGCGGCATCCCAGAACGGTGAGGCGAACCCATCGCGCTCGAACGACTCGCTCACAATCCGGCCGGCCTCCTCCTCGGATGGGGCCTCCACTTGGACCTTCCCGTAGGTGGGCACATCGGCGGCTACGATCACGGTAAACTTTTTCATGGTCAGTTCAGGCTCACTTCGACTGTGCGTCCCTCATGCGCTTTCTTGCCCGCCTGCACTTTGCGGATCTCAGCGAGCAGGGTGGATTCACTCAGCCGCCAGTTCGCCGGATCAGGGTCAACCGAGGCGGCGTGGATCGCGTTCAGGCACACGTTCAGGATGTCGCCGCCGGAGAGCCCTCGGGAACTCATGGCCACGTTCCGCAGGTCGGCGCTCACCCGGCCGATGCTGGGCAGATGGGAGTGGAATATCCTCTCCCGCATCGAGGCGTTGGGCAGGGCGAACTCCACATGGCGGGCAATCCGGCGAAGGATCGCCTCGTCATAGTTTCCGAACAGGTTCGTCGTCATCACCACCACGCCGCCGAACCGGTCGAGCTCCTGCATGAGCGCATTGCGGTTTTGGTTGATCGAAGTGGCGCAGCTCTCGCCCATCGCAACCCGGCAGGAGAGCAGGCTGTCGGCTTCGTCAAAGAACAGCACCGCGTCGGCTTCTGCGGCTTCCTTGAACGCCTTGGCGATGTGCTTGGCCGTGTCGCCCAGATACTTGCTGATGATCTGGCTGTAATCGACTTGGTAGAGCGGCTTGCCGAGCCTCCACGCGATGCCCAGCGCGGCGCGGGTCTTCCCCGTCCCCGGCGGGCCGTAGAAGTTCAGGATGCAGCGCCCGGCCTGCGGCTGGATCTCGCTCAATTTCCAAACCGCTTCCAACTGCTCGCGCATCTCAATCGAGCGGAGGGCTGCGGCGATGTCCTCGCGCACCGTGCTGTGGAGCACGAGGCGGTCGAGGTCGTGGCGGGGTTCAGGATCAACGAGGATTCCGACCGGCGCGGCCTGCTGCTCTCTGCGGCGCGGGCGCGGCGTGCGGTGGTCCTCACGGTCCTCTATCATTTCTGGTTCGTTATTCTCTGGCATGGTTTGTCTTTCTGGTTGCTGCGTTGGTGCGCCGCCAGCTACGCCACTCGCGTAGTCGTCGGCGCAGAAAAATCACTCGTATCGGCTGTGCGGGAACACCTTCTTCATCATCGCCATGAAAGGCTTGGTGCCGTAGTTGCCCCGGATCATCGGGCTGATCGTCTCATCGTAAAACTTTGCCCACGGCAGGGACTCAGCATTGCGGCCACCGCCGCGCTCCCCATACATGCGGATGTAATCGGCATCGCAGATGAACTCGATCTGGTCTTTCCGCGAGCGGCCTCCATCGCCCATGTCTCCCCCAATCGCCTGATAGGTTTGCCAGCAGGCTGAGCTGAAGCGTTTGAACTGGTTCTCCGTCAGGCCGCAGAGATCGGCCTTCGGGCTGTCTTGTTGTTGGATTGTTGCTGTCATCCTCCTTGGCCTCTCGCAGTTCCCACACTGAGTCCATCAGTATTTGTCACCATTTTTCGGGGTGTTTCCCACGGCCCGTAGTGGAGGGTTTCGAGCATCAACCGACGGGCTTCCGAGGGCGAATACCACACCACGCCACCGGTGATTTTTCCGATGCCGTAGTAGGCATCCTTGCGGGCGCAGACGATCCGCCCGTTGCTCGGGTCAATGACGGCATCTCCGATCTCGGCCCATGCGTGGCCGTAGCGGAGCCCGGCAATCGGCCCCTGTCCGGTCACTTCTCCATGGACGAGCACGATTCCCGGGCATCGGGAGTTCCCGATCACGAATCGTGCCGCCGCCTCGTAGCAATCGCCCTTCATGCCGCCGCCCTCATGTCGATGGCACTTTCCAGATCCGCGAGCGCGGCCCGCACGCACCCACCGCTCCCGACGGCAATTTCCTGGGCGAGCCGCTTCGGGGCTTTCCACCGGCGGATCAACCACTGCGCGATTTCATCCGACTCGGGACCGGTGATTTTGAACGCTTGGAACCGCGTTTGGAACCGTTCCGTGAGCAGGTCGAGTTGGAGGTTGCTCGTGCCGATGAGCGCCCGCCCCGACCGCATTCGGTCGAGGTAGGAGAGCATCAGGTCTTGGGCTTCGCGGGAACAGCGGTCGAGTTCGTTCACGATCCGCACGCTCCACCCGCCACCGAACAGGCTGACGTAGGCGAGCCCGTCCATCCACCGGCGCACCGCCTCCACCGTGATCTCGCGCCCGTTGTGATCCTCGATCGCGCAGGGCTCGCCGCCGGTCAGCTCGCGGGCCACCATTTCGGCAATCGTCGTCTTGCCCACCCCCGGCGGCCCGTAGAGCAGGATCTTCATCGGACCATCATTGCCGGCGCGGATCCTCCGAGCTTTGGCAACAAGCGCACGCGCCGCAGCCCTGGCGGAACCGATTAGGTCATCCGGCACGACCGGACGGAATGAGGCGGGCGATCTCATAGCAATCCCGCCTCCCGGAAACTGAAGCAGGAATTCGTGCCCACGATCAGGTGGTCGATCAGGTTGATCTGGATGATGCGCCCGGCCTCCGCGAGGCGCTGAGTGATCCGCCGGTCCGCCTCGCTCGGCACGGCCTGGCCGCTCGGGTGATTGTGGATCACCAGCACGGCGTAGGCAGCCATGGCCACCGCCGCCCGGAACACATCGCGGGGATGGACGGTGCATTCATTCAACGTGCCGATCCCGACGAGCGTGTGCCCGACCGGCGAGAGGCGGGTGTTGAGCATGACAGCCACGCACATCTCCCGCTCGGGGTCATACCACGGCATCGCCGTGATCTTCTCCCGCCAGTAGGTCGCGGCGGAACTGGCGTCATCGACCTTCATCGAACCCGGCGTTTCATTGAGTCGCTGAACCCGGACCTCGAACGTGGATTTCCCGTAGCGCGTCATGGTTGGTCCTCCAACTTGCGGGCGATGGCGGCGACCGCCTCCGCGCCCTTCTTATAGACGACGACCGCGATGAGATCGGTCCCGCGCCACACCGCCCAGAACCGGTTGTATCTTGCGACCCGGATCATGGCGCGTCCTCCTGCGTTGACGGTGCCCGGCGCTCCCAGTCCAGGGCGGCTGCTTCCGCTTGCTCGTGGGTTGGGAAGTTCTCCCCAACCCACCGCTCGAATGCCCCGCCCTCGTCCCGGCCCCCGCGCACGGCTGTCCAACCCCGCCCGAAGGCGGCAGGGACAACTTCCGTCTGATGAAGCGCTTTCACTTCGCCCACCCCTCTCTGCGGATGCGGGCCTTGAGCGTGTTCACCGGCACGTTGAACTCCGCCGCCGTCTGCTTCACGCTCCGGTCCTTCCGGTAACGCCGCTTGATGGCTTTCCAATCCACTCCGAGGATCGCACGGATGGGCGCTGGAATTGGCCGTGTTTCCGCACGCCGCTTCACCGCTGGGGTAGCGGTATTGCCTTTCTCTGGGTCATTGAACGTGCGGTAGCGCGACGTGGAGAGCGGGTTGAACCGCTCCACCGGTTTATCTTTTTCCAGCCGCGACATCCGCTGCTCGATTCCCTCAAGCGCGGTGCCCGTCATGGCTTTCACCGCCGAGCCCACGAGTTTCGGGATGTCGAGCGACTTCCGCCCAGCCCGCGTCGTGGAGATTTCGGCGATCTGGGATGTCACGATCTCGCGGATCAACTCCAGCGGGATTTCCGTGACCACATAGACGACTCCCGTGAGGCTTTCCAGCCCGAGCGCCTGCTTCATCTTCTCCCTGGCCTCGCGGGGCGTTTCCGCCTCGACCCGTTCATCGAACACGATCTCGCTCGACCGGCTGGCTACGATTTTGAAGAGTTTCATGCGACCTCCTTCTCCGCCGACCAGAGGGCGAGTTGATCGGTGGGCTTCTTCATCCAACGAACATTCCCCGAGCGTTCGAGCTCGTAGAGGAACCCGAGGTTCGAGCACCGCATCCCCCGCCACTCCCTCCAGTCACCGAACAGGCTGGTCTTCGTCGCCCCCATGAGCACGAACCGACCGTCCACGCTCTGGAGCAGGTCCGGATCGTGCAGGTGGTTCACCAGCAGGGCCATCACCCGGCTGTCGCTGATCGGCCCGCCGACTTTCCGTTTCTCCGTTTTCTCGATGTAGGCGAGCGCGTCTTTGAACCCGCCCCATGTCCCGTTGTGGAACAAGACGCGGCGGGCTTTGCCAACGAGGGCGGTTTGCGCCGACTTGTTCACGGGGAACGGATGGCAGAGCTCCGGACTCACCCCTCCAACGCTCGCCCAACGGAAGTGGATCACGACCTCCCCCTTGAGCTTGCGCAGCAGTTGATGCACTTCGATGGGACCGAGGTTCTTGGTCCACCGCACTTCTCCCTTCGCCCGCCATGCCACTCCCGCTCCATGCGGGTTGGCGGCAGCGCAGGCCATCAGGGTGTTCAGGCCCGGCCGCACTTTCGGCGGGCACACGATTATTACGCACATTTCAGTTTTTCCTTTCTGGTTGTTTGGTTGCTTCTGCGCCGCTGACTACGCACATCGCGTAGCCATGAGCGCAAAAAGTTAGAGATTCGCGTCGGCATATCGTCCGTCGAATTGGCGGCAGAGGCGCAGGGCCTCGCGGCTGTGGTTGGCAAAGTCGTCGTGCAGGCGACCGAAGAGCCCGAGGGCAACCGGGCGATTGCTCCCGGTCCACCCGAGGTAATCCCAGAGGAACTTCACCGACTCGACCGCGCTGCGGGTGCGGGCCTGCTGGAGCTTGTTCTTGTTGAAGCCCCCGAGGCA
>JBGTAT010000458.1:0-2552 GCA_041749755.1 Terrimicrobiaceae bacterium | reverse complement strand
TTTGGCAGGAGGCGCTTGCGCCCACGCTGGCGGCGGCGGCTCAGGATGGCCCGGCCCGCCTTGGTCTTCATGCGCGCGCGGAACCCAAACTGTTGCTTGCGCGTGCGTTTGGAAGGCTGGTATGTGCGTTTCATAAAATCGGATCAGTGGAGCCGGACAAATTAGCCGTAGCGCAGAGGGAGTCAATCGGAATTTTCGCCGATTTCTTGTTTGGATTTCCGGGGCTGGCCTCGCCAACCTGCCGCGCAGCGTCACCTCAGGCTGACCCAGAGCGTCTGGGCTCCCTCGCCGTCAGGAAAATCCGGGAGCGGAGGGCTGGAAAAAATGTCGCCGCCGAGCCGGGCGGTCTTGAGGACAAACCGAACCGTCCGCTCCAGGGCTGCGCGGTTCAGCTTTGTGCAGTTCGTGGAGACCAGCAGCGAGGCCCGGGGCGCAGCGAGCGCCAGCGCCATGCCGAGCAGATCCTCGATCTGATCCTCCACCCGCCACCGCCGGCCACGGTTGCCGAGGGAAAATGTCGGCGGATCCAGGATGATGACGTCAAACTTTTCGCCCCGCCTCTCCAGCCGCGGGAGGACGTCGAGCACGTCATCCGCCAAAAACCGGTGGCCGTCCGTCGGGAGCCCATTGAGGTCAAAATTCCGGCGTCCGCGGTCGAGCGACTTTTTCGAGAGATCCAAGCTCAGCGTCTGCGCACCCGCGACAGCCCCCACGACGGAAAACGAACACGTGTATGCGAACGTGTTCAGCAGGAGCTTCGGTTTGAGCTCCCTCAAGCGGGCCCGGTTCGCCCGCTGGTCGATAAAAAGCCCGCACGAATATCCCGCCCCGAAGTCGATCCCATAGCGCACGCCGTCCTCCGTGACCTCCGACTCCAGCGGCAGGGCCGAATCCCCCGCAAGCAAAACCGGAGCGACCCGCTCCGCATTCTGCCTCGGAAGAAACCTCGAAAATACCCGCCCAGCAGCAAACCCGGTCCTGGCCTCCCACTCGCGAAGGCCTGCGAGAACCTCATCTCTCGCCGCATCGTGTTTAAAAGAAATCAAAACGTCCCGACCCAGCCGTTCCACCCATCCCCCGGATGACGTAAAAAGCCGATGGGCCGACGTCCCCGCTGCGTCAAACCCGGCCAGCAGCTCCGCTGAAATCCAGCCGCCCGTAGAATCCTCCGCCCGCATGCGCCCGCTTTTCATCCCGCCATGCTCATGACCCTGAACTACCATGTCAAACCCTTCCCATATAATGCCGGGGAGGATCGAATGCTCACGCCGCGGAGCCCTCCTGATCCGGTAGGGCGCGGTTCGCCGAACCCGCCGACTTTTTTGAAGCAACGGACGCCACGCGGTTCGGCTCATCCTCCGGCTGGCATGAGGATTGCTTCCCCGCCATGATACGGATGCCTCCCCGGGCAGATCCCCGTCAACAAATCATGACGTCCTCGAAAAAAGTTCTCTTTATTCAACATGGTGAGATCGACCGTCCCGGTCTTCTGGCAGAAGCTCTCTCCAGGTGCCAGGTGGACCTCAGCATTGCGAGACCCTACGAGGGGGAACTCCTTCCCGATTCGCTGGAAGGGTACGACGGACTGGCCGTCGGGGGAGGCGCGCAGGGGGCCTACGAGGCAGAAAAATACCCGTACCTCCACAGCGAATGCCACCTGATTCGCGAGGCCGCCCACCTTGAAAAACCGGTTCTCGGGCTGTGCCTGGGCGCGCAATTAATGGCGCTGGCTCTTGGGGCCCCGGTGCGGCCGGGGGCTCACCGGGAGATCGGGTTTTTCCCGGTGACCCTGGATCCGATCGCCCGGTACGACCCGCTCTGGTGCGATTTGCCCACCGACTTTGTGACCACCCACTGGCATGGCGATTTTTTTGACCTCCCGGCCGCCTGCATGCGGCTCGGATCCTCTGCGATGACCCCGAACCAGCTTTTCCGGTACGGCAGCGGGCTCTACGGTCTCCAGTTTCATCTGGAGATGACGCCGGAACTTTTTGAGGAGATGGTCGAGGATTCCCGCGATGACCTGGCTGCGGCCGGCGCGGATCCGGACCGGCTCCGGGAGCAGGCATGGAGCGCGCTCCCCCCCCTCCGCGAGACCGCGGAGACCGTCTTCTCCCGCTGGGCGGCGATGTTATAGCTTAAGCGGCAATTTCGCTCGGCGGCTGGATCGGGTGGAACCGGAACCGTTCGGCGTAGGCCCCCCGGTTGAACCTCCGGCAGCACTTCACGCACGCCACCCGCCGGCGGAGCGGCCGCACCCGCGCCAGAACGGTCGCACATTCCGGACACGCGTAAAAATGCTTCTTGGGAATTTTGCGACGCTTGAACGGGAGGTCGTGGCAGCGCGGCTCGTTGGGGATGCCCAGATTTTTGCAGGCGAGCCTCCATTCCGGGCCATGGGCGTCGATCCGTTTTCTTCCTGCTCGGTGCTGGGCGAGCAGGTGGGCCAGCTCGTGGCGCAGCGTCCGCTGGACCTCGGCCGCCGATACCTCGACCAGCTTCGGGTTGAGGATGATCCGGCGGTCCCGCCAGCTCGCGAGGCCGGCGGTCGT
>JBGTAT010000457.1:0-1719 GCA_041749755.1 Terrimicrobiaceae bacterium | reverse complement strand
GACATGGCCAGATGCGCTGCGGTTGAGGTCTTGCCGACCCCGCCCTTGAAGTTCGCCACCGCGATGATCTTCGCCGGCAGGTCCGCGGGTCGCCAAGGCCGGTACTCCTTGGCACGGCTCCCTTCGGCCGCGAAATGCGCGCGCAGCCGTAGCACCTCGTCAAGGGTGAACCATTTCGCTCCGCCGGCGGTCTCGGCCCCTCCTTGGGGGAGGGCGGGGTTGGCGCGCAGCACCCTGCGGAAATGCGCGGGTGCTACAGGGATGAGATACTTGGTGATCTCCCAGGTCGAGAAGCGCCGCAGGCTGCGCGTTCCGTCCAGGCTGTGGCCGCGCGCTATCAGGTCCTGCCGGCCATCGGTGCAGCGTCGGGCGATTTTGGCGAAATCCTCGGTGCCGACGGGATCGCCAAGCTCAGCTAGCGCCTCGTCGGGGGAGATGTTGAAATAGGGGGGCAGGGGGCTGTTGAAGGGCTGGGACATCGGCGTTCGTGCCTCATGTGCGATGTTTTCGTCAATGTACCATGATTTTCGGCATATGGAACTAGAACCGACATTTTCAGGGTGTTTTCTCGGTAGATCAGTCCGTTGCCATCTTTTACGAGCGCTATCCCTTGAGGCGCAGCGAAAAAATCCGCGTGTTATCTCGTGTTAAATATGGTGTTACGGGCTAAAATGATTGGGTGGATATGCGGTAACAGATTTGAATTGCGCGATTTTCTCTGATCGGCTGGAACGGGGGCGATTCCGTAACCACGTTGGTGCGATTCCGAAACCACGGGCATGCGATTCCGGAACCGCGAAAAGTCGGTTGCGTCGGCGCAGGCCCCGGCCTTACCCTCGGCGTCACTGAAACCACGATAAAAAACGGGACCGCCGTTTCATGGGGCAGAGCATATCCGAGCCGGCCGCGGCCGGCCCCGCGGGTCTGGGGAATTTCTTCATATGCGACTTTCTCGGGCCGCCGGTGAAGGACGATATGGCGTCCATGGAGCCTCCGCTGTTCACGCTCGCTACTCGTCCCGACCGGCGCATCCTGTGCTACTCCCATGGAACTGCTGAGATCGAGGTGACGCCCTCGGTTAAGGGCCTTCCGACGGTCCACGACAAGGACGTGCTAATCTTCTGCGTTAGCCAGCTTATGGCGGCGGTCAACGCTGGCCGGATGACCAGCCCGGTTCTGCATCTGAAAGCGCATGACCTGTTGCTCGCCACCAATCGCGAAACCTCCGGCGACGGCTATCGGCGGTTGCGCGAGGCGCTCGAGCGGCTGTCGGGAACGCGGATTGTCACCAACATCGCGACGGGCGGCGTCGAGGCGACGCGAGGCTTCGGTCTGATCGACGCCTGGGAGATCTTGCGCCGGGCCCGCGGCGGGCGAATGATCCTCGTCACCGTGACGCTGTCAGATTGGATCTACCGCTCGGTGCTGTCTAAGTCGGTGCTTACCCTCAGCCGCGACTATTTCCAGCTGCGCAAGCCGCTCGAGCGCCGGGTCTACGAGATCGCACGCAAGCATTGTGGCCGGCAGGCGGAATGGCGGATCGGCCTCGAGACGCTCCTGAAGAAATCCGGTTCGACCTCACCGCGCCGGGTGTTCCGCAGGATGATACGCGACATGGCCGAGGAGGACGGGCTGCCCGACTACAGTCTGGTCCTGGCCGAGGGCGACATCGTGGTGGTGCGCGCCCGCGGCCGGCTCGACGGCGGGGCAGGGGAGGCC
>JBGTAT010000456.1:0-9295 GCA_041749755.1 Terrimicrobiaceae bacterium | reverse complement strand
GGGCCACGCCGACCGCATCAAAGCCCGCCTCCCGCGCCCATTCCTCGAGTCGATCAAGTCTCATCCCGCAAAAACTCTCCCCGATCCGGGCGACAAACGCACGCTTTCTAGCTGCAACGGGAGCCAGACGCGTTTGATTTTGGCGCTCCAGGTGCTTGTGCTGGCGCGGGTGCGGGCGTAAAATTCCCTGTTCGTGGTTCGGAGTCTGACGGCCGTTGACCGGCCGGCCGGCTCAGCCACGCCTGCCGATGCACATTCCATTCCTGATCGAAAAAAAGCGCGACGGGGCGCGGTTGGAGGACGGCGAGATCGCCTCGCTGATTTCTTCGTATTCCCTGGGCGAGGTGCCCGATTACCAGATGAGCGCATTTGCGATGGCAGTCTTTTTCCGGGGGATGTCCGGGGGGGAGACAGCGGCGCTGACTGCGGCGATGCGGGACAGCGGCCGCGTATTCCGGTGGCCGGCCGGCACTCCGCCGAAGGTGGACAAGCACTCGACCGGCGGGATCGGGGACAAGGTCTCGCTGGTGCTGGCCCCGCTGCTCGCGTGCGACAGCCTCTGGGTCCCGATGGTTTCCGGCCGGGGCCTCGGGATCACCGGCGGAACGCTGGACAAGCTGGAGAGCATCCCGGGGTTCCGCGTGCATTTGGATGAGGACGAATGCCTCCGGCAGATCGCCCGCATCGGGGTCTTCATGGCCGGGCAGACGGATGACTTTTGCCCGGCGGACAGGCGGCTCTACGCGCTGCGCGACGTCACCGCCACCGTGCCGTCGCGCCCGCTCATCACGGCCAGCATCATGTCAAAGAAGCTGGCGGAATCGCTCGACCGGCTGGTGCTTGATGTCAAGTTCGGGAGCGGGGCCTTTATGAAGACCCGCGAGGAGGCGACGATGTTGGCCGAGGCGATGTCCTCGGCCGGCCGCCGGAATGGCGTGCGCACCACATTCCTCCTCTCCCCGATGGACGAGCCTCTCGGCCGCACGGTCGGAAATGCGCTGGAAGTTCGCGAGGCGGCCGAAACGCTCCAGGGGCGCGGCCCGGAGGATCTGGTCGCGCTCGTGCTCGATTTGGCCGCCGCCGTCTCCGACTCCCCGCGCGACGTTCTCGCCAGGAGGCTCGCCGATGGCTCGGCCTGGAAGAAATTCCTCGAACTTGTCGAGGCGCAGGGCGGCGACCCCGGCGCCTTCGATCTCTGGGAACGGTTCCACCCGGCCCAGCTAATCCGCCCGCTCCTTTCCCCCAAGGATGGCGTGCTGGCCCGCCTGGATGCCGGCTCGATCGGATCAGCCGCCGTTCGCCTCGGTGCCGGGCGCCATCAGATCACGGATGCGGTGAATCCGGCCGTCGGATTTTCCGGGATCAAAAAGACGGGCGAGCCGGTCATGCGGGGCGAGCCGATCCTGATGATCCATGCGGCGGATGAGGCGGGGGTGGAGATGGCGGCGCGATCGATCCACTTCGAGATTGCCGACCGGTAGATCGAAAGGCGCTGCCCGCCATTGCCAATTGACCCGGGGGGGGACCCGCGCCATAATCGGGGCGCTTTGAAAATTCTATTTCCACTCCTTGCTGTTCTCCTGGCGGCGGTGCCTCTGGCGGGTGCGCAGTCCCCATCCCCGATGGTTTCGAAGGAAAACCAGGCGCTGATCAAGAGCGCGCTCGGCGACTTCGACTCCAAAAAATACGATGTCGCGCTCGAGAAGTTGAAGAAGGTCGAGGGCAGCCTGCCAGACGACCCGTTTGTCCAGAACCTGATCGGGGCCGCCTACACGAAGAAGAAGGAATACGTTATGGCGGAGTCGTATTTTGACAAGGCGCTCGCCAAGCAGCCCGACTTTTTTCCCGCCAAGTTCAACGTGGGCGAGCTCCTCTTCCTGCAGCGCCGCTATGCCGAGGCCCTCGACTACTTTGAGTCCATGCGGAAGCTCGACAGCCGGAATGAGCTCCTCCAATTCAAGATTTTTCTGAGCGAGCTCCAGCTCGGGGACAAGGCCGCTGCGGAAAAGACGCTCAAGGGGATCAAGTACCCCGGGGATACGCCGGCGTGGTACTACGCGCAGGCGGCCTGGGAATCGAAGAATGGCAACAACAAGAAGGCGCTCGAGTACCTTACCGGAGCCAAGTACATCTTCGGCCCGAGGACGGCGCTCTTTGACGAAACGTTCGAAGACCTCGGGGTCAAGCTGCGCTGACCGGTGAAAGAAGGCACCTTTTCCGCGTCCGGCCGCTCTGCCGGATCCAAGAAGATCGTTCCCAGGGATTCGCTCCTCCACGAAAAGTCACGCGTGTTGGTGACCGGCGCCGGCGGGTTCATCGGCAGCGCGCTCGTGCACGAGCTCAACCGCCGTTCGGTCGACCAAATCATTGTCACCGACTTCCTGGCCGAGGATGAAAAGTGGCGGAACCTGATGCCGCTCGACTTCGAAGATTACGTGCCGGCCGACAAATTTCTCGACGAGGTCAAGCGCGACCCTGAGCACTACGGAAAATTTGCGGCCGTCTTCCACCTGGGCGCCTGCAGCGCGACGACGGTCACCGATGCCGCGTACGTGCTGAAAAACAACTACGCTTACACGAAGTCGCTTTGCCGGTGGGCGCTCGCGACCGGGGCGCGTTTCGTCTACGCCTCCTCGGCGGCCACGTACGGCGACGGGTCGGCCGGGATGGATGACCGGGCCGAGAACCTCCGCGCGTATCGCCCGCTTAACCTCTACGGGTATTCGAAGCAGCTCTTCGACCTCTTCGCCTGGCGCGAGGAAATCCTCGGCGACATCGTCGGGATTAAATACTTTAACGTTTTCGGCCCGAACGAATACCACAAGGGCGACATGCGCAGCCTCGTCTGCAAGGCGTACGAGCAGATCCGCTCGACCGGCGAGATCCGGCTGTTCAAGAGCCACCGGCCGGACTACGCCGACGGCTGCCAGATGCGGGATTTTATCTACGTGAAGGATGCCGTGGACATGACCCTCCACCTGGCGGAGGCCGAGGAGGCCGGCGGGCTCTTCAACGTCGGCTCCGGGGTCGCCCGCACGTGGGTCGACCTCGCGAACGCGCTCTTCTCAGCGCTCGGCCAGCCCCCGAAAATCACTTTCATTGACATGCCGGAAAACATCCGGGACCAGTACCAGTACCATACGTGCGCCGACATCTCGAAGGTCCGCTCGACCGGCTACCAGGCGCCGACGACCGCGCTGGAGGATGCCGTCCGCGACTACGCGGTCAACTACCTGATCCCCGGAAAACGCCTCGGAGAATAATTGCGCGCATGAAGATCGCGGTTGTCGGCTCGGGCTCGATCGGGCTCTTTTTCGGGGCGGCCCTCGCGTCACGCGGCGGCGATATCCACTTTTTGATGCGCTCCGGCTACGCGGCCGCGCTGTCGTCCGGGATCCGCATCCACTCCGCCGAGCACCCGATCGCTTTGCCCTACCCGCAGGTCGCCTGCGAACCGCACGACATCGGCCCCTGCGACGGCGTGCTCGTCGCGCTGAAGGCAACGGCGAACCCCTCGCTCCCTGCGCTTGTCGCTCCGCTCCTTGGCGGGAAGACGTGGGTCCTGACCCTTCAAAACGGCCTTGGAAACGACGAGTTCCTGGCGTCCCATTTCGGCGCCGAGCGCATCCTTGGCGGGCTCTGCTTCATCTGCCTGACCCGGCGGAACCCGGTCGAGGTGGACCACGTCGGACATGGCACGCTTTCGATCGGCGAGTTCGGACGCCCGCCGCAGGACCGGACCCACCGGATCGTCGCAGATTTCTCTGCGGCCGGGATCGAGACCCGTCTGGCTGAGGACCTGGCGCTCGAGCGCTGGAGGAAATTGCTCTGGAACATCCCGTTCAATGGGCTCTGCACGGCAGAAAATTGCACGGTCGACCGCGTGCTCGCTGACCCAGAGCTCTTCCGCACCTGCCGCGCACTCATGGACGAGGTGCGGGCGATCGCTGCGGCCGAGGGGCACGACATCCCGTCCTCCTATGCCGACCACCAGATCGAGCGCACGCGGGCTATGGGGGCCTACCAGCCTTCAACCCTGGTGGATTTCCGGGCGGGCAACGAGCTCGAGATCGACCCGATCTGGGGAGAGCCGCTGCGCCGGGCAGTGGCCGCAGGCGTCCCGGCGCCACACCTGGCCGAGCTCGCCCGGAGGCTTAGCCGCTGAGAATGCGGGCGCAGGCCCGAAAGTTGCACGCCTTTCAGGCGGAGGACTTCCGGGTTCGGAGTTCCGCATTTATGCGGTGCTTTTTGGGCTGCCGCCTCACTCGCCAGACTCCTCAAGGCAGAGCCGATTTTTGCTTTGATCTGAGATGCGCGACCCTGACGATGCCTGCTGCCGGATTCGGGATTGCGGGCCGCCCGCCGGTCTGATTGCTTCACGGGAAACCATGACCGCCAAACAACTCACGTTTTTCCTCCGGCTTTCCAGTACGGCGGGTTTGTGGGTGCTCATGCTGGCGACGATCTTCTCCGGGTACGACGTCGGGTTTTTCTCCCTGCTCGCGTTCATGGCGATGGCTGCGCTTTGGGAATACTACCGTATGCTCGAGGGTGACGGGATCGGGGTTTTTACGCTCACCGGAATGATCTGCGGCGCTGTGCTCCTGGCGGGCGGGTTTCTGCTGATGAAGGAACATGGCCCCGAGCGTGCGTACGACTTCGAGCTCGTCGTGCTCGTCCTTTTCCTGCTGGTGATCTTCGCCCGGCAGATGTTCCGCGGCTCAGCGCGCGACCCGCTGCGCGCGATGAGCTACACTGTCTTCGGGCTCCTCTATATCCCGTGGCTCTTCAGCTTCATCACGAAGATCATCTACCTCACGCCTCCCACCCCGGAGGGGGCGGCCACCGGGCAGTACTACGTGCTGTTCCTGGTGATGGTCACCAAGTTCAGCGACATGGGGGCCTACGTCGTTGGAAGCCTGTTCGGACGGCATCCGTTTGCCCCGCACATCAGCCCGAACAAAACCTGGGAGGGTTTTTTCGGGGCTCTGCTCACCTCGCTTCTGGCCGCCTGGTGGCTCTACGCGCTGATGCCGGAAAAGCTGTCGGCGTTTCGTTTTGACGACGTCGTGATCCTCGGCCTCCTGCTGGGATTTGCGGCGGTGATCGGCGACCTCGCCGAGTCGATCGTCAAGCGCGGTGCCCACACGAAGGACTCCAGCCGCATCCTCCCCGGGATCGGCGGGACGCTCGACCTCATCGACAGCCTGCTCTTCACCTCGCCCGTCCTGTTTTTCTACATGCGCCTCGTGCTCGGGATCACATGAAACGCCGCCGGCTCGTCATCCTCGGGGCCTCGGGCTCGATCGGACAGAGCGCGCTGAAAGTCGCCCGCGATATTCCTGACCGCGTCGAAATCGTCGGGCTTTCCGCCCACCAGAATTCTGCCGCGCTCGAGGCGGCCGCTCGGGAATTTCCCCAGGCGAAATGCGTGCGCACCGACGGACCCGATGGGCCGGATCGCCTCCTCGAGCTGGCGACACTCCCCGAGGCAGATATCGTTCTCATCGCGATCGTCGGAACCGCTGGCCTCCAGCCTGCACTGGCCGCGATCCGGGCCGGAAAGGACCTCGCAGTCGCAAGCAAAGAAATCCTGGTCATGGCTGGCGAGGCGGTCATGCAGGCGGCCAGCGCGCAGGGGGTCCGGGTCCTGCCGGTCGATAGCGAACACAACGCGATTTTTCAATGCCTCGAGGGAAGGGAAATTTCCTCGGTGCGCCGACTGATCCTCACGTGCTCGGGCGGACCCTTTCGCGGCACCCCGCAGGCCGATTTCCCTGCCATCACCCCGGAGATGGCGCTCCGGCATCCGACGTGGCAGATGGGCCGGAAGATCACCATCGACTCGGCGACCCTCTTCAATAAGGCGCTCGAAATGATCGAGGCCAAATGGCTCTTCGGCGTCGCGATGGACCGGGTCGAGGTTGTCATCCATCCGCAGAGCGTCATCCACTCGATGGTCGAATTTATCGACGGCTCGACGCTCGCCCAGCTGAGCCGATCGGACATGTGTTTCCCGATCCACTATGCGGTCACCTGGCCGGACCGGGTGCCGAATTCGCTCCGCCCGCTCGACTTTGCTGAGCTCGGACGCCTCGATTTTGAGCTCCCCCGCCGCGCCGACTTCCCTGCGCTCGACCTGGCCGTCGAGGCGGGCACGTGCGGAGGGACTCTGCCCGCCGTCCTCAATGCGTCGAACGAGGTCGCCGTCGAGGCGTTCCTGAACCGCCGCATCCGCTTCCAGCAAATCTGGGAGATCGTCGCCCGCACCATGGGCGCGACCCCTCATATCGCGCACCCGGGGCTGGATGAAGTTATTGCGACCGACGCCGCCGCCCGGCGGATCGCCAGCGGACTGGTGGCCGGCGGATAGGGCGCCGGTCGCGTTGTAGCGTCGCTCTATGAGCGTCGCACCTTTTTTCACCTTTTTTCTTCCGACGGTCACAGACCGCCGCTACAACCTGCAGCGTCCGTGACTGGACCGAGAGATATGCGGGCTATGGGATGAGGCTCCGGTGGGGCCATCACGGCTCGACGCCGGTCAGCTTTTCGCCGGATTCATAGACGGAAATTTTGTTCGTCTTTATGACGTTCGCATTTCCGGATTGCAGACCGGTAAACGAGGGGTCGTTTGCCGCGTTCCATGCCGACGCGGGGACTCCGGATTTGAGGGACATCCGGAACTGGGCCTCGCGGCGGAAGGAGCTCCCGGTGCCCGGCTGGATGTTGGTGCCGGAGAAGTCGATCTCGACGTAGTAGATCCGCCTCGCGGCATCATACACCTTCAGGCCGGGGACAATGCGGCCGCCGTCGATGTAGTTCGCGCGCAGCTCGACCGAAGCCTCCGAATATCCGGCGGCGAAGAGCTCGGTGAGATCAACGAAGTAGCGGAAGGAAAACGCGGACGATCCCTGGGCGGGGAATGCGGACCGGTTGTTGAGCAGGGCGCGGATCTCTGTGAACCCGCCCCCCTGCTGGTTGATCGAGGCTTCGACAAAAAATTCGTCGTCCGGGTTCCCGGCTTCCGAGGCCGGCGGGAAGTTTGTCAGCGGGCTGCCCGGGCTGACCTGGGCGAGCCGGGCGACCGCGCCGGTGAAGCCGGCATTGTAATCGAGGGCGACCTCGTTGGTGACGTAGTTCGCCCGGTCATCGCTGTAGGCAGAATCGCTGGCGGATGACGGCCCGCCGACGAGCGCGCCGAAGAGGATGTGGCGATTGGCGGTCGGGTTGGAAATGCTGCCGTTCCATGACCCATGGGCTCCCCGATGGTGCGGGTTCACCGGCGGGTTGCTGCCGAATCCGACGACGTAACTGCGCGAGGACGGATTGCGGCCGAGGATGTATTCGATCTGACGCGTCGCAAAATCCCGGTACCTCGTTCCGACGTCGCCCACTTTGTCGGCGTACACAAATGCCAGGAACGCGGTGTTTGCGGCGTAGCGCAGCGACCCCCACTGGTCGAGCCAGGCTAGCCCGCCCGGGGTGTACGCGATCCGGCTGCCGTTATCGCCGGTCGTCCAGAAGTTCAGCCACTTCTCGGCCGACGTCTTGTAAGCGGACTTTCCGGTGAGCTGAGCCAGCAGGACCGTCGCCCCGTACGATTTGTCGTCCCAGGCGTGCGTCCACTTCATCGAGCGGTTCGCCAGGTTCTGGGCATAGAGCGACTCGGCCTTTGTCAGGTAGGCCGCCTCGCCGGTGGCGCGGTAAAGCCACGCCGCTCCCCAGACGAGCTCGTCAAAATACCCCGAATAGGAATTGTAGTACGAGGCGGCGTCCGGGATCGCGTCGGTATATTTCCCGCGATACCGGTCCGCAAAATCATAGAGCTCACGGGCATGGGCGAGCAGAGTGGCCGCATACGTGGGGTTCTGATCCCGGAAGAGGATCGCGGCTGCAGCCAAGGCGGCCGCCGATTCGCCGGCGATCTCGGAGCCCGGCTTCGCAGCCGTCACCGCGTAGGAGGGACGGGCCATCGTCATGGTCTCGGCTGGACCCCAGTAGGAGTGGTCGAGCGAGCCGTTTCCAACCTGCCCGTAGAACACGTTGGCCGAAGGATGCGCCTTGATCAGCCAGTCTGTCCCCCACTTGACCGCGTCGAGCAGGGCCTGCTTCTGTCCGGAACTCTCATAGCCTGCGGCGTAGTCGATCCCTCCCCAGGCCAACAGCGTGAGCGTGCTCGCCTTGGGTAACACAAACTTGACGTGGTCGCCCGCATCGTAGTACCCGCCGCTGAGGTCCAAACCGACGTCGCTCCCGTCGGTCACCGCCGAATCTCCGCGCCATGCGACCCGGAAGTTTTCCGGTAGAACGCCCGAGCGCTGGGCATCGTAGAAATACAGGGATTTCTGAAGGACCTCGGCAAAGTTGAATGGAGCCGTTGACGTTGGCGTTGGCGTTGGCGTTGGCGTTGGCGTTGGCGTTGGCGTTGGCGTTGGCGGCAGAGTCGACGTCTGAGCAGTGAAGGCAAAATCCGTCGGAGCTTTTTTTGCAATCCCCGGGTTTCCGGTAAACCCGAAGCTGACGCTTCCGCCGGCCGGAACATTTTTGTTCCAAGAAAACGTCGAGGCATCGAATTGGTAAAGCGTCCCGGACTTTGTGGCGACCCGCGCATTCCAGATTGAGGCAATGACGGGAGCCATGCGCAGGGAAAGAGCCCAGTTTTGCAGGATCTGGTTGGTTTTATTTTTGATCACAACGCGGCCTTCAAATCCGCTCCCCCAATCGTTCGCTATCGTAAACGTGACCGTCGCGAGCGGGAATTCCACCGTCGCATTCCCGTTCCCCGTCGGAGTCGGAGTCGGAGTCGGAGTCGGAGTCGGAGTCGGAGTCGGAGTCGGCGTTGGCGTTGGCGTTGGCGTTGGCGTTGGCGTTGGCGTTGGCGTGATGCCGGTTGCAGAGAACGAGAATCCGGTTGGCAGCACAGCGCCTGGCGAGGCAGTAAACCCGAACGTCACCGAGCCGCCCGACGGGACATCTTTGTTCCAAGCGAAAGTGGAGGCATCGAACGTCTGGAGGTTTCCCGAGCGACTGGCGAGCCGGGCATTCCAAATGCTGTCGATCCGGCGGTCCATGAGAAACGAGAGCGTCCAGCTGCGGAGCGGCTGAGCGGTTTTATTCCGAATCGTGACATCTCCTTGGAACCCGCTCGTCCAGTTGTTGGTCACCCGAAACGTCACAGTGGCCTGCGGGAACTCGGCGGTGACGCTGGTCGCCCCGGGCGTTGGGGCTGGCGTTGGGGCTGGCGTTGGGGCTGGCGTTGGGGCTGGCGTTGGGGCTGGCGTTGGGGCTGGGGTGG
>JBGTAT010000455.1:0-3942 GCA_041749755.1 Terrimicrobiaceae bacterium | reverse complement strand
GCGGGATGGGCTTGGAGGGTGCACCGGCAAGGAGGGGGATGAGGAAAAAGAATCCGCCAGCCAGCGCGGCACCGGCCACCGCAACCAGAGCCGCAGAAATCCAAAACACCCAGCCGCCGGCACGGCGGCGGAGGGGATGGGAAAGATTGTCAGGAACCGGCATAGAAAACCGTTACCATGCCGGCCGCCAGGCGTGCAATCCATTGACAATGCGACAGTCGGGGAGGCACGATTCCCGGGCATGAACCAAGCCCCTCGCAAATTCCACCGCCGGATTGCTCCCTGGCTTGCGCTCCCGCTGCTCATCACGCTGGCGACCGGCGTCACCTACCGGATCGGCCGGGCCTGGTTCGGGATGTCGAAGGACACCGGGAACAGCATTCTGCACATCCATGCGGGCGCGTGGCTCGGCGGCTGGGGCAGCTCGGCGTGGATCCTCCTCGCCGGCGGCGGTCTGCTCGCCCTGACCCTCACCGGGCTTGTCCTTGCCATCAAGAGCCGGGCAAAAGGACAGCCGAGGGTCGCTCACAGGGTCTTGGGAGCCGTCCTGCTCCTCCCGCTGACCGCATCGGCGGTGACCGGGATGACCGTGCACTTCGCCGGAAAGCACCTCTCCGATCAAGCGGGAGATATCCTCATGAGCATCCATCAGGGGAGCTGGCTCGGGCCGACGCTGCGGCCGTTTTATATCCTTTTTATCGGCCTCGGGCTCCTGGTCATGATTGCGACCGGCCTCAAGCTCACAGGGATCTTTCGCAGAAGGCCTGCGGCATCACGGTAGCTTCCACTCGTTCCTGAGCCGCTCGTATTCGTCATCCGGGAGGATGACATAGAGCGGATTTTTGGCGGGGTCGAGGGCGGCGATCAGCGCGCGGAGGTTGGCCTCCGACATCGTCGTGCAACCGGCGCTCGACTTCGACCCGCCGCCACGCCAGATGTGGAAAAAGATCGAGCTGCCGGCTCCCGGCTTCACAGAGCTCCCGGCGTTGTGAGCGATGAAAAGTTTGAGCGAATGCGCGGGGTCGCCCTGCTTCATCTGCTGCTTTTTTTCCCACGGCGTCGCCGGCTCGCTGTCCAGGTGGACATGGCGGTTGTAGGCTGGCGACGCGGGGTCCTCGACCCAGAGGTCGCGCGAGGAGATCTTCACATAGGGAAGCCGCGGATTCCGGGCGACGTCGTCCGCATACCCCCATGCCCCCCCGATTTCAAAGACCCCGGCCGGGGTGCGCATGTCGCCCTCGCGCTTGATCGCGATTCCCGAAGGCACCGGGTGCAGCCCCAGCCCCCATACCAGGCCGCTCTTCCCCAACCGTCCGGCCCAGGGCTCGCCGACAGGCTGCCATCGGCCGCCGGATTTTTCGTAGAGCCGGAGCGTCACCGACGAGGCATCCCATCCGGAGGCCGTCCCCACCAGGCATTGCGAGCAATCTTTGGGCAGCTCAAACGCGCGCGCAGAGGCGAGGCAGACGGCGAGTGCGAAGAAAGACAGGAACCGGTTCATTTGGGTCGCAACTTATCCGACCAGCACTTTGCCCGCAAGACCGGTCGCCCGACAAGGGCGGTGGAAAGTCGCAGAGGCGTCCCTCGCTCGCTTCGGATCTCACTTTTCTGTTGTGCGCCCTGCCGCCATGCCCTGTAATGCACGCCTCTCCCAATGTGACTGAAATGGATACGATCCTTGAATCGCGCGAGCTCCAGGTTGAGCGCAAACACTTTTTTATCGAGTTCCGCGAGAACGAACGCGGACGGTTTTTACGAATCACCGAGGAGGCGCACGGCCGCCGCAACACGGTGATCATCCCCAGCACCGGCCTGCAGGATTTTGAGCGCATGCTGGGTGAGGTGCTTTCTGTGGCGCCCGCAGAGCCTGAGAGCGTCTAGCGGATCAGAGGATTTCGGTCAGCATCCGCCTCACTCCGGGCCGCCAGTCCGGCAGGTGGAGCCCGAAGGCCGCCTTCCACTTGGCATTGTTGAGCCGGGAGTTTGACGGACGAACAGCCGGGGTCTTGAACGAGCTGCCCGGAACCGCCTGGATCTCGCGGACTTTCAGATCGGCCCCCATCGACCGGGCAACGGAGCAAAGCAGCTCGGCATATCCGTGCCAAGTCGTGACCCCGTCCGGCACAAGGTGATAAATCCCATCCCTCCCATCGGTCCACGAGCGGATCGAATGTGCAGTCGCATCGGCGATCAGGTCGGCCCCGGTCGGCACACCAAATTGATCGTCCACGACGGTCAGGCGCTCGCGCTCGCCGGCAAATTTGAGGATCGTGCGCGCGAAATTTTTCCCCCGCGATCCATAGACCCAGCTGGTGCGGAAGATCGCGTGCCGGCAGCCGGAGTTGCGGATGGCGACCTCGCCCTCCAGCTTGGTCCGGCCATAGACGTTGAGGGGAGCGGTATCATCGTCCTCGGACCACGGCCGGTCGCCGCTGCCGTTAAAAACATAGTCGGTCGAGTAATGGACCAGGAGCGCCCCCAGCCGCGCGGCCTCGACACCGAGGACCCCGGGGGCAATGGCGTTGATCACGCGCGCGGCCTCCGGATCCGATTCCGCCTGGTCCACCGCAGTGTAGGCGGCCGCATTCACAATCACGTCCGGCTTCGCCGCCCGCACGGTTTCGGCGAGTCCGTCCGGATTGGAGAGGTCGCCGCAGAGCTCGTCCGAGCGGCCCGGGGCAAGGATGTCGCCGAGCGGCGACAGGCTCCTCTGGAGCTCCCACCCGACCTGGCCGGACTTCCCGAGCAGGAGGATCTTCACGCGCTGCGCCCGGCGTAATTTGTTTCGACCCATTCGCGGTACGCGCCGGACTGGACGTTCGCGATCCACGCCTCGTTCTCGAGGTACCAATTCAATGTCTTGCGGATTCCGGACGCAAACGTCTCGGCCGGACGCCAGCCGAGTTCCTTCTCAATTTTCCGGGCATCGATCGCATACCGCCGGTCGTGGCCGGGCCGGTCGGTGACCGTCTTGATTTGAGCGCGGTACGAACCGCCATCAGGCTTCGGGCGGATCGCGTCCAGGAGGTCGCAGATCGTGTGCACGATCTCGATGTTCGGCTTTTCGTTCCAGCCGCCGATATTGTAGGTCTCGCCGATGCGCCCGGACTCAAGGACCCTGCGGATCGCGCTGCAGTGGTCGCCGACATACAGCCAATCGCGGATCTGCTGGCCGTCGCCATAAACCGGGAGCGGGCCGCCGGCGAGGGCATTCACGATCATGAGAGGGATCAGCTTCTCGGGAAACTGGAGCGGCCCGTAGTTATTTGAGCAGTTCGTCGTGAGCACCGGCAGACCGTACGTGTGGTGGTAGGCGCGGACGAGGTGGTCGCTCGCCGCCTTCGAGGCCGAATACGGGCTGTTCGGCTCGTAGCGGTTCGTCTCGCTGAAGGCGGGATCCGACTTGTGCAGCGAGCCGTAAACCTCGTCGGTCGAGACGTGCAGGAACCGGAATCCCTTCTTTTCGTCATCGCTAAGCCCGTTCCAATACCCGCGCACCGACTCGAGGAGCTCGAAGGTGCCCACGATGTTGGTCTGGATAAAATCGCGCGGCCCGTGGATCGAGCGGTCCACGTGCGACTCGGCGGCAAAATTGACAATCGCCCGCGGGCAGTGGGATTCGAGCAGGCTGGCCATGAGCGCCGCATCCCCGATATCGCCCTGCACAAAAATGTGCCGATCGTCGCCTGCGAGCGGCGCTAGGCTCTCGAGATTTCCGGCATACGAGAGCTTGTCCAGATTCACGACGGCCGTGCCCTCCGCACGCATCCAGTCGATCACAAAGTTGGCTCCGATAAATCCGGCCCCGCCGGTCACAAAAATCGTTGGTTTCATTGGTTGGGAAAGTTCAGGGATCGCCCGGCCGCATCCGGCCGGGCTTCGGGCAAATTTTTAGTGGGCCCGGGCCGTCCAGGCAACCTCAAACGCCGGCGATGAGCAGGG
>JBGTAT010000454.1:0-3139 GCA_041749755.1 Terrimicrobiaceae bacterium | reverse complement strand
CACGGCCGCGATGTCTGGTCCGAGCGCCTGCGGTTGCTCTCCCGCCTCCCGGTTTAGACCGCCCACCAGACCGATGCAAAAGGGATTGATCTTGAGCGAACGGCGGCTATCGTGCGGCTCGATTGAGGGAAATCATTATGGGAATTTCATCGAAGATTGTGGGCATTGTGCTGGTCGCTTGGACGGCCTGCCCCTTATTTGCCGCGGAGAGCTTCATCATCGTGGACAACCAGACCGGCCACGTCCTCGCCTCGCAGCAGCGCGATGAGAAGCTGCCTGTCGCCAGCCTCACAAAGGTCGCCACCGCCGTGGTCGCGCTCGACTGGGCCCGCGTCCGCGAAGCCGACCTCTCCACGCTTGTCACGGTCTCGCAAAACGCGCTTTCGGCGGGCGGGATGAACCCGGTCGGCCTCCAGCCGGGCGACCAGATGAGCGTTCGCGATCTGATCTACTGCGCCCTACTGGCCTCGGACAACGTGGCTGCCGTCGCCCTCGCTGAGCATGTCGGGGCGAGCCTGCCGAACCAGTCCGGCCTCGATCCGGCTGGAAATTTCGTCTCCCACATGAACGCGCTGGCGCGGTCGCTGGGCATGTCGCGCACCCGCTTTCTCAACCCCTCGGGGTTCGATGCGGACGACGAGGGGGCCTCCCCGTATTCCACCGCCGAGGATATGGGCCGGCTTGTGCGCTACGCCTACAATGTCCCGGGGTTTCCGTTCTACGTCGCCCAGGCCGACCGCCAGGTGCACCTCCTCCGCAACGGCATCGACACACCGTTCGATCTGCGCAATACCAACGAGCTCCTCGGACGCGACGGGATTGACGGGGTCAAAACCGGCCGCACCCGCCGGGCCGGCGACTGCCTGATCCTCTCGGCCGACCGCGCCCCGGAATCCACCCGCGAGGGCGAAAAAGTTTTTATCACACCCCGGCGGATCATCGTCGTCCTGCTCCGGTCGCCCGACCGGTTTGGCGAGGGTGCCGCGATGATCCAGCGTGGGTGGGGCCTCTACGATGCCTGGGCGTCAGGAGGACGGAAAACCTCAAAATCCCAGTCGCTCTAACAAAAATAAATTTATGGACAAAAAACGCATTGGCATTCTGACAAGCGGTGGCGACTGCCCCGGGCTGAACGCGGTACTTCGGGGAGCGAGCCGGGCTGCAGACAAGCTGGGCTGGGAAATCATCGGGTTCAAAGATGGCTTCGAAGGCCTCCTGCCTCCGGGTGACTACATGGTCCTCGACCGCCTGTCCACCGCGGGCATCATGCACCTCGGCGGAACAATTTTGGGCACGGTCAACAAGGGCCACTTTGTCGCAAAGGTCGGGGCCGGCGACAAGGCGGTGATTCCGCCGGACATCATCTCGAAGGCCCGCCAGACGTTTGACGCGCTCGGCCTGCACGCGCTGATCACGATCGGCGGCGACGGATCGCTCACCACCGCCCTTCAACTGCACGAGGAAGGGTTCCCGGTCGTTGGGGTTCCGAAGACGATCGACAACGATCTCGAGGCGACGGCGATGACGTTCGGGTTTGACTCCGCGGTCGCCTGCGTCGCCGATTCCCTCGACCGCCTGCACACGACCGCGACCAGCCACAAGCGGGTGATGGTCCTGGAGGTCATGGGCCGCCATGCCGGATGGATCGCGCTCCACGGCGGACTTGCCGGCGGGGCGGACGTCATCCTGATCCCGGAGATCCCGTTCGAGTTTGAGAAGATTGCCGCCGAAGTCATGCGCCGCGACCGGGAAGGCGCGAAGAGCACGATGATCGTCGTGGCCGAAGGGGCCTCTGCCAAAGAGGGGCGCCAGCACCGCCATGCAACCGCCAGCGGAGAGCACCGACTCGGCGGGATCGCCGAGGTCGTCGGCCGCGAGATCGGCGAGCGCACGGGCAAAGAAGTTCGTACCTGCATCCTCGGCCATCTGCAGCGCGGTGGAGCACCCACCACGCTCGACCGGATCCTCGGCACCCGCTTCGGAGTCAAGGCGGTCCAGCTGGTCGCGGAAGGAAAGTTCGGCTCGATGGTCAGCTACCAAAACTATCTGACGATGGACGTCCCGATCTCGCACGCCGTCCACAAGCTGCGCCGCGTGAGCCCGGACTGCCAGATGATCCAGACCGCCCGCGCGGTCGAGATCTCGTTCGGAGACTAGGCCCACCGGAACATGGAATCTTCCGCGCGCCTCCGCTCCGCCATCCGCGATATCCCCGACTTCCCCAAGCCGGGCATCCTATTCCGCGACATCACGCCGCTCCTTGCCGACCCGGAGATATTCCGCGAGGCGATCGGGGAATTTGCGCGCATCTGCCGGGAGGCGGGCGCGGAGAGGATCGCCGGGATCGATGCGCGCGGGTTTCTTTTTGGGGCGACCGTGGCCTACGAGCTCGGGCTCGGGTTTGTCCCGATCCGCAAAAAGGGAAAGCTTCCCTTCCACACGATCGGGCAATCCTACGACCTCGAATACGGGAGCGCTGAGGTCGAGATCCACACCGATGCCTTTCAGCCGGGCGAGCGGGTCGCGCTCATCGATGACCTCCTGGCAACCGGCGGCACCGCCGGGGCCGCGATCAAGCTGATCCAGCACGCCGGGGCCGAGGTCGTCACGGCCGCGTTCCTGATCGAGCTGGCCGGGCTCGGCGGACGTGCGGTTCTGGGCAACGTCCCGGTCGCCACGATCATCGCGTACTCTTAGGGTTACCCTCGCGGCTTGACCGCCGAGTAGAGCGAAACAATCCCGCAGCAGAGCGGCTCCGGCCGCCGGGCCGTGAGCGAACACGCGTTGATCAGGCCCGCCATCCCGGCCCCTCGCGGAAACTTTTCGATCGACTCGCCGAGGTACTCGTACGCCTCCGCCCGCCCGGTCGTCCATCCCGCGATTTTCGGCAGCACGTGGTGGAGGTAAAGCCGGTAAGCGGCGCGTAGGGGGCCCTGCTCAGGCAGCGAAAAATCCAGGACCACGAGGAGCCCGCCCGGACGCAAGACCCGGCCCATCTCGCGCAGCGCACGCTCCCATGACGCCATGTTTCGCAGGCCGAAGGCCACGGTCACCGCATCAAATGATTCGCTTCGAAACGGGAGCGCCAGCCCGTCGGCTTCGATGAGGTGCGGCACGCCCTTTTCCGCGGCCCGGGCCA
>JBGTAT010000453.1:0-3746 GCA_041749755.1 Terrimicrobiaceae bacterium | reverse complement strand
GACGGAGGCGATCATGCGGCGCGTGCCCGCCCGGGTGATTGTGGACACGGTGTACGATCCGGCGAAGCCCGACAACTATCTGCGGCGGATTGCGGTCGTGGTCCGCAACGAGGCCGGCAACGGGTGGGAGCAGGTCTCGCGATGGACCCAGCTGCCGGGAAATGCCTTTTACAACCAGGACGCCAGCCGGAAGCACGCCGCGGGGACGATCACCGGCCTGGCCGGGGGAGCCTCAGCAGGGCCGTACGAATACTTTGAGTTCAACCCGAACGGCCAGGCCGCCGGAAGGGCCCAGTTTGTTCTTTCCAAGGGCACTCTGCGGGGCGGGGTCTTTGAGGAGGCCGGCAGCGAGTCGCGCTCCGGGTTTTTCCTCCACAAGATGGGGAAGCCGACATTTTTTTCGGACGCCTCAGAAATCCCAACGCCATGATGAAATCCGGCAGAGCGGGCTTCAGCCTGATTGAGATCGTTCTGGCGGTCGGGATCGTGAGCATCGCACTGCTCGCGATCTTCGGGCTGTTTGGAACCGCCCTGCGGTCGAATGCCGAGACCCTCTCGCAGCATGAGATCATGGGGGTCACCCGCTCGTTCGGAGATTACCTCCAGGCCACCAACGGAGGGGCCGGGTTCACGAATGTCTTCGGCTGGGTGAAAGCCCCGGGCTCCGCTCCGGAGATCTATTCGTTTGCGATGACCAACGGGTCGTTCACGAACGGACTGGGGACGGATTCGACCTTTTTGGCGGCGGCCAGCGGGCGTTCGGGCCGCCTTTACCGCTTGGCGCTTGCGCTCTCGCCGAACATGCCGCTCCGGGATGCTTCGGGAAATGTGATCGCCCGGCCATCAGCTTCCGATCTTCCCGCGACCGCCGCCGCTTATACAAACGAGGCCGTCCTCGCACTCCAAATCCGCGCCTATTCCGTCCCCGCCCCGGGCGGCTCGATCACCAACCTCCAGCCGGTTTTTACCTATGACTCGACGATCCGTCGCTAACCGGGCCGGAAGGAAATTTTTATGAAACCTGACGACTCCGATTTCCGCCTCGACCGCAAGGCCCGTTCGTTTCGCATCAGCAATTTCGGCTGGCGGGATCTCCCGATGCTGATCGGAACGTTTGCCCTGCTGACCGTTGCCGGCATGATCGCTGGATGGTTTCCCTCGCATTCGCTTCCAGGATGGTGGCGCTGGGTCTTGCCGGCCGGCCTTCTTCTTATTGCGGCCCTTCTGACCGGGTTTTCCTGGCTTCGAAAGAGTCCGGAAAAATGCCGTCACGATCTATCCCCCGACCTTCAGGCGCTGGCGAGGGATCCAGCGAACCTGGAGGCGGCGATCAAAATGTTCCAAGCCGAGCATCCCGGAGTAAGCCTCGCCCTGGCTAAACAACGGATTGAGGAGTTTTCCCGCCCCGGACGATGAAGCTTGGACCACCCAATAATTCCGCGGGGTCCCCTCGTGTGAGGCGGGCCTGCAGGGAAGGCGGTCAGTCCGGCTTCACGCTGGTCGAAATGCTCGTGGCCTTTGCGGTGGGTGCGCTCGTGCTCGTCTCCCTCACCTCGATTGTGAGCCAGTCGATGGCGGTGTCGCGAAAGTCCAACAACGTCCTACTGTCCAACAACGCGGCCTCGACGGCACTGGACCTCGTCACCCGGGACCTCGAGTCGCTGACCGTCACCGGAAATGCGTATGAATACCTGCAGGTTCTCAAGGAGGATGTTGCCGGAGTCACGAATGTGGCGCGGCTCCTCATGCTGAGCTCCGGAGGGTTTGATGCCACGAATTCCTCAGACTTCGCGCAGGCCCGCGCGATCTCGTACCGGCTCATCCACCAGGATCCGATCAACCCCGGCGGGGCCCGCCCGATTTACGGGCTCTACCGGTCGGCGGCTTCTGCGCAGGAGACCTTCGCCACCTATTTGGGCCAGACGAACCTTGCCGTTCCTTTCAACGCCCTCACGGCTTCCCTGGATGATTTTGTCGTCGGAAATGTGATCGATTTTCAGGTCCGGTTTTTTCCGGATGGTAATCAGGCTGCAGCCAACGTAAGCGGAACCACGTTGCAGTCCGTCCGGATCTCCGGCACCGCGACCGGGATCGACGGATCCGCCTACACTGGCTCTCCCCTGGCCTGGGCGGAGGTGAGCCTCACGATCCTGCAGGACCGGGACGACGCCCTCTCACGGTTTGAATCCGGCGCCCTCAGCTTGGAGGACGCCCGCAGCAAATACGGATTCCGCCTTTCCCGGAGGGTGCCGATCCGCACCCCGTTTTAATTTTTATGATGAAATCAATAACTGATTACGGTGCCCATTGCGGCACGGAGCATTCACAAACTGCGGCGATCCAGCTGGCGCTGGATTCGGTTGCTGCATCCGGAGGGGGAACGGTTCTGGTTCCCGCCGGGGAATACCGGATCGGAACCATCTCGCTGCGGTCCCGTGTGACGCTTCACCTGGAAAATGGCGCCGTCCTGAAAGGCAGCCCCGACATTGCGGATTATCCTCCGGTGGCCGGCGGGTTTACCGATGCGGTCGGCCAGAGCCGGAACCGCTGCCTGATCTATGCGAAGGACACGGTCGGAACGGCAATTTCCGGCACAGGCTGCATCGACGGAAATGGCGGAGCCTTCGGCTATGAGGAGGACGGCCGGCCGTTCATGGTCCGGTTCATCAACTGCCAGGATGTCCAGGTGACCGGCATCACGCTCAAAGATTCCCCAGGGTGGGTGAGCCACTACCTGGGCTGCGAGAATGTCCTCATCCATGGCGTGACGATCCGCAGCCGCACGAACGGAAACAACGACGGGATCGACATCGATTCGTGCCGGAGGGTCCGGATTTCCGACTGTGACCTCGACACCGGCGACGATGCGATCTGCATCAAGGCGACCCGCGCGACGCCGTCGGAGGATATCCTCGTGACCGGCTGCCGGATCTGCAGCACGTGGGGCGCGCTCAAGCTGGGCACCGAGTCGGCCGGCGATTTCCGCAACATCCTCTTCAGCAATATCGTCATCCGGAACACCGAGGGCGGGGGGATCAAACTCATCAGCATGGACGGATGCCGGATGGAGAACGTCGTGGCCGACAACATCATCATGGACAATGTCTCCGGCCCGATCTTTATCCGGCTCGGTGCCCGCCTGCGGCGGTACTTTGACGACGAGCCCGAGCGCGGGGTCGGCAGCATCCGCGGGATCGAGCTCCGCAACATCCGGATCCGGGTTTGGGAGGAGGGGTATCTGCTCTACGGCAAACTTCCCCGCAAGGCCGGCGTGATTGTGACCGGCGTTCCCGGCCATCCGGTGGAGGATGTTTCGATGGAAAACGTGCGGATCGAGTTTCCTGGTGGCGAGGTTCCTTCCGACACCCCGGTGCCGGAGCAGGAGACCGAGTATCCCGAGTTCCCGAGCTTCCATCCGTTGCCATCCTGGGCGCTGTTTTTGAGGCACGTTCGGGGGATCGTCTTCCGGAAATGCCGATTCTCAACCAGAGAGCCTGACGCCCGGCCTCCGGTCTACCTCGAAGATGTCACGGATTGCGTTTTTGAAGATGTCTCCGCCAATAAAATCCCCTTGAAAAATTCCTGATGAAAACCCTGCTTCCCATCGTTCTTGCCTTCACCATCATCGCCGGCGTCTTTTACCTGGTCCTTCTCCAGCCTCCGCCCGTGAGGCCTCCTGCGGCGGCATCCCCCACCCCGCGCGCCGTCGAGTCACCTGCCGCACAGAAACCTGCCGAGCCCGCCAT
>JBGTAT010000452.1:0-1800 GCA_041749755.1 Terrimicrobiaceae bacterium | reverse complement strand
GACCTCGCCATGCCCGAGGCGGGCAACGGCATCCCCGACATCCTGGACGAAGCCGCCTGGGCGCTGAAGCTGTGGCCGGCGCTCCAGATGGACGACGGGGGGGTACGCGCCGGCACCGAGTCGAACGGCGATCCCAACTTCATCACCACCGTGGAGCTCGACACGCTGGGCGACTTTGCGTACGCGCCCGACGCCGAGGCCTCGTTCGTCTTTGCCGGCACGTTTGCCCAGGCCGCGCGGATCTGGCGGTCGCTCGGAAAGACCGCCCAGGCCGACGAATGGCAGGCGAGGGCCGAGAAGGCGTATCGCTGGGCCAACGCGCACCCTCCCGAATCTCCGGGCGGTCCCGGCGAGCTGGCCAAGCGCTTCCTCTCTCCCAAAGCCTATGCCGCTGCGGAGCTCCTGCACACCACCGGAGGTCCCCGCTACAATGCCGACTTTCTTGACGTCGCTGTCTGGAAGCGCCACCCCGAGGCCGAGCCCGACGTCTGGAACCTCTACGACCAGCAGGCCGCCGCATGGGCCTACCTGCAATGCCCGCCGGAGCTCTGCAACGCCGAGGTCCGCGAGTCCATCCGGAAAGCGATCGTCCGGCGGGCCGACGACTACATCGCCCTCTGCGGCACCCTCGCCTACAAAAGCTACCGCCACCCCTACGCGCCCATCGTCTGGGGCGCGGCGGCCTACCCGAATGCCATCGATCCGGTCCTCTGGTCCTACAAGCTCACGGGAGACCCGAAGTATCTTGAGTGGATCATCCGGTCGGTGGACAACACGCTCGGCACCAACCCGCTCGGCCGCAGCTACATCACCGGGCTCGGCGATCGCACCGTCCGCGCCCCCCTCCACAACAGCCGCTACAGTCACTTCGGAGAGGTCGTCCCCGGCATGCACGTCCAGGGGCCCAACCAAAAGGGCGAAGGCTACGGCGTCAAGGAAACCGCCTTCCCCCCTCTGCGCGAGGACTTCGCCACCCTCTACACCTACGCCGACGCCCACTTTGCGATCACCATGAACGAGGGCACCATCCCGTCGCAGGCCCGCATGATGGCGCTCTTCGGGCTGCTGCGCCCGGACCCAAAGCCCGGAGGATCCGTCGAAAAGCCCGCCCGCTAGCCGCTCGCCGGCAGAGGAAAATCATGGATCCTGAAAAATGAAGCCGGTTGCAATCCTTGAGGATCCTGCCATTGCGCCGCTTCCGAGCTATACCGCCCGGGATGTCGCGCGGGCGCTCGCCGGGGAGGGGACGGAATTTTTCACCCTCGACCTGGCCGGGCTCGCAGGCCTGACAAGGGCGCGCGCCGACGTGCTCGTTTTACCCTATCTGAACGGGGAGCTGGGGGAGGCTTTTGCAGGGGTTCTTCGCTTCCATGCGGCTGGCGGAGGCCTGGTCTTTCTTGGCGACACACCGCATACGGGGAAGTCCTTTCCCTACCGCAATTCGCTTGCGCCCGACCTTCGCCTGACCCGCTGCCGCGACCGCCTGGAGATCGCCGGCCTCACGCCGCTCGGGAGGGAGATCCTCGGCGACCTCCCCGCCATGGATGCCGTCCTCCACCGGCCGACCACCGGGGTCCGCACAAGTGCGTTTCCCCCGGATGTCTGCAGTGATCTGCTCGTCTGCTCGGCCCCCTTCAAGCAGCTGAGCCCGCTCGTATTGATCGAGCGCAAACACCCGTCCTTCCTTGGCGCACGGGTTGCCGTGGCTGGTTTTGATGGCGGGGAGCCGCGGGAAAACATCATGGGGGTCTGCGACTTGCCATGGGCGTTTGACCCCGGACTTCTCACGCGCGAATGGCC
>JBGTAT010000451.1:0-6755 GCA_041749755.1 Terrimicrobiaceae bacterium | reverse complement strand
GTAGCGGTTGCTGCGGGCCCCGGCGCGCCCCCCGGCGTCCGCCAGGCGGGCTTTTGACCTGACCCCGCCGGCCAAATGAAAATCGTCTTTTGTGGAACGGGAGACATCGGGTTGCCGGCGCTGCGCTGGTTGGTGGATTCCGGCAGGTATGAGGTGGTCGGGGTCATCACACAGCCGGACCGTCCGGCGGGGCGGGACCTGAAGCCCCGGCCGTCGGCGATAAAGGGCGAGGCGCTGGCGCGCGGGATCCCGGTCGCGCAGCCGGAAAAAATCCGCCGGGATTTTTCCGCGCTCTCTGCGTGGGACCCGGATGTGATGGTCGTCGCAGCCTACGGCCAGATCCTACCGGCCCCGGTGCTGGGAATCCCTCGCATAGGGTGCATAAACCTGCATGCCTCGCTGCTGCCGCGGCATCGGGGGGCGTCTCCGATTCAGGCCGCCATCCTGGCGGGGGATGTCGAGACCGGGATGACGGTGATGTACATGGATGAGGGGCTCGATACGGGGGACATCCTCCTCGAGCGCGGGCTGACCATTGGGTTAAACGAGACCGCCGGCGAACTCCACGACCGACTCGCCGTACTTGGGGCCGCCGCTCTCGAGGAGGCGCTCGGCCTGCTTTTCGAGGATGCAGCCCCGCGCCGCCCGCAGGATTCGTCACTGGCCACGTATGCTCCCAAGCTGGAAAAGCAGGACGGCCGACTCGACTGGCGGGAATCGTCCGACGCGCTGGTTCGAAGGGTCCGGGCGATGACCCCCTGGCCGGGGGCCGCCGCGCGGTGGGACGACGGGGCCGTCCTCAAGATCCATTCCGCCACCAGCGGGCCAATGGAGGGGGAACCCGGAGCTGTGCTGGCGGCGACGGCGGACGGGCTGGCCGTGGGAGCCGGCAGCGGATCGCTGGTCATCCGGGAAATGCAGCTCGAAGGCCGGCGGCGGATGTCGGCCGCCGAGTTCTTGCGGGGGTGCCCGATCGTTCCCGGAAGGAAATTCGATTTGTCCTTTTCAGTTCCCTCCTGATCGGATTGGATGATCAGCATCCCTGATGTCCATCTCTTCCACTCCGCGATACAAACGAGTCGTCCTGAAGTTGAGCGGCGAGGCCCTCCGCGAGCCTGGCAGCCGCGATAACATTTCCCCGCAGATCGTCGCCCAGATTGCCGGGCAGATCGCCGAGGTTCAAAAGATGGGGGTTGAGCTCGTGGTGGTTGTCGGGGGAGGAAATATCTGGCGCGGGCTTTCGGCGAGCCACCGGGGGATGAACCGGACGACCGCCGACTCCATGGGGATGTTGGCCACGGTGATCAACGGACTGGCCCTGATGAGCGCGCTCGAGGGCCTGAAGGTAAACGTGCGCGTGCAGACGGCGATCGAGATGCACAATGTCGCCGAGCCGTTCATCCTGCGCCGCGCGATCCGCCACCTCGAGCAGGGACGGGTCGTCATCTTTGTCGCCGGGACCGGAAACCCGTTTTTTTCCACCGATACGACCGCCGCCCTGCGGGCGAACGAGACCGGCGCCGAGGTCATCCTGAAGGCGACAAAAGTCGACGGCGTGTATGATTCGGATCCGGTCAAGAACCCGGACGCCGTCAAGTTCCCGCACATCACGTACAGCGAGGCGCTCGCGCGGCGCCTCCAGGTCATGGATTCGACCGCGTTCAGCCTCTGCATGGATAACAAGATGCCGATCATCATTTTTGATATGAACCAGCCGGACAACATCCGCCGCGCGATTGTCGGAGAAAAGGTGGGGACCCTGGTCTCCGAAAAACCCGAAGACCTTGTATGAGCATCGAAGAAGTCATTTTTGAGGGCGAGGAGAGCATGGAGAAAGCCGTGGAGTTCATGACCCACGAGTTCCATTCGATCCGAACCGGCAAGGCGTCGCCCGCGCTGGTCGAGAATATGGACGTCCTTGCCTATGGGTCGATGATGAAGCTCAAGCAGCTCGCCCTGATCACCGCCCCTGAGCCGCGGCTCCTCGTCATCCAGCCGTTCGACGGATCCACCGTCAAGGACATCGAGCGTGCGATCAACGAATCCCGGCTCGGCATCAACCCGGCGGTCGATGGAAAAATCATCCGCATCCCGATCCCCGAACTCTCGGAGGAGCGCCGCCGCGACCTCGCCAAAACCGTGAAGTCCCTCGCCGAGGAGGCGCGGGTCCGCATCCGCGCCTGCCGCCGCACCGCGATGGAGGGAGCCAAAAAACTGGAGAAGGATGGCGTCCTCACCGAGGACTCCCTTCGGGATGCCGAGGCCGAAATCCAGAAGCTCACCGACAAGGCCGTGGCCGACATCGACAAGCACGCCGCCAACAAAGAGGCGGAGCTCATGAAAATATGAAGACCGTCCTTTTTGCTATCCTCATCGCATTTTGCGCGCCGCTCGTCCGGGCCGAAGTCGTCCGCCCGGCCCCGGAATTTTTCTGGGTCGATTCGACCGGTGCCCGGAAGAGCTCGAAGGCGCTGCTCGGGCGGCCGGTCATCCTTCTTATCGCCGATTCCCCGCGCCAGTGGGCATTCCGGGCGCAGGTCGGACAGCTCCAGAGCATGTACGAACGCATCGCCGCGGACAAAGCGGTCTGCGTGGCCGCATTTTCGCAGGCCCCGGGCGTCGTCCGCTCGAACATCCCATTCCTGCTCGCCGCCGATGGCCCGCAAACCGCATACAGCCTCCAGGTCGACCGGGGGTTTGCGATCGCGATCATCGGGAAGGATGGCAACCTCGACTACACCGGGACCCGCGTCCTGCCTGTGCAGCGGATTTACGATATTCTGGACAACTCGTTTGTCGTTCAGAAATCGCTGCGCCGCCAGTAGCCCCGGTCTGTAAAAATCTCCCCTTTCAAGCGACGGAGGAAAACCTGCTGCCATCACCAGCTTGATTTTATCCTGTAAATCACAGTTGGATTCACCATGAAGCTCTTGATGAGCATGAAGATTATACCATTTCACCATCGAAGCAGGTCAAATCAACGGACGGCTCGGCGAGGCATCCCTACCAATAATTGGTAGGGGCGCACCGCCGGGGTGCCCCACTTTTTATACCTATCCCGCTGTGAGTTTGGTATCAGATGTTTGTGAACAAGACGGGCGCATCTCCGAAAGTTGTACATCTGTCAGGCGGAGGACTTCCGGGTTCGGAGTTCCGCCTTTAGGCGGTGCCTTTTGGGCGGCCACCTCACCCGCCAGCCGCCTCAAGGCGGAACTCCAAACAAGATTCCTCAAGCCGGAGCCCTTTTGTGCAACTTTCCGAGATGCGCCCAACAAGACTGCCAGAGGGAGTTCATTCGACAGGTGAATCCGACGACTTTATTTCACCGAACCGTTCCCCACTTCCTGCTCTTCCGCTACTTCATGGTAAATTTCTTTTTTTACGGTTTTTTTAACTGCGGAATTTAGGATCAAGCGCCTGAAACTCGTAACGTTGGCCATTCCATGAACACCTGCAAGATTGACATCAAAGCCGTTCCGAACGCCTCCCGCGACCAGATCGTGGGATGGTTGGGCCAGAGTCTCAAAATTCGCGTGCAGTGCCCGCCCGAGGATGGTCGCGCCAACCAACGGCTCTGCAAGCTCCTTGCCGCACATCTTGAGCTGTCGAAAGACGCGGTATCCGTGGTGACCGGGCAGACCAGCCCGCACAAGACGGTGGAGATCCGAGGACTCTCGGTGGAAGAATTCAGAATGAGAATCCCGCCTCACAAGACTGAGAGAAGAATCCTTCGTGGCTTCGTGTGAGCCACCCGTTTTCCGCGGTTTTGGTTTCTCATCCGCCCCTTCCTTCGCTATAGGTTCTTTCCACCGCGATGCATGATGTCCTTCAAACAGACCTTTTCCCGAAGGCGAGGCTTTCGCTGGATGCCCTCAGCGTGTTTTCGGACGCGGCCGCCGAGGATCGGGGGGCTATTCATACGCGGCCCGAGGTAGCCGAGTTCGTCCTCGATGCCGTAGGATGGGTGGACTCCAAATTGCTAGAATCGTTCCGACTTTTGGAGCCATCCGCTGGAGAGGGAGATTTTCTTCTGCCCGCTGTCGAGCGCCTACTTTCTCGGGTCAGCCCAGATGACTTGGCGATCGAGGATTGCATCTGCGCGGTCGAGGTGAACCGGGCGGCCTTGCAGGTCTGCCGGAACCGCCTCAAAGCGCTTCTCTTGGGCCATGGATGGAGCCGGGATGCCACCGAGAGGCTCTTGAATAAATGGCTGCTCCATGAGGATTTTTTGTCCGTTCCGCTGGACAGTACGTTTTCGCATGTTGTGGGCAACCCGCCCTACATTCGTTTGGAAAACCTCCCGAAGAATTTACTCAAGGCGTATCGTGCCCGCTGGCGCTCGCTCTTTGACCGTGCCGACCTCTACGTCGCATTCATAGAGAAGTCCCTCGAACTCCTGAAACCCAACGGCCGGCTGGGGTTCATCTGCGCCGACCGCTGGATGAAGAACCGATATGGTGGTCCGCTGCGCGACATTGTCGCTACGGGGTTTCACCTGGAATCGTACGTTGATTTCACCGGATGCCCGGCATTCTTTGACGAAGTGGATGCGTACCCGGCCGTAACCGTTATCCGCAAGGGAAACGGTGATACGACACGCGTGGCCTTTCGTCCGGCGATCTCCAAGGAAGCACTCGTTCCCCTGGCGAAGGCGCTGACCTCCCCAAAGAAACACCCTCAGGTCACCGTCCTCACTGGCATCTGTCGGAACGATGAGCCGTGGTCGTTCAATGAAAACGGGGGCATGCCGATCATCCGGAAACTTGAGGCCACTTTTCCCACGCTGGAAGCGGCAGGTTGCAAAGTCGGCATCGGGGTTGCCACCGGTGCGGATGCTATTTTCATCGGCTCTGATTCCGCTCTCGACGTCGAACCCAAGCGCAAACTTCCGCTCGTTACGACGAAGGATATCCGACATGGCCGGGTCGAGTGGGGCGGGCTGTTTGTTCTCAACCCGTTCGAGACAGATGGCGGACTCGTCAACCCTGACGAATATCCCAAGTTCCGCGCCTATATCGAACGTCATCGCGGTCTGATCCAAAAACGAAATGTTGCTGCCAAGAACCCGAATGGCTGGTTCCGAACGATTGACCGAATACATGCTCCGCTGACCAACACACCCAAGCTGCTCATTCCCGACATCAAAGGTTCTGCCCATGTCGTCTTGGAAGCCGGGCACTACTACCCGCATCACAACCTGTATTTTGTCACCTCGGATTCCTGGGATCTGCATATTCTCCAGATGATCTTAAGCAGCCGCGTCGCCCACGCCTTTATCGCGGCCTACAGCCCGCGCATGCGCGGCAATTTTCTCCGATTCCAAGCCCAGTATCTCCGCCGCATCCGGATCCCTCGGTTCGAGGAAATGGACAAGGCCCTAAAGAAAGATGCCCTCGCTGCCTCGCGCTCACCGTCGCAGGGCGAGAAAGATCGCGTTATTCAAAAACTCTACGGCCTAACCACAAGCGAATGGGACCAACTGGACCCCGCAATCTTGACTGCATAACCAGCCATGGCCACCACATTGATCACCTACGAAGACCGCCTCCGCCAGGCCGTTCGGTTCTTTTGGCGTGGTCGGCGCGATGCAGTCAAAAAACAACTGGCAACCGGAAAGGTTGACCAGGGGAACCGGGGTGCCGTTACGGGCGGCAAGAACTTGGACGCCTTCCGCGACATGATTGTCGATGTAGTGAAGCGTCATGGCCCGGAGGGATGCGAAGTGCATCGAGGAAAAACGATGGTTGTGCTCCCGGGATTTTTCCGGCCCACGAAACAATGGGACCTGCTCATCATTTTTCAGGAGCGACTCCTGGCCGCCTTTGAATTGAAATCCCTCTGCGGACCGTCGTTCGGAAACAATGCCAATAACCGGTGCGAGGAAGCCATGGGGAGCGGATACGATTTTCGAAAGGCCCAAAGCGAGGGATTGTTTGGTCGAGGAGCCTCGCCATTCCTCGGCTACTTCATTCTCGTCGAGGATTCACCTGGCTCGCGCGTACCCGTCAGCGCCAAGTCGCCACACTTCCCAACGGACAAAGTCTTTCACTCTTCCTCCTACCAGCAGCGGATGAGGATTCTCTGCGAGCGGATGGTAGAGCAACACCTCTACTCGTGCGCCTCCGTCCTTGTGGCTCCAAACGAGTCAAAATCCGGCGATTCCTCCCACCTCTCAAACCAGACATCTTTCCGGTTCCTCCTCTCCCGACTCGCGGGACATCTTGCCAGCGAGGCGGATTTAGTTGGAACCCCGAGAGCCAGAGTCAGGGACGAGCCGGCGATCTGTGAAACCGGCTCGTTGCTCGCCGGGGAGTGGTTTACTTCGATTGAAAGCCCCGAGGAAATAGGTCTCATTCAAACATAAATGTTAATGCAGAAGAACCGCACCTCTTTCTTGCTGAATAGTTAAAAAATCATCTTCTTGCTCAGAGCCAATCAAACCCGTGCTGCATTGGAAGTTGCGATTCACTCTCTTGTTATCGATATGCTAATTAATTGTATAGAATGCAAAGGCAAGGTTTCAAGCGAGGCTGCATTTTGCCCCCATTGCGGAACCCCAAGATTTCGTGTCCAAACAGCGATTGAGAAGTATGTGCAAGCGAATAGTCCGAAAATTAGGGCCTGTCCGGAAAGAGCGCGTTTGAGGGAAGCCCATCAAAGCACCCTCCAAAACACCACAACATATAGGCAGGATTCGCCCGCGATTTTTTCAGAACCTTCGTTTTTCAACGACTTGCATGTGATTTCACGGTTTT
>JBGTAT010000450.1:0-3917 GCA_041749755.1 Terrimicrobiaceae bacterium | reverse complement strand
GATCCAGAAGTGGAGGTCGGCGAGCTTTACGGAGTAGAGCTTCGTGTTCCAGAGCCGGGGGGCCAGCCAGTAGAACATGCCCGCCGCCATGAAGCTGTTCCAGCCGAGCGTCCCGCTGTGCACGTGGCCGATCGTCCAGTCGGTGTAGTGCGTCAGCGCGTTGATCGACTTGATCGAGAGCATCGGCCCCTCGAACGTGCTCATCCCGTAGAACGTGATCCCCACGACGAAGAACTTCAGCACCGGGTCCGTCGCCACCTTCCGCCACGCACCCCGGAGCGTGAGCAGCCCGTTGATCATCCCGCCCCACGACGGCATCCACAGCATCAGGCTGAAGATCATCCCCAGCGACTGCAGCCACTCGGGAAGCGCCGTGTTCAAAAGGTGGTGCGGGCCGGCCCAGATGTAGATGAACACCAGCGACCAGAAGTGCACGACCGACAGCCGGTAGCTGTAAACAGGCCGCTCCGCCGCCTTCGGCATGTAGTAGTACATGATCCCCAGCACCGGGGTTGTCAGGAAGAAGGCCACCGCGTTGTGCCCGTACCACCACTGGACGAGGCCGTCCTGTACCCCGCCAAAGATCGGGTACGCATGGGTCAGGCTGGTCGGGATCTGAAGGTGGTTCACGATGTAAAGCATCGCCACCGTGATGATCGTCGCGATGTAGAACCAGATCGCCACGTACAAAGATTTTTCGTTCCGGATCGCCAGCGTCCAGAAAAAGTTGATCGCGAAGACGACCCAGATCACGACGACCGCGATGTTGATCGGCCAGATCAGCTCGGCGTATTCCTTGCCGCGGGTAAACCCGAGCGGGAGCGTGATCGCGGCCGCAACGATGGTCAGCTGCCACCCCCAAAAATGCAGCTGCGAGAGAAAGTCCGACGCCAGCCGGACCCGGACCAGTCGCTGGGTCGAATGGTAGATGCCCGCGAAGATCATGTTCCCCACAAACGCGAAGATCGCCGCATTCGTGTGCAGCGGCCGCAGGCGGCCGAACGTCAGCCACGACGTGTTGAAGTTCAGGACATGAAAACTCATCTGAGCGGCAATCAGCACCCCCGCCACCATCGCGATAATCCCCCAGAATACCGAGGCCAGCATAAATTGCCGGACCACCCGGTCGTTGAACTCAATTGTTTTTGTCTTCATGATCGTTTGGTGCGCCGTCCGCAGGCGGACGCTTTTCTTTTTGAAACGGGAGCAGGCTGTCGCGCAACGGGTCTCCCCCGGAGAAATCGTGGTGGTAGAGGAACCCGGCCACAAAGAAGAGCGCGAGCATCACACTCACAAAAATCGTGAGGTAGAGGACGTTCATGTAGCGGTCGCGGAGCGCATTTCTATGATCTAAATCTAGGGAATCCCGGACGCCGCGTCTCCGCACCTGTTTCGATTTCCTGCGCAGGATTTTGGAAAACCCATCGGTTTTGGGTTGGAGCGGGCGGGGGATCGGAGTACAACGGGCTACTTTATGAGCGTTTCCCCGCACGTCCCTCAAAACGACCTCTTCCGGCAGTTTCAGGAGGTTTTTGAGCGTTTGACCGGGCTCCCGCTCGACATCCTGGCCCCGGGGGAGTACCGGATCCCGGACGGAGCCCCGGATTTTTGCAAAATCCTGCGCCTGACCGCGCGCTCGTGCGAGTCCTGCCATGATGCGCACGCGAGCCTGCAGGGGGATGGACCCTCCCGGACGGCGGAGTGTTTTGCCGGGATGACCTCGACGTCGGTGCCGGTTCGGGTGCGGGGCAAAACCCTGGCGTTCCTGCATACAGGCCATGTCTTCCTGGGAAATTCTGCTGAGCGTCAGTGGCCGAAGGTGAAGCGCTTTGTCACCAGCCACGGGCTGGATCCGGTCGCGTGCGAGCGCGCGCTCCTGGCCGCCCGCTCGGCCGACCCGAAACATTACGAGTCCGCCGTCCACCTCCTGGAAATTTTTGCGCGCCAGCTTTCCGACTCCCTGCCCCGGCGGCCGATCCAAGAGACGTACCCGGCGGTCGAGCAGGCGGTGCGGATGATGCGCGCCGACGTCGAGCAGGATTGGACGCTGACCCGGGTTGCGCGTGCGGTGAAGATGAATCCCAGCTATTTCAGCGACCGCTTTCGTAAGGTGACCGGCGAGACGTTTACCGCGTGCCTGGCCCGTCTGCGCGTCGAGCGGTCCTGCCGCCTGCTCGAATCCACGCGGCTCAGCATCGGGGAGGCCGCCTTCGCCGCCGGATTCCGAACGATCTCGCAGTTTAACCGCGCGTTCAAAAGCCAGATGGGATGCACGCCCGGACAGTACCGCGCCAGGCCGGTCGCACCATCTGGTTGAACAAAATGCGGCCGTCCAAGGACCGCGGAAACTCCGACGCAATATCTTGCCATGTCCGGGGAAATCCGATGAGCTCTCCCTTGAGCCGGACGTTCACCCCGGTGGTATGAACTCACAAACCCTATGAGACCCAAATTTTGGAACGTCCTCGGTTGTGCCGCAGTCCTGCTTTTTTGCGGTACCCTGCCGGCGAAATCCGCCACCAAGCCGCTCGATCCGAAGGCCCTGTCGGTGCTCAAAAAGATGAGCGACCGCCTGGCTGCGGCAAAATCTTTGAGCTATCGCGCCCGCACCGCTTTTGAGGTTCCGTCGCGGAGCGGACAGCTCCTCACGCTCTTCTCGACAAGCGACGTGGCGATCAAGCGGCCGAACATGCTCCGCGCAAAATTTTCCGGATCCGCGCCGCACTTCCAATTTTTCTATGATGGTGCGCGCGTTGCCGCGTTTGCGCCGGAGACGAACATCTACTCGGTGGCCAAGGCTCCGGCGACAATCGATGCGATGCTGCTGGGCGTGGAGGAGGAGACGGGGATTCGCTTCGCGACGGCCGGCCTGCTCTTCAGCGACCCCTACGCTGCGCTCTCCAGCGACCTGACCAGCGCGATGGTTGTCGGGCGTACTTCGATCGATGGGATCGCGTGTGACCACCTGGCGTTCCGCGCAGACGGAGTCGATTGGGAAATTTGGATCGAGGCCGGTCCCCGGGCGCTCCCGATGCGGCTCGCTGTCACGTACACCGAACGGGCCGGGATGCCCCGCACGCTCGTCGATTTCTCAGGCTGGAACCTCAGCCCGTGGCTCCGGGCGTCCGAGTTTGTCTTCCGCCCGCCCGCCCAGGCCCGCGAGCTTCCATTTGACAAAGTGATGCAACGCGAAACCCGGCCATGAACACCCTCAAACTTACCCTCGTTTCTTCCCTGGCCGCCGGCCTCCTCCTCATCCAGTCCGGCTGCGTCGGCTACGTTTCCAACGGCCCTGGCCCGGCGTACGTCGGGCCGGCATTTCCCTCCGCCGGGTGGGGTGGGACCGGATTCTACGGTGGGGCCGTCTACGGACGTCCGGGCTGGGGTGGAAACTCGTGGAATGGATGGCGCGGAAACTCCTCTTCCTGGAACAACCGTTCTGGAAATTGGAATGGCGCACGCGGCGGATCGGCATCTTGGAATCGTGGCTCCGGAAATTGGAACGGTGCGCGCGGCGGCTCTGCATCGTGGAATCGCAACTCTGGCTCGTGGAGCGGCGCACGCGGCGGATCAGGCTCCTGGAGGCGGTGAAGATCCAATCCATCCGCTCTTCCGGCCTTGTAGTGGCGGCTGGCTCCAGCCGCCGCATGGGATTTGATAAGACGACCGCCTTGCTTTCCGGGCGCCCGCTCGTGTCATGGTCGCTTGAAGCCTTCGAGGCTTGCGATGACATCGGGCCGTGCGCGCTCGTCTGCGCGGCATCCCGGCTCGACGAGTTTGCCGCCCTTGCCGCGCCGTATAAAAAATTCCGCCTCGTTGTTCCCGGCGGAGCCGAGCGGGCAGATTCGGTGCGCAACGGCCTGCACGCGCTGGCTCCCACAAGCCCGACACTCGTTGCTGTCCACGATGCGGCCCGC
>JBGTAT010000449.1:0-3136 GCA_041749755.1 Terrimicrobiaceae bacterium | reverse complement strand
GCGGTCCAGCGGGAGTCGCAGGCGCTCCAGCAGGACATGCCTCGCGAGCGAATACCCGTTTGTGTGCAGTCCGTTCCCCTTCAGCCCGACCAGAACGTCGCCGGGCCGGATCTTCGAGCCGTCGAGCATTTTCTGGCGGTCCACGACCCCGACGATCGTGCCGGCGAGGTCGTATTCGCCCGGATGGTACATCCCTGGCATCTGGGCCGTCTCCCCGCCGACCAGCGCGCATCCGCCCTCGCGGCACGCCTTGGCAAAGCCTTTCAGGATCTGTCGAAAGACGAGCGCGTTCAGCTTCTCTCCGGCGATGTAGTCGAGGAAAAACAGCGGCCGGGCGCCGATGACGGCGATGTCGTTGATGCAGTGGTTGACCAGATCCTGGCCGATCGTGTCGTGCCGGCCGGTCGCAAACGCGACCTTCAGCTTCGTCCCGACCCCATCCACGCTCGACACGAGCACGGGATCCTTCAGCCCCTTAAAATTCGGACGGAACAGGCCGCCGAAGCCGCCGATTTTTCCAAGGACCTCAGGCCCATGGGTCGAGCTCACCAGGCTGTGGATTCCCCTTTTGACGCGGTTGCCGAGGTCCACATCCACACCGGCGGCAGCGTAGGCTTTCAGTTTGCGAGGCATATGGGTCAGAGCAGGCGGTTGCTTTCGGGTTCGAGGAGCCGCGCGTTGTGCCGGCGGTTTTCCATGATCAGCTTGTCAAACGTCGCGTCGAACGGGACCGGGTACTCGCCGTTGAAGCAGGCCATGCAAAATTGGTTGTGCGGACGGCCGGTCGCCTTGACCATGCCCTCGACATCAAGGTAGCCGATCGAGTCGGCCCCGAGGTACTTGCAGATCTCCTCGTGGGTGCACTGGTTGGCGAGCAGCTTTTCCGGATCCGGAAAATCGATCCCGTAGTAACACGCGTTCTTGTGCGGCGGACAGCTGATCCGCATGTGGACCTCCTTCGCCCCGTTTTCGCGCAGGTTGATGACCCGCGTGCGCGCGGTCGTACCGCGCACGATCGAGTCGTCGACGACCACGACCCGCTTGCCCTCGACCGCCTCGCGAATCAAGTTGAGCTTCACCCGGACGTTAAAATCGCGGATCAGCTGGGTGGGCTGGATGAACGTGCGCCCGATGTAGTGGTTGCGCACGAACGCCGGGAAGTAGGGGATCCCGAGTTCCTCGGCGAACCCGAGGGCCGCGAAGATCCCGGAGTCCGGCACCGGGACGACGAGGTCGGCCTCGACCGGGTGCCTGCGCGCCAGCTCCCGGCCCATCTCGACGCGAACCTTGCTGACGTTCACCCCGCCGATGTTGCTGTCGGGCCTCGCGAAATAGACGTACTCAAAAATGCAGAAAGCACTCTTGCCGGTTTTGAACGGCCACTCGCTGCGGATCCCGTTGTTGTCGATGATGACGACCTCGCCGGGCTCGACGTCGCGGATGAACTCCGCGTGGATGAGGTCGAACGCGCAGCTCTCGGAGGCCAGCACATAAGCGCCGTCCACCTTGCCGAGGCAGAGCGGACGGAACCCGTGCGGATCCCGGAACCCGACGATCTCGTGCTCGCCCATCAGGACGATCGAAAACGCGCCCTCGAGGTGCCGGAGCGCGGCAAGCCCACCGCCGGTCCCGCGGGGCTGCGCGAGCAGGTGCAGGACGATCTCGCTGTCGACCGTCGTTTGGAAAATCGACCCGCGGGCCTCCAGCTCGGTGCGCAGGGAGGCCGCGTTGACCAGGTTCCCGTTGTGGGCGATCGCCAGCTGGCCGCGCGCGGTATCCACGACGAATGGCTGAGCATTTTTTTTGTTACTCGACCCCGTGGTCGAGTACCGCACATGCCCGATCGCCCGCGTCCCCACAAGGCGGTCGAGTTCGCTCATCGGAAAAACCTGCGAGACGAGCCCCATGTCCTTGTGGGCCTGGAACGTCCGGTCGGATCCCTTCGCCGAGACGATGCCCGCGCTTTCCTGGCCGCGGTGCTGCAGGGCAAAGAGCCCGTAGTAGGTCAGAAGGGCCGCGTCGGGGTGGCCGAACACGGCGAAGACGCCGCACTCGTGTTTGGGTTTGTATTGCGTGGACGGGTTCAAAGCAGGTGCGGAAAGATTGGACGGATGCCGGGCGGCGTTCAAGGCTTGAATGTGTCCCCCCGCCCGCGCAGCCAGGCGGTCTCGACGTTTTTATAGAGCTTTTGGAGAACCTCCTTTGAGTCGATCCGGTATTCCACGGTATGCGCATGGGTAGAGGCCGGATAGCTTTTTACCACCTTCTTCCAGGCATCCGTCCCGGTCCGCTCGGCCCCCTCGGTCAGCTTGTCCTGCATAAATGTGATCGCCGACTGCCCGATCCCCCCCGGCGCCTCCGGCACGTTCGGCTCCAAATAGTAGAACCGCCCGATCAGCGACCCGGCCGTCGCCACCGTCACCTCGGTCACCCGCGCCGTGTTGTCCACGACGTACTCATGGCTGCTCACCGACGTGATCGCCGAAAGCGCCACAACAAACGTACCCCCCGGCAGCTCCGCCCGCCAAACCCCGCGGTCGGACGGCGTGTCCGGCGTCGGTGTCGGTGTCTGGGCAGGCAGAACACCGAGAAGAACCCAAAAAAATCCTAAAATCGAGATGAGGCGCACCACGGGAAATATCCATGCCTGCAACTGGTGCCGGAGACAAGCCCACAATTCAGGAACTAGTGTAGGCGGCTTATGGCGTATAGGACTTGTAGGTCCTATAGGACATATATGACTTATGCAACTTTGCGGCGCTAGCGTCCTGGCATGGCTTCGAGCACGACGCCTTTGAGGTATTCCGTTTCGGGGATGCCGAGGACGACCGGGTGGTCGAGGGGCTGGCCGATGCGGCGGAGGAGGCGCATGTTGCGTTTGGCATCCTGGAGCCCCTCTGCGATGGCCTCCTCGAACTCGTGGGAGGCGACGTGGTGGGAGCAGGAGAAGCTGACGAGGAGGCCTCCTTTGCTGAGCAGCCTGGCGGCCCGGGCGTGGAGGTCGCGGTAGCCGCGCAGAGCTTCGTTGACCTTTGCGCGGGCCTTGGTAAACGACGGGGGGTCGAGGATGATGAGGTCAAATTCGCCGCCGCGGGCGAGCACGTCAAAAACGTCCGCCTGCTTGGCGTCGATGGCG
>JBGTAT010000448.1:0-2637 GCA_041749755.1 Terrimicrobiaceae bacterium | reverse complement strand
TCGCGCTGCGCACCGTCCTCCTCAAGGACGGCCGCGCCTCGTAGATCATGCAGCGCGACGTCTTCGGGTGGAGGAGCGGGCAGGCCCCGTCGGCGCTCGCGGGAAGTTCCTTCCGGCCGGTCGCCTTGAACCCGCGCGCTGCGACAAGCGCCTCACCCTTCGTCAGGTGGGGGACTTTTCCGGTAAGCTGGAACCGGCAGCACCCGGTCGTCAGTTGGCAGTCGCGGACGAGCGGACGGCGCGCGAGCTCGGCATAAATTTCCCGCACCTCGGCGACCGCACGTTCCTCCAACGGGTCATCGCGCCGCGGCATCGGCTTAGGAGGTCAGGAAATTCCTCAGCAGGTTTTTCCCTTCGCGGGTGAGGATGGATTCCGGGTGAAACTGGACGCCGAAGACCGGGAGTTCGCGGTGGGCGAGGCCCATGATTTCCCCCTCGGCGGTTTCGGCCGTGATCTTGAGGCAGTCCGGCAGGGACGCCCGCTTCACGAGAAGCGAGTGGTAGCGGGTCGCCTCAAACGGATCCGGCAGTCCGGCAAAAACGTTTTCCCCGGTGTGGTGGATCGGGGAGGTTTTTCCGTGCATGAGGCGGTCTGCGCGCACGACCTCGCCGCCGTAGACTTGGCCGATGCACTGGTGGCCGAGGCAGACGCCGAGAATCGGGAGGCTCCCGGCAAATTGGCGGATCACGTCGCAGCTGATGCCCGACTCGTTCGGGGTACACGGGCCGGGCGAGATGCAAATCTTCTCCGGGGCGAGCGCGGAGATTTCGTCCAGCGTGACCTCGTCGTTCCGCTTGACCCGGATGTCCGCCCCGAGCTCGCCGAAGTACTGGACGAGGTTATAGGTGAACGAGTCGTAGTTATCGATGACGAGGATCATGTGTCCTTTCTGGCGCGGTCGATGGCGCGCATGCCTGCCATCGCCTTATTGACGGTCTCCTGGTATTCGCCCTCGGGCGTCGAGTCCGCGACGACCCCGCCGCCGGACTGCACGTAGGCGCGGCCGTCCTTGAGGAGGACGGTGCGCAGCGCGATGCAGGAGTCGAGGTTGCCGTCGAAGCCGAAGTAGCCGACCGCGCCCGCATACGAGCAGCGCTTGCTGTTCTCGAGCTCACTGATGATCTGCATGGCGCGGACCTTCGGGGAGCCCGAGACGGTTCCGGCCGGGAAGGTAGCCCGCATCACGTCGTAGGCACTGCGCCCGCCGGCGAGCTGGCCGGAGACGTGGGACACGATGTGCATCACGTGGCTGTACTTTTCGACCGACATGAAGTCGGTGACGCTCACCGTGCCGAACTCTGCGATGCGGCCGACATCGTTTCGCGCCAGGTCGACGAGCATGAGGTGCTCCGCGCGCTCCTTCGGATCCGCCAGGAGATCCTCCGCATGCGCGGCATCCTCGCGGGCATCGGCGCCCCTCGGGCGGGTTCCGGCGATCGGCCGGATTTCGACGAGCTGCCCGGTGAGGCGCACATGGACCTCCGGCGAGCTGCCGACCAGCGAGTACCCGCCGGGGCAGCGAAGGCAGAACATATAGGGGGACGGGTTGACGAACCGCAGCGACCGGTAAAGGTCAAGGGCGTCGCCTGCAAATTCGGTCTCGAACCGCTGTGAGGGAACGATCTGGAAGATGTCGCCCGCCCGGATGTACTCCTGCGCCTGGCGGACCATCTCGTGGTATTCCTCGCGGGTCGTGTTCGAGCGGCTCTCCGTAGCCGGCGGGGTCGTCGCGGTGAAGATCGGCTCGAACGCCAGCGGGCGCTGGAGAGCCTGCAGGATCTGGGTGATCCGGTTGCAGGCCGCATCGTACGCCGCATCGATCCCGCGGTCGTCGATGAACGCGTTCGCTACGATCAGGATCCGGCGCCGCTTGTGGTCGAACACGACGACCGATCCGGTGACCTGGAAAAACATGTCCGGGATCCCGAGGTCGTCGCGTGGCGGCTCCGGAATCGTGGGTTCGAACCACCGCACGCAATCGTACCCGAGGTAGCCGACCGCCCCGCCGCAAAACGGCGGGAGCTCCGGGTTCGGGGCCATGCGGAAGCGGTCCATCCAGCGCTCGAGCTCGTCGAGCGGGTCGCGCACGGCCTCGTACGTTTTCGTGAGCTTCTCCTCGGTGAGCGTCACCGTCTTCCCGGTGGCGGTGAACGTCGCGTGGGCGTCGAACCCGATAAACGAAAACCGTCCGACCTGGTCGTTCTGCTCGGCCGATTCGAGCAGGAACGACGGCGCGGAGCCGCCGAGCTTCGCAAACGCCGATACCGGGGTGTCGCCGTCCGCCACGATCTCGGTAAAAACCGGGACAACCCGCGCGGTCGCCGCCATTTCCGCAAACGCGGATCGCGCCGGCCGGATCATGAAAACGAAACTTTCGGGGCCACCTTTTCCTCCGGATTTTCGATCTGGAAGAGCTCGGCCGCTTGGAACTGGAAGATCCCGGCGATGATGTTTGTCGGGAACGATTCGCGCTTCGTGTTGTACGACATGACCGAGTCGTTGTACGCCTGCCGCGCGAACGCGACCTTGTTTTCCGTCGAGGTGAGCTCCTCGGTGAGCTGCATCATGTTTTGGTTGGCCTTGAGGTCGGGGTAGGCTTCCGCGACCGCGAGGAGCCGGCCGAGGGCGCCGGTGAG